>NZ_NPHZ01000001.1:231686-391521 GCF_009690945.1 Rickettsiales endosymbiont of Trichoplax sp. H2
TGTAGCAATAACAAGAGCTAAAAGAGATTTATCAATCTCATATACTTGTTATAGAAGAATATATGGAGATTTACAAATTTCAGAAATATCAAGGTTTATTAATGAACTACCCAAAGGTAGTTATGAGATAGTAAATAATTACTTTAATAATTCTTTAAATCAAAATAACCTACACTCATTTAAAGAAGTTAAGCAGCAAAATTTTATTAGTTCAACAAAAAAAGAAAAATTTGGGGTTGGAACAAAAGTAAAACACATTAAATTTGGTAAAGGTATTGTGTTATCTAAAGAAGAAGATATAACAGAGGTGTTTTTTGAGAAGGAAGGTGTAAAAAAGATAATGGCAGAATTTTTAGAATTGATTTAAAGAATTTAATGAAGAAAAACAATATTCCTAAGCATATAGCAATAATTATGGATGGTAATGGTAGATGGGCAAGGCAAAAAAATTTACCAAAATCTTTTGGATATAAAAAAGGAATTAAATCTGCGCAATGTATCATAAAATATTCAAAAAAGCTTGGTGTTGAGTATCTAACACTTTATGCATTTTCACTTGAAAATTGGCAGAGACCCAAAGATGAAATTGTAAAGCTTATGAATATGTTTCGTGAATATTTAAAAAAAGACATTGAAAAATTGATTGCAGAAGATATAAGAATTATTTTTATTGGTGACCATTCAAAATTAGATGAAGATATAAAAATAGCTATGAAAAGTGCTGAAGATAGATCATCGCAAAACAGTTTTTGCTTAGTTATTGCCATGAGTTATGGTGCAAGAGATGAAATTACTAGATCAATTTTAAAATTTAATGAACAATATCATAAGGAATCTGTAAATAAAAATAATATTGAAGAATTATTTGAGTCTATTATAAATCCTCATCAAATACCAAATCCTGATTTATTGATTAGGACAAGTGGAGAAAAAAGATTAAGTAATTTTTTACTTTGGCAAATTGCTTATACAGAACTTTATTTTACAAGTAAGTGTTGGCCAGATTTTGGAAAACAGGATTTGCTTGATTCAATAGAAGATTTTAATAAAAGAGAGAGGAAATATGGTAAGTAAAATACTTAATAATAACTTATTTAAGAGAGTGATAACTGCTTTAGTATTAATTCCAATTGTACTTTATATAATTATGGAAGGAGGGGTTTTGTTTGATTCGTTTTTAGGATTAATATTTATAATTTCAACATATGAAGTTATCATGATTGTTAACAATGATAAAAAAATATCGCTGTTAAAAAAAATGACGTGGATATTTCCAATATTAATTTATATAGGGTTCTCTATGATATCACTTAGATATATAAGATTATATGATGAAGGATATTTTAAAATTATGATATTACTCTTGAGTATTTGGGTGTTTGATTCTGCTGCTTATTTTGCAGGTGTATTGATTGGTGGGCCGAAATTGTGTCCAAAAATTAGTCCTAAAAAAACATGGGCAGGATTAATCGGGGGTATAGTAATTACGTTTTTTATCCCTAATATAGTAGCAATTATTATGTTAAAGCATATTTTCCTTTCTGCGTTTGCTATTATTTTTGGGTTTTATTTAAGCTTGTTAGGTATTATAGGGCAAGTTGGGGATTTGATGGAATCATATTTTAAGAGAAAATTTAGTGTAAAGGATAGTGGTAATATTATACCAGGACATGGTGGAGTATTAGATAGAATGGATAGTATATTTTTAGCATCAATATTTTTTTATCTTCTCTTAAGGTTTAAATAATTTTTATTTAAATTATGAAAAAGAAAATATGCATTTTAGGTTCAACTGGTAGTATTGGTTGCAACACTTTAGATTTGATTGATCAATATAAAGGTAAATATGAAGTAACTACAATTACAGCAAATAAAAATGCTAAAAAGCTGGCTGAACAGGCAATAAAGTTTCAAGCTAAGAATATAGTGATATGTGATGAGAGTAAATATAAGGAATTAAAAGAGTTGCTTAGTGGCTATGATATAAATATTTTTTCTGGTCATAAAGAACTCATAAATATGTCTGGTTTACAATATGACATTACCATTGTTGGTATTATGGGGATGATAGCAATTAAACCAATTATGAAAGCTATTGGAAATTCTAAAGTAATTGGTCTTGCAAATAAAGAAAGTATAGTTTGTGCTGGAGATTTTATAATTAATAAAGCAAAAAAGAGCTTTACTAAAATTATACCACTTGATTCAGAGCACAATGCAATATTTCAAGTATTTGAAGAAAATAACAGAGAAAACATAGATAAAATTGTTCTTACTGCTTCAGGTGGTCCATTTTTAAATAAGAATATTGAGGAGTTAAAGTTTATCACTCCAGAACAAGCTGCATGCCATCCTAATTGGAAAATGGGTGCTAAAATTTCTGTTGATTGTGCTAATATGGTAAATAAAGGGCTTGAAGTGATAGAGGCCTGTAAATTATTTAACTTAGATATTGATAAGGTAGATGCAATAATTCATCCAGAGTCAATAATTCATGGTATGGTATATTATTCAGACGGTTCAGTCCTTTCTCAAATGGCATATCATGACATGAAGACATCAATTTCAACCGTGTTTGAATATCCAAAAAGAATAAAATTTAATTATACTCAACTAAATTTTGCTGAAATAGGTGTGTTAAATTTTCAAAAAATTACACAAGAGCGTTTTCCATTGTTTTATTTAGCAAAACAAGCTTATAAACTTGGTAGTTATGCATTAATTACTTTTAACATTGCAAATGAAATTGCAGTTGAAACATTTCTTCAAAAAAAAATAAGTTTTTTAGGAATAAACAAACTAATCCAAGGTTCAGTAAGTAAAGCAACGTCGGTTAAAATTACTTCATTAGAAGATGTTTTGTATTATTCTAAGGAAATGAAATTAAAGATAAAGAATTACATTATTTATTAAGTCCTTATACTTCTACCATGTAATTCACTTTTTTGAGTTAAACTTTCAACAAATGACCTTTTAGTAGAAATATCTTTATCTTTTTGTGCTTGTTTGCTTGGAGTGTTTACAATTTTTCCTTTAACTCTATCTTTATAAAAATCTCTAAATTCTGTATGTTTCTCTTCTTTATAATGAGCAAGTGGGGCAAAAATTTCTCTACTTCGATCATAAGAAAAGCTGGCAAAAAAAGCCTTTTTTGTATAGTAATTTAGGCTGTGGACTTCCAATTTAGGGTCATCAGCTTTGCTTGATCTTGCTTCTAAATCTTTTTTTACTTGGCTTAATTCTGCTTTAAATTGTTTTTTCACCTGTTCTGGTTTATTAATATCAATTTCTCCATTTTCAATTTTAGCCTGTATATTTTTTATTGCTTGTATTTCAGCTTCTGTATCCCTGATGCAGCCTTTTAAAAAATCTAAACCTGAGCCTTGTGGATAATCAATGCTTAAACCTCCATTTTCTCTTAATATATCTTTGTTAGTTTGTATTATGTTATACATTTCGTCTCGTTGTTTACTAAAAGACTTTTGTTCATTGACAGCTGAGACTGCTCCTACCATTACACAAAATCCACCTGCTCCAATGGAAATTAGATTACCGGTCATAATGTTACCTACAAGAGGTATTAATGCTTCAGGAAAATGTTGTAAAATATTTTTGATTTTCAATGTTTTGTCTTTTCCATCTAATTTATGCTCTTGTTTGAGCATTTCATCTAATATAGATTTTAGTTCAGGAGTTTTATCTAATGTTTCTAGTTTTTCTTTATGTAATTCTGTTATAGTTTCTAGTGCTAATGCTTCTTTTTGTTGAACTCTTAAATCTTTTAAATTCTTTCCTTCTATTACTATACCTAATCCTAAAGTTAATACTGAAACTGTTGCTGCTATTCCAATTGCTAAGGGTCCAAATGGGCTCAAAAGTAAAAAGCCAATTGACAAAAAACTTATTACTTTTAGAGTAGATGGGCCAAAAAAGAAATCAACTACATCCCATAATCTAGCTTTTGTTTTAGCCCAAAAACTTTTATTAATTTCTGGTTCATTATCTTTATGTTTAACTCCCTTTTTAACTTCTACATCTGTATCATAATTGTAGAAAACACCATATACTTTGACAGCAACATTAGCTAAAGCTATTGAAATATCTTTAATAACAGACATATATGTTTTTTAATAATTAGTATTTATAAACACGATAATAAATTATAAAGTAGCTCTTATCAATGAATAAAAGAATATTATTATTTTTTATAAAGTTGCAATTTTATAAAAAGTTTTGTACAATAATGTTAAGAAGAGCGAAAGTATAATTAGTTAATAATTATTTTTTCGTCTTATTATATTATGTGACAAGAGAAGCAGAGAAAAGTAGTGAGGGGATGTGTGTGAAAGTGACCAATTAGATACTGCTCCTCATGTCATGGGTGATAGTATAGCTAATCTTATTGTATTGCAAGCAAAATATTCAAGCTTTATGTTAAATTTTTATTAACAATTTTAAGTATTTTTTTAATTTAAAATTTATACCTAAAATAGTTTTCAAAATACAAAAAATTAATAATAATAGTTCATTAATATTAAAATAGATTTTATGTAAAATTTGAAATAGAACAGTATATATTATATAAAACAGTGTAATTTTTATAGATATTTAAGTGAACTTACTTCCAAGCTCTATATACAATAGATTTTTATTAATGATTTTATTGCCTATAGTCATTATTCAAATTGTTACGATAACTATTTTTTATGAACGACATTGGGGAAGTGTTTCAAATAATATGGAAAATATTGTTGTTCAAGAAATTAATACGATTATAAATATTTATAACTTATATGGTGATAATAGAGGTATTTTAAGTAATTTAAATAAATTAGGGTTTGATATTTCATTTGCAAATAATTCAGAATATCAAGGTATGATTAAAGACAGGTCATTACTAAGTTTAAGAAGAAAGATAGATAAAGAAATTTATTATAAATCAGATATAGGTTATATTGAAAAATTTTCTAAAATTAGAGTTCAAGTACATGTTAACAACAAAAATATTCTTCAGCTGGATTTTTCAACTGGTAAAATAAAGAATCCAACAACATATATCTTTATTCTTTGGATATTAACTACTTCAATTTTATTTGGTTTAATATCATTATTTTTTATGAAAAACCAAGTTAAATCAATTGTTAAATTAAATAAAGCTGCTAGAGATTTTGGGCAAGGTAGGTTGTTTTATTTTAAACCATCTGGTGCAAATGAAATTAGATCACTTGGTTTATCATTTCTAAAGATGAGAAAAAGAATTTTAAAGCAAATAAAAAATAGAACAGAGATGCTTGCTCATATTGCACATGACTTAAGGACACCAATTACAAGAATAAAATTACAATTATCTTTAATGAATAAAAATAATTATACTGAAGCAATTAATATAAATATGAAAAAAATTGAGGATATGATTAACAGTTATTTGACATTTGCTAAAGAGGAAGGAAATGAAGATAATAAAAGTTTTGACATTATAAAAATGATCAAAAATACCTTGAAATTATTAAATGATAATAGAATAGTTTTTACTAATAACACTAATCAAAATAAGTTATTTATTACTATAAGAGTTAATGCTGTGGAAAGAGCTTTAACTAATGTTATTGATAATAGCATTAAATTCTGTTATAAAAAAGTCAGCATCAGTTTATCAAAAGCTTCTGAAGAAACAATTTTAACAATTGAAGATGATGGACCTGGAATTGAGCAAAAAGAATACAAAAAAGCTTTTGAACCGTTTAAAAAATTAGATTCAAAAGTTAAGCAAGGTTTTGGTCTAGGGCTTGCAATATCAAAAAATATAATTAATACACATGGAGGAACAATATCACTTGCTAAAAGTCATTTAGGTGGATTAAAAGTAATAATAAAATTGCCAATAGGAGATTAATGGAAAACAAAACTAAAATAATTTTATGTATTCTTGATGGATGGGGTATATCACATGATAAAAATAACAATGCTATAAAATTGGCCAATACTCCTAATATTGATTATTTATTATCTTGTTATCCTAATTGTTTAATTAAGACATGTGGTGAAAGTGTAGGATTGCCACCTATGCAGATGGGTAATTCAGAAGTAGGTCATATGACAATAGGAGCCGGTAGAGTAATTCCTCAAGATTTAGTAAGGATAAATAATTTAGTTAAAAATCACCACAAGCTTGGTGAAAATAATATTATAAAAAATTTAGTTAATAAATCTTTTAATAAAACTTGCCACATCTTAGGAATGATTTCTGATGGTGGTGTACATTCTCATGTGGATCATATAGTGGAACTAGCAAGTTTTTTAGATAAAAATAATATAAAGGTGAAATTACATGCATTTACAGATGGTAGAGATTCATCTCCTAAAGGTGCACTAAAGTATATTAAAAAATTATCCGAGCATAACATTGAAATTACATCAATTAGTGGTAGGTATTATGCTATGGATAGAGATTGTAGATGGGATAGAATAAAGCTTGCTTATAACTCGATAGTTGCTAGAGATACATCGGTATATAATGATGTACATGAATATATTAAAAAATGTTATAGTGAAGGTATAACCGATGAATTTATAAGGCCAGCTCATAAAAAATCATTTTCTGGGATAAATAATCAAGATTTATTATTATTTTTAAATTTTAGAGCTGATAGAATAAGGCAGATTGCGGAGTCTTTAGTTTTAAATAATTTTGATAAATTTGAAGTTAAAGAATTAAATCTTTCTTATGCTGCTTCTATGGTTAGATATTCTAGTAAATTTAAAAATATTATTGAAGAAGTATTACCTTCATTGAAAATACAGAACGATTTAGGAAAGTATCTTTCTAACAAGTGTTTAACACAATTAAGAGTTGCTGAAACAGAAAAATATGCACATGTAACTTACTTTTTTAATTGTGGAAGAGAGAAGCAAATTGATGGTGAGAAATGGCTTTTAGTTGATTCTCCAAAAGTTAAAACCTATGATTTAAAACCTGAAATGTCAGCTTATCAAATAACGGATAAGCTTGTTGAATCAATAAAAAATAAGAAATTTGATTTTATATGTGTTAATTATGCTAATGCTGATATGGTTGGTCATACTGGTGATTTACAAGCGACTATTAAAGCTTGTAGTACTATTGATCAGTGTGTAGGAAAGCTTCTAAATATTTGTAAAGAAAAAGATGTTGAATTATTAATTACTGCTGATCATGGAAATGCAGAAGAAATGTATGAAGTAAATAGTAATCAAATTAAAACATCGCATACAATAAATGATGTGCCACTAATCTATTTTGGGAATAAAAAAATAAAATTAGTAAATGGAGAATTATCTGATATTGCACCAACAATTTTAGATATATTAAAAATTCCAAAGCCAATTGAAATGTCTGGTGAGACTTTAATTAGATAAAAAGCTTGCTTATAAGATAAATTTATTTCACAATTTACATATGTGTGTGATTATGAATAAACTTAGGTGTCAAGTAATAAAGTATTAAGTAAAGAGCAAAATCAAGGTGTATTATTGCTTTCTATAGGTACTTTTTTAGAGTATTTTGATTTAATGCTGTATGTGCATATGGCAGTTCTCTTAAATGAGTTGTTTTTTCCTCAAACAGATTCTTTTACGACAAAGCTTGTGACAATATTTACATTTTGCTCAACATTTATCCTTAGGCCAGTAGGTGGTTTTATAGTAGGGTGGGTAGGGGATCATATTGGAAGAAAAAATACGGTTATAATTACTACAATATTAATGGCTATTTGCTGTATAATCATGGCAAATTTAAAGACATATTCAGATATTGGTATTATGGCTAGTTTTACAGTAATTTTTTGTAGAATGCTTCAAGGTTTTACTTCAATGGGAGAAATTTTAGGGGCCCAGCTTTATATAATGGAGTCCTTAAAGCCTCCATATAGTTATATATGCACATCTATCATAAATATTCAGTCTAAGTTAGGGGGATCATTTGCACTTCTAGTTGCTTATTTTGCAACTTCTATTGCATTTGATTGGAGAATAGCATTTTGGATTGGTGCTATTATAGCAATTGTAGGTATTGTAGCTAGAACAAAATTAAGAGAAACACCTGAATTTATAGATTATAAAAAAAGACTTAGAATTCAAACTGAATTAGAGAAGCAAAACAACAATACACTAATAAATTCTAATATTGTTAAAGAAAAATTAGATAAAAAAATAGTTCTTAGTTATTTTATTATGCATCTGCCTTTTGCGATCTATTTTTATATAGCTTATATTTATACCGTGCCGTTTATGAAAGTGAAATTAGGAATGAATAGTGAACAAGTTATCACCCAAAATCTTAAATTTAGTGCACTACATTTGATATTTTTATTATTAGTAATACCATTATTAAAAAAATTTCACCCTTTAAAGTTAGCTAAAGTAAGTATAATAGTTTCTTCGATAGTAGTATTATCTTTACCTTATTTATTTAAAATAACTGATAATTTAATATCGTTAATTTTTTTGCAATTATTGGTTTTATTATTTCCAAGTTTTACAAGCCCTACAGAATTAACTTGTTTTAAGCATATACCTATATCAAAACGATTTAAGATTTTGGGAATTGCATTTGGGATTGCTTCAGTTATTGGTTATGGTGTTGCACCTATCATATTAGAATTTTCAAAAGTTTTTATAGGCGATTTTTGCATTTGGCTTATTTGTATACCAGGTATGATATGTTACTGGTTAGCTGTAAAATATATGGAAAAAATAGAAAAAAATGCGGGTAGATTTGATAATTATCCTGAGGATGATCCAATTAATGCAGATACTGGATTAGATGAAAATCAGTATAATTATATAATGAGTGAGGAATACAAACTTTATAATTTAGATTGTGATTTTTCAAAATCCTTACTTACTAAATTAGTTAATCTAAACAAGATTGCTAGAAGAAAAGTTAATATTAAGTTTATTGAAAAATCTATTATTTTTGCAAAAAAATGGCATGATGGGCAAACTAGAAAAACAGGAGAGCCTTTTTATTCGCACCCACTTACTGTTGCAGAAATTGCAGCTGAATATTACTTTAAAACTGATGTTATTATAGCTGCCATACTTCATGATATTGTTGAAGATACAGAATGTACGTTAGATGATGTGAGAGAAAATTTTAATTCAAGGATTGCTCAAATTGTTGATAGATTAACCAGAGTAAGTTTTATTAATGGGGAAAAAATTAAAATTCCATTTGATGATGTTATTGCTAATTTAATTAATGTAAAGGATAATGAAGCGTTGTTTATAAAGCAAATTGATAGAATTCATAATATGATAACTATAGAAGGATTATCCCCTGAAAAACAAAAAAAGATTGCAGCTGAAACTAATAGTATTTTAATTGGAACAATAGCTTTTGTTTTTGAAAAATTGAACATACCAAATAAATTTAAAATTGAAAATAAAATTTCTAAGCTTGTAAAGAACATATTAAATAAGAAATAAATAATTAATTTTAGGTTTTAATTTGATATTACGATTTTAATATGCTATTAATTCCTAGTCTTTAAAATCTTATCGCGGGGTGGAGCAGCCCGGAAGCTTGTCAGGCTCATAACCTGAAGGTCGCAGGTTCAAATCCTGCCCCCGCAACCAAATCTATCAAATATCTTAATTATTATTTGTTTTTTTATATAAATTGTTTCCATGATTAGTTTTTTCCCACTTATAGGGTTTAAATATTAATTGTTTGATAGCTATTAGTGAAGGTAATGTATATAAAAAAATGTATATTGGAAAAATAAAGCAGTATTTAATAAGTGTTTTTGGAAGTATTTTATTCTTACTTAATAATAAAGAAAGAGGAATTTTTAAATAGCAATAAATATAAAGTAAAAAGTTGGTGATAGATAAATATATATTAACTTTTGAAGGCGTATTATATATAAAAAAGTATAGCAATATTGGCCAGTAAAATTGAAAAAGTGATAAGATGGATGTTATGCCCATAAAGTAGTATAAACTAAAAACATATTTTATAGAATTAGCCTTAGTATTAATATTAAATATTGTTCTGCTTTGAACCAAAAAAGTAATAATATGCCCCTTAATCCATCTTGAACGCTGTTTAATCCATGATTTGATATCTACTACAGTTTCTTCAGATGTGTAACTATTTAACATTTTAATTTTAAAATTGTTTTTATATAATCTGTAAGTTAAATCTGCGTCTTCTGTTACATTATATTCATCCCAACCATTTATTCTTTTTAAAATACTGGTTCTTAAATGGTTGCTTGTTCCTCCTAGAGGTATTGGAATTTCATATTTAGAAAAAGCAGGTAAAATAAAGTTAAAATGAAAAAAATATTCCAAAGTACATAATCTGGTTAAAGTATTGGTATTATAATTATAAAAAGTTAATTTTGCTTGAAGGCAAGATAAGTATGGATCGTTACTTTGATAAAATGTTTTTGCTGCTTTGAGTAATTGCCCCTTTTCAGGAATGTCTTCAGCATCAAAAATGACTAAATAATCTCCAGTTGTATATTTTAAACCAAAATTACAGGCACGAACTTTTGTTTTTGGTCCCTCTCCTTTTACAATTAAAATTGAGAAATAATCTGGTAAATTTATTTTTAATAAGGCGCTTAATGTTTTATTATCATCACTCTCAATTAAACATAAAACTTGAAGTAAATTTTTTGGATATATTAAATCTTTTATAGCGCTAATTAGTTGCTCAATAATTTTTTCTTCTTTGTAAATAGGTAATAAAATTGTATAAGGTCTTAAGAAATTTTTCATATTCTATTTGTACTTTTTAAAACAATAACTCCATATTTTAACAGTACAATTAAATGAAAAAATTGAAAAATTATGTTCAAAAAATCATAATATCTTATTAAAATTAATTGCAATATAATAGTACAAATTAAAATTATCTTTTGTGAGTTAGATAAAATTATTTCAGCAGATAATTGATTTAGAGGAGTGTTATTTTTATTAATTAGAAGTAAGTCATCTGATTTGTAAGCAAAGTCCAATGATGCTGAATCCTTAAACATATTTGAATCCTTCTCATTATCTTCTGTATATTTGTATGCATATTGATTTCTAGTGATTTTCCTTCCCATGTTATCATCAATTAATTTATTCCCAAGGACCTTCTATCACAACTTTTGTTAGAAAAAAAGATATTTTTATTGCGAAATAAAATTTGTTTAGTTTGCTTTATTATAGTATTGGAGTAATTACCGTATATATAAACCTTAAATAAATAATTGATATAAACTAATAATTAATATAAGTGTCATGTTAAAAATTATTAGGTGAAGATAAATATATAAATTTCAGATATTAGTAGTCAATGTAAAAATATAATTTAATTTATTGCATAATAATCACTGATAAATTTCTGATTTAAATTATTTTCTTTGATCCAATTATTAAGAAGCTTATTGTAATCTTGTTTTAGTTTATCTTCAGCAAATATAATATCAATACCATTTTTACAAAGGATAGCTAATTCTTCAGCTTTGATAGGTGTAAATTCATTTGGATATTGATAGTTTTGATTAAGACCAGCAATAATTAATATAGTTTCTTTTAATGGTATGCCACCTATATTAGGATTATCAGAGCTTAATGTTATTTTCATTTTATGTTTTCTAAATAATTCAAAAAATGGGTGTTGCCAAAAATCTCTAATATGAATTTTTTTTCCACCTTTGCTTTTGGAACATGGAGTTTGCTTACCATTTATTTGTTTCATATGAACACATAATCCTAGGTTTAAATTAATTATAGGCATCATAATTAGTGTTATATCTTTTTGTTTAACAAAATTTATCACATCATGATCTTCTATAACCTGAAATCCATGTGCTAATCTTGTAATAGGTAAAGACCTTGCAACATCAAACATATGTTCTACACCTATACCCTCTCCACCATGTGCTTCACATCCTAAGCCTAAATCTTTAACTTTTTCATATCCTGCTTTAAGGTGGATAGGCCAGCCAGATTCATCCTTTTCATGTCCTGCTGATTGAATTCCAACAAATACATCAGGAGAAATTTTTTGGGCTTCTTCAAGCCAGTTAGCAGCTTCTATAGTTCGCTCATGAGTACTTTTATCATCTCCAGCTGCTTTAGTTTTATTAAAGCAGTGTAAAAATCTTAGGTGAACTCCTTTTTCTTTAAATTTATCAATAGAATTTTTAAATAATAAAAATAAATTTTTTCTTGCTATCTTTTGATCATCTTTTGGAAATAAAAGATAAGCTATTTTTATATTTTGCTGTAATTCTGTATAAAATATTTTTTGCTTTACACATTCTTCTAAATAACAGTCGAGTAAGAAAATCATGTCTTCTTTAGTTTGAATTCCACCAGGAGGGTGTCTATGTCCTTGAATTGTAGCCATAATTCTATCAAAGCTTTTAAAGCTTTCGTTATCAATATTATATTCTAAATTTATAGGATTTCCATTTGTATCAAGCTTAAAATCATTCTTAAATATATCAATGTAATGCTCATGAGGATCTAATATAGATAAAGATTTAGGACCACTGGAATAGCTATATATGCCATCTTCTTTTTTATTAATTGTAATAAACTTATTTTTAATCCCCAAACTCCAAGCAATATTTGGTGAAATTACACCGGGAAGATGAACATGTATATCGCAAATTGGCAATTGAAATATCATATCATTTGTTAATGTGGTGAGATTTTTTAAGAAATTACTTGTCATAATATTTTTGGCTATTATTATATGGTGATTTATTATATTATCATTAATATATATACTAAAAAAAAATGCAAGGTTTAAAAAATGAAAAAAATTAAAGAATTTTATTCTTTTGATGATGTTTTAATTGAACCTAATTTTTCTAATATTATTCCAAAAGAAGCAGATTTAACAACTAAGTTAACAAAATCAATTGTACTTAACATTCCTTTAATATCTGCAGCTATGGATACTGTGACAGAGCATAAGATGGCTATAAATATGGCTCTTAATGGTGGTATTGGTGCTGTTCATAAGAGTTTAAGTATTGATTTGCAGTGTCAAGAAGTTAGTAAGGTAAAAAAATATGAGGTTGACATTACTAAATATAATAAAGCTTGTGTTGATACAAATAATTCACTTAGAGTTTTAGCAGCTGTAGGCACAGGTGAAGAAGCTTTGAAGCGTGCAAAATCATTGATTAAGGCTAATGTAGATGCGATTATTATAGATACATCTCATGGACACTCTCAAAATGTAATAGATACGATAAAAGAGATAAAAAATATTTCTCCAAGTACTGAAATAATTGCTGGTAATATTGCAACAAAAAATGCTGCCCTTGCATTGCTTTACGCTGGAGCAGACACTTTAAAAGTTGGGATAGGACCAGGTTCTATCTGTACAACTAGAGTAGTTTCTGGTGTCGGATCACCGCAGCTATCTGCAATTTTAGAAGTTGCAGAAATATGTAAAACTAAAGATTCATTTTTAATTGCAGATGGTGGAATAAAATTTTCTGGTGATTTAGCTAAAGCAATTGCAGCAGGAGCTGATTGTGTTATGTTGGGTTCTCTTTTAGCTGGCACTGATGTTGCTCCAGGGAAAATTATTAATATTAAAAATGAGAAATATAAAAAATATAGAGGTATGGGGTCTGTTGAAGCTATGAAATCTGGTTCTGCAGATAGGTATTTCCAAAAAGGAGAAGTAAACTTAGTTCCTCAAGGTGTAGAAGGTTATATAAAATACAAAGGATCTATGAATGAAGTTTTAAACCAATTATTAGGTGGCCTAACATCTGCAATGGGATATACAGGTAATAAAAACATTGATGAGATGAAAAAGAATTGTAATTTTATCAAAATTACTCCAGCAGGAATTAGAGAAGGTCATATACATAGTTTGGATAAATCAGAGCCAGCAATAAATTATAAGAATAATATATGATAGATCATGATAAAGTACTAATATTAGATTTTGGCTCACAATTCACCCAGCTGATTACTAGAAGAGTTAGAGAATTAAATATATATAGTGAAATTAAACCTTTTTCAATTTCTGATGAAGAAGTGAGGAAATTTAATCCAAAAGCTATAATATTATCTGGTGGTAGTGAATCTATAACAGACAACGAATCACCAAAAATTCCAAAAATTATCTATGATTTAGATATTCCGATTTTAGGCATTTGTTATGGACAACAAGGTATATGCATGGATTTTGGAGGAATAGTATCAAACTCAACGTCTAGGAGTTATGGCGCTGCTAAATTAGAAATTTTAAAAAAATCTGTATTATTTGATGATTTTTGGCAAGTTGGAGATTTTTATCAAGTTTGGATGAGTCATGGAGATTATATAAGTAAATTACCAAATGATTTTCAAGTAATTGCAAAAACTGAAAAAGCTCCTTATGCAGTGATTCAACATCAATCAAAAAAAATATATGGAATACAATTTCATCCAGAAGTTTATCATACTCCAGATGGTATAAATATAATTGATGCATTTTTGACGAAGGTTGCAGGGTGTAAAAAAGATTGGCAAATGGGTTCATTTATAGATGAACAAATAGATAAAACTAAAGCTGTGATAGGGCATAAAAAAGTGGTACTTGGGTTGTCTGGAGGTGTTGATTCTACAGTTGTTGCAACTTTACTTAATAAAGCTATTGGCAAACAATTGTATTGTATTTTTGTAGATAATGGACTTTTAAGATATAATGAGGTTGAAGAAGTAGAAAAAAGTTTAAAGGATAATTTTGATCTTCAAATAAGAACTATTGATGCTAGTGAAAGGTTTTTATCAGAGCTTAAGAATGTTACTGATCCAGAAGAAAAACGTAAAATTATTGGTAGAGTTTTTATTAAAACATTTCAAAAAGCTATTAAAGAAATTGATGATGTTGAATATCTTGCACAAGGTACAATTTACCCAGATGTAATAGAATCAGCTGCAACTTCTACAGGCAAAAAAGTAACTATTAAATCTCATCATAATGTAGGTGGAATACCAAAAGATATTGGTGATTTAAAACTTATAGAGCCACTTAAGCTATTATTTAAAGATGAAGTAAGAAGGCTTGGTAAAGAACTAGATATTCCAGATTTAATTTTAAATAGACATCCTTTTCCTGGGCCTGGATTGGGAATCAGAGTTATTGGTGAAGTTACAAAAGAGAAGTGTGAAATTCTTAGAAAGGCAGATTACATTTTTATCAACGCATTGAAGAAGCATAATTTATATAGTCAAATATGGCAAGCATATGCTGCTTTATTGCCTGTTAAAACTGTAGGTGTTATGGGAGATGCTAGAACATATCAGCATATATGTGTGCTTAGGGCAGTTACATCTGTTGATGGGATGACTGCTGATTATGTGGATATTCCTCATGAAATTCTTGGATCAATTGCCAGGCAAATTATTAATGAAGTTCATGGAATTAATAGGGTTGTTTATGATATAACTTCAAAACCGCCTGCTACAATAGAAATGGAATAATTAAATATTACAGTAGCTTAAATAATACAGGATTAATACTATGAGTAATTATTTTAGCTAATAATTTAATATATATAATATCTAAAAATAATATCTAAAATAAAAAACTTGTTTCTTAAAGTAATTTAATTACAATGTGCAATAATAATTTAATAAATAAGTTTATAATCACTTAATGAGGGTAGTAAATGAGAAATTATTTTAGTGCATCAATAATTTTTGGAGCAATAGGAATAGGGTTTTTTTATCAATATAATTCAGCTGTGAAATCCAATGATCATAATTCAAAAAAAATTTTTATGTTTTTTGAAGCACATTATGACCCAGCTCCTGCTAGAGTTATGAATGAGCTATTGCCTTTTTTCCAAAAAGAAAACGTTACAACATTTTATGCTGAACAACCAATAACGGAAACAAAAGAAAGTACAATACAATCATATTTACTAGTTGAGCAAACAATAAAATTAAAAGATCAAAATGATCCATATGTTCAGCAATATTATCTAACATTGCCTGCATATAAAGAGTATATAAATTTTTTACAAAATTTATCAAAGTATTCTATTGACTTTAAAGCAGTAGACACACCACCAGCGTCCAATACAATGGAACAAATTTCAAATAGAGTAATGCGTAATAAGTTTGTTGTTGATAATATAATTAAATCAGATGTAGATAAGTCCTTAATGTTAATAGGTTTGCATCATTATGATATTGGATGTCAGTTAACTGCTTTAGGTTATGATGTGCAGGGGTATTATATACCGTCTTTACCAGTAGGAAAATATGAGTATAGTAAAATCGATGATGTTTTAAGGCCTAAGAATAAAGATAAGCAACAAGATCTTTGGAAAGTACAAATGAAATGTGATAAAGATTATTTTTTTGATTTAAAAGTGATTGATACAAGTTTAAATGATCAGTTAAATGCTACTCATATTATTATTGATGATTATTATAACTAAATAAAAAAAACTTGGATTGATTTTCAGCTTATTTAATTTACTCCTTATAAGGATTATAGAGGCATTTTTAAAATATCTAAATATGCACCTACAATTTTATCTCTAACTGTAACTATTTCTTGCAGGGCAACTTCTGAATCATTTACTGCAGCCATAACTTCTATCATTCCAGCTTTACCTTTAATAGCATCTAAAGAAACTTTTTCAGAACTTTTTACTTTTTGAACTCTACTCTTAATTAGTTCTTGAATCACAGTAGAAAATTGAGGTGCTTTAGAAACTCCTTGAGATAGCACATCAATTTTATCACCTGAATATAAAACTCCTGTGCCTGAATTAATATTGTTGGTTTTAGAGTTTTGAGAAGATAAACCTGTGGTTTTTATATTTTTATTTGTTCTTTTATACGCATCTACAGCTTGATTATAAGTAGCTTTAATAGAAGAAGTTGTCATAATTATTACCTCATTAACTCAAGAATTTTATTTTGGTTGCTTTTTGCAATTTCTAAAGAATTAACATTTGCATCAAATGTTCTTTGTGCTTCCTTAGAATCAACAGTTTCAATAATGATATTAACATTTGGATATTTTACCATTCCTTTTGCATCTGCAGCTGGATGATTTGGTTCATATTTTAGTGTGAAATCAGATTTATCCTCTCTAATAGAATCAATTTTTAATATTTTAGTTTTTAATTTTGGGTTATAAACGTTTTTAAAAAATATAACTTTTCTTCTATAAGGATCTTCATTAGGAGTTTTTCCTGTAACATTAGAATTGGCAATATTTTGTGAAATTACTTTAAGTCTTTGATTTTGTGCTTGCATTCCTGCTGCTGAAATTTTAATAGATGCTTTTAAAGCATCGCTTTCATATTGTGCATAAGTATATGTATAAGTTAACATAAATGATATAATAGTTAATGTCTTTAAAGTTTTAAAAATCATTTTATACTTCCTGTAATGGCATATCTCATCATATTTTTTGCTTTGTTATACATATTAGCAACTTGATTAAGTTTTACTGAATTTTGATTCTTATTTAGCAACTCATTTTCAATACTTACAGCGTTGCCATCAGGTTTTATTTCAATTATTTCAGCATTTGACACTTTATATTTAGAATTACTTTCTTCTGCATGAAAATGCATAGGATTAGTTGTATCTAATTTTATATCATAACTAAATGTTGATCTTTTATTTTCTAATTTTTTAGGTATAAATTTTGGAGTATCTGCATTAGCAATATTTTGTGTAATAATAGTATCATTTCTGGTTAAAAAATCCATATTTTGCTTATATATATCAAAAACATTACCAGTTGCGTTTGCAATTAAAGGAATGAACAAAAATACCCCCGCTACTATTTTAATCATTGTTAAATTTGTTACTTTTTTATATTATTCCAATCATTTAGAAAAATTTCAACCCCTTTATTTGTTAAAGGGTTATTAATTATAGTATCAATTAATTTTGGAGGTAAAGTTATTACATCAACTCCAAGTTTTGCAACTTCAATAAAATGAATAGGATTTCTTATGGAAGCAGCTAAAATTTGAGTTGAGATATCTGGATAATTCTCAAATATTGCACATATATCAGAAATAAGATTTAATCCGTCTCTGCCCATATCATCTAATCTACCAATAAAAGGAGAAACATAAGTAGCTCCACATTTTGCTGCAAGTAATGCTTGTGTAGGCGAAAAACACAATGTCATGTTTACAGCAATAGATTTATTGGAAAGTACTTTACATGCTTTTAAGCCATCTTCTGTGATGGGTAATTTAATAGTGATTTGAGGAGCTAAATTTGATAATTCTTCAGCTTCTTTAAGCATATTATCAAAATCAGTTGCTATTACTTCGACACTAACAGATGTAGTAATTAAGCTGCAAATCTGATTTATAGTTTTTTTAAAATCTTTGCCAGATTTTGCAATAATTGAAGGGTTAGTTGTTATTCCATCAACTATTCCTAATTCTTTATATTTTTTTATTAATTCTATATCGCAGCTATCAAGATATATTTTCATGTTTTAAAATTTAATTATTAATTTGACTAATAACCAACTTTAAGATAGCTATTTTTAGATTTAATGCAACAATAATTCAATAACTGGATATGTTTAGTGGTATAATAACAGATATTGGCAAAATATTGAATATTGATAAAAATTTACCAGATTGGAAAATTATTATAGGTACAAAATTTAATATTAATGAAATATCAATAGGGGATTCAATTTGTTGTGATGGAATCTGTCTTACAGTAATCAATAAATATGAAAAATGTTTTTTTGTTGAAGTATCGTCTGAGACTAGAAAAGTTAGTAATATAGATATGTGGTGTGAAGGATATGAAATTAATTTAGAAAAATCACTAAAGTTAGGGGACCTACTAAATGGACATTTAGTACAAGGTCATATTGACTGTTATTCAGAAATTTTAGAGATAAGTAATGAAGGTGATTCACATATAATAAAAGTAAATTTACCAAAAAAAATATATAAATTTATTACATATAAAGGATCTGTTGCTATTCATGGAGTATCTTTAACTGTAAATAAAGTGGAGGAAAAATATTTTTGTGTAAATATCATACCGCATACCTGGAAAAATACTAATTTATGTCATTTAAAAAAAGGCTCTATAGTGAATTTAGAAGTTGATTTAATAGCAAGGTATTTAGTATCAATTTTGGATAAAAGAAAAAAATAATACAAAATTAATTCGAAAGTTTGTGGCTAGCTATTGATAAATTTATCAATGTGTATTATTATGTGGGACAAATAACAATTAATTATATACTTTGGTAGAAGTTCAAGTAAGATTTAATAATGTAGATTACTCTTTAAAAATTTTAAAGAAGAAATTACAGAAAGAGGGTGTTTTTAAAATAATGAGAGAGAAGAGGCATTATGAAAAGCCATCTGAAAAAAAATTAAGAAAAAGCATTGAAGCAAGGAAAAGAAAGCATAAATCTTTTAGAAGACCTTCTGGTTCAAACTATTAAGTTTAAAAAATAATAAGTATCATAATTAAGTATGATTTATTATTTTACATTTTTTTCAATAATACTCTTAGTTACATTTATAGGCATTGGTTATCATGTATCTAAAGGTGTTCACTCTGGTGATAATTATTTCTTAGCTGATAGAAAGTTAGGTATTGCTTCTATATGCATGTCTTTGCTTGCAACACAAATTGGAGCTGGAGTAATCCTTGGTACATCAGATTTTTCATATAAATATGGTATCTATGGAATATTTTATTCACTAGGTTTATCTTTAGGCTTAATTGCAATTTCAATATTTGGAGCGAAACAACTTAGGGAGAAAAACATATCTACAGTAGCTGAGTTATTTGAAAAAGAATATAAGTCAAAATTTTTAAGGAAAGTTACATCTATTATATCAATAATATCTCTTTATGGAATATTAATTTCATTAATAGTAGGAACGAGACAATTACTTATAGCATTTGGGATTGAGAATGAATTAATTCTTTATGCATTTTGGATAGTATTAATATTATATACAGTCTTAGGTGGTCTAAAAGCTGTTGTATATACAGATGTTGTACAGATTATATTTATCTTTATAGTATTTATTTTAATTACAGCTTATTATTTTTTTTATAAATATGAATATATACAATTTTCAGTTGATAATTTATTCAATTGTATTGTAAATAAAGAGAAAACACTTTTAGCACCTTATTTAATAGTTCCATTTTTATATGTATTTATAGAGCAAGATATGGCTCAAAGATTTTTTTCGGCTAAAAATTCTAAAACAGCTTATATTTCTGCTTTTTTAGCGGGAATATTACTTTTAATATTTGCTTTTATACCATTGATTTTTGGGATTGCTGCAAGAAGTATTAAAAATATTCCTGCTGGAAGTAATGAAATGATATACTTTTTTATTAATACATCTAATAGTTTTATTGTTTCTATTGTGGTACTTGCAGTTCTATGTGCTATAATCTCTACAGGTGATTCTTTGCTATGTGCTATTACTTCAAATATTTCATTGGATTTTAAAAAAAAGAATTCTTCAATAAATTTATTACATACTAGAATAATTACTATTTTTCTTGGTTTTTCTGCGATAATAATTGCTAATTTTTGTAATAATATTATTGAAGTTATGTTGATTAGTTACCAAATAATGGTATGTACATTATTTTTTCCAATTGTCGTTTCTTATTTTAATTTTAAAAAAAGTAAATTCTTAGCATATATTTCAGTTTTTTTAGGGCTGATAGGGTTTTTGATACATCCTAATTTGAATGGGGTTATGTATGTTAACATTTCAAGAGAATTATTTTGTATATTTTTATCTTTTTTCTCTTTTCCTTTGTTATATATATATGAGAGATTTATTTCAGATTAGTCTTTAAAGCATTGTAAATATAAGGCTCGCCTCTAAAATTTAGGGAATTTTTAAATTTATTAGTGCAAGTTATAAAATTTTTATCACAACCTGTGATGATAGAATATCTATCATTTTTATAAAGTTTAAATCCTGAGGGCAGAATTAATTCTGTTATATTATTCTTAAAATTTTTAACTTCAAAAGATAAGTCTTTATTTATACCAGTGAAAAAAGTTACTATTCCATAATTAAAATAAAAATCTTTTTCAGTTCTTTTAATATCAAAAAACGAATTTTTTGATATTATTCTCTCAATTTTCCCATAAAAAGTATAATCTTGTGCAGTTAACTTACATTTTTTATCGCAAAATTTAGCTCTGCAATTTTGAGAAAAGGGTTGAGTTATTTTTTTATTAAACTGATTGATAAAAGGAGATATTTTTGCTTTGAATATGTTATCAAAAATTTGAATATTCTCTATATAACCTTGATTTATAATTAACTCTTTATATTTAACTTTATTTATATCTATTAAAAAAACTTTAATATAACTATTTTTAAATTTTCCTTTTATTATATCTTCTTTTTTAAAGTATATATTATCAATAATTCCACTTATTTCATTATTTTTTTGTACAAAATTATAATTTATATCTATTTTTTTATAATTTAAAATGTTTTTGGATATATAAATTTCATCATTAATTTTAATGTTATTATTATGATTGGTGAACTTTAATTCAGATCCACAGTTTAATTTTATATACCAACAAATTGCATATGTTATAATATTATCAGATTGCTTATTGTTTAAATCATTATGGATTTTTATCACAGGTTTATTTCAACTAGTTTAATATTATTGCAAGAATATAAATTTTTACTATCTATAGAGATTAGTAAAAAATCTACGTCAAATCTAACAGGAACATCAAATTTAAAATTTGCAGAAATTTTAGTATTTTTTTTAACGGGCGAATTAAAATTTATGGTTCCAGTAGTATAGTCAATTTGGTAAGTATCACTAATTGATTTTTCTTTATCACAATATATCACTATACTATTTGATACTGGCTTTGTGATTTTTCTTATATATTCTGAATTTCCACTTTTATAAATTTTTATTAATTGAAACTGTGTTACTACATCATTTCCAATTCCAATAAGTTCATTTCGAGCACTATAATCTGACCAATCTTTAAATCTAAAGCCAATTGCTTTTCCTCTCCTTGCTCTAAAAAAGGTTAATAATTTTGATATTTGCTCATTGGTTTTAACTCCATATGATATATTGTACCTTAATTTTGAAAGTGAGTAAGTAATATTTCTATATTCGTTACCAGAATTTAAGGGGATTATTTTTGTTAAATATTCTGGACCCCCAATTGATCCATAAGATATATCTTCAGGGAACCTTACTTCATCAAACATATTTATATTAATAGATATTTTTAACTTACAATATCTATTAATATTGAGCTATCTGGAAGTGCTTGAAAATAAGGGTAATTATTTATTTTGTTCTTCAATCATTTCATATGCTTCAAATTTATCATTCTCCTTAAAATCAGAAAATTTTTCAAATGATATTCCACATTCAAAGCCAGTTTTAACTTCTTTTACATCATCTTTAAATCTTTTTAAGGCCCCTAATTTTCCATCATATATAACGATATTATCTCTTAATAATCGTGCGTGAGATTTTTTCTTTATAATTCCTTCTGTAACCATACAACCTGCAATTTTACCCACTTTACTTATATTTATAACCTGTCTTATTTCAGCATAACCAGTTATATTTTCTTTTTTAACAGGTGATATCAAGCCACTAGCCATTGATTTAACATCATCTATTAAATCATAAATTATAGAATAATATTTTACATTAACACCTAATGTTTTAGCTAATTTAACAGTTTTGCTATCTGCTCTTACATTAAACCCTAAAATAGTGGAACCTGTAACCTTTGCTAAAGATATATCAGATTCTGATATGCTACCAACAATAGAATGAGATATTTTTACTTCTACGTCTTCATTAGAAATTTTTTGCAAACTTGTTTTAATTGCTTCTAAAGAGCCATGAACATCAGCTTTTAATATTAAATTTAATGTTTTTAAATTTCCAATTTGGTTTTTTAGTAGATCATTGAATGTTTTTTTATTTTCATTAGATTGTAAAATTTCACCATCTTTATTATTATATTCAACTATTTTTTTTGCGATTTTTTCATTTTCTACAACTAAAAATTTTTCTCCTGCTTCAGGTGTTTTATTAAGACCTAAAACTTCAACAGGCATGGAAGGAAGTGCGTTTTTAACTTTTTGCCCTTTATCATTGATTAGTGATCTTATTTTAAAATAATCATTGTTAATTATTACCATATCACCAATTTTTAATGTACCTTTTTGAACTAAAAGTGTAGCTAAAACTCCTTTATATTTATCTAATTTTGACTCTATTATAACTCCATCTGCATATCGATCAGGGTTTGCTTTTAAGTCTAAAACTTCAGCTTGAATAAGAATTGCTTCTTCAAGAGAATCTAATCCTATTTTATTTTTTGCTGATACAGGAATAACCATAACGTCACCTCCCATATCTTCTGGTACTAATTCATAAGTGAATAATAAATTTTTTACTTTATCAATGTTTGCTTCAGGTTTATCTATTTTATTTATTGCTACAATAATAGGTACATTAGCTGCTTTAGCATGATTTATTGCTTCAATTGTTTGTTCTTTTATTCCATCATCTGCAGCTACAACAATTATAACAATATCAGTTATTTTAGCACCTCTCATTCTCATAGCAGTAAAAGCTGCATGCCCAGGGGTATCAAGAAAAGTGATGGAATTATTATTATTTAAAGAAACATTATATGCTCCAATATGTTGTGTAATTCCGCCATGTTCTGAAGATGCGATATCTGTTGAGCGAAGAGCATCAAGTAATGAAGTTTTGCCATGATCAACATGGCCCATTATTGTTACAATAGGTGCTCTATGTTTTAGAGAATCTGGGTTATCTTCTACTTCATTAAACAATGATTTTTTTATATTCTCTTCATCTACTCTTATAGGTATATGCCCTAATTCTTGTACTACTAATTCTGCTGTATCTCCATCTATAGTTTGGTTAATTGTTGCAATAATTCCAAGATTCATTAAAGTTTTAATTACAGTAGCAGATTTTTCAGCTATTTTATTAGCTAATTCTTGAACAGAAATTTGTTCACTAATCTTAACTTCCCTATATATTTTTTCTTGTTTTGACTGTTTATGTTCTTTATTTTTGCTTTTAGAATGAACTTTAATTGTTTTGATTTTTGTTTCAAATACTTCTTCCTCTTTTTCTAAATTATATATTTCCGTTAAGGAAAGTTTTTTTGATTCTTTCTTTGAAATAATATTAGATTTTTTCTTGTTAGCTTTTTTATCTTCTACAATTTCATTTTTGCTATCTATATCTGAATATTTATTTTTAATATCATTTTGAGCTTTTAGATTAGTTTTATGCTTACCTCCTGCAGAATCAGATTGCTCAAAAGATGTGTTGTTTACTTTTTCTTTTTCAATTTTTCCAATATGATCTAAATTTTTTATTTCGTTTTGATCTTTAGGATTAGGCTCTTTTATTTCGCTAACTTGTTTTTTATTTAAAGATTGTTCATTATTTTGATTGTTTTCTTTAGTATCTAAATTAGTACTTATAGATTTTAGACTATCTGAATTTAAAATTGCTTTTAATCTATCTTGTCTTTCTTTATCAGTTAGTTCGTTATTATTTTTGCTATCAGTAATTTTTAAAGACTTAGTTTTAGTAACTACAATAACAGTACCTTTATTTTTTTTAGATAGATTATTATTAGATAAATTTTTATTTGGAATCTTAACTCCAAGCTTTTTTGTACTTAAACCTAATGTTGCTTTGGTTTTTTTTTGAGTTTCGAGTTTATCTTGAGTCATTAAAAATATAAATATAAAAAATATTAAATACAGAGAAATTATACGCTTTTATTCACTAAAAGCAACCTAATAGAGCATTTTAATTTCTACTCCTGTATTCTCATATTAACTTGACTAATATTGCGGTTTTTATATTTTTAATATAAATCGATTGTAATATAAAAATTGTTGTTTTTTCTTGAAACTAACAGTACAGCTGTAGCATCATCTTTTTTAGATTTTAATTTAATATTGGTTAATAAAGTAATGAATTGTTTTGCAGATTTAACGGCATCCTGGTTAATGTTAATAATTATATCTCCTGTTTGTAATCCTTTTTTATAAGCATCTGAACTTTTATCAATTTTAGTAACTAATACACCATTGATTTCATCACTTATTCCATAATTATTCCTAATATTTTTAGTTAAATTAACTACTTCTATTCCATGATAAGTAGTTTTTACAGCTTTATCTTCTATATTTTGATTGAAAGGGTCGCTTTTAGGAATTTCTAATTGTACGTTTAAGTTTATTATTTTACCTTTTCTAATTATTTGAATAGGTATCTTTGTATTAAGAGGTGAGTCAGCAACTAATTTTGGGAAGCTATTAATATTATTTAAAATTATATTATTGAATTTTACTATTATATCACCAATATTAATGCCTGCTTTTTCTGCTGGGCTATCTTTTATTATATTAGATACAATTGCACCATCAGAATTGCTTAGGTTAAAACCTTTAGCAATATTTTCTGTCACTGGTTGAAATGTTATGCCTAACCATGGACGATCAATTTTACCATCTTTTAATAATTTTGAAATTATTGATTTAGCTGTATTTGAAGGAATAGCAAAGCCAATTCCTACATTTCCACCACTAGGTGAAACAATTGCACTATTTACTCCAATGACTTCACCGTTCATACTAAACATTGGTCCACCAGAGTTACCCTTATTAATAGAAGCATCAGTTTGAATAAATTCTTCATAAAATTGACCGCCAAGATGCCTGCCTTTAGCAGAAATAATGCCAGATGTAACTGTTCCTCCAAATCCAAATGCATTTCCAATCGCAATGACTGGTTCTCCAACTCTAGCGTTATCTGAATTACCAAATTTTACAAATGGTATTGGTTCTTTTGCATCAATTTTTAATAAAGCTAAATCTGTTTTTTTATCTTTACCAATGACCTTAGCTTTATAAATTTTCTTTTCATTATCTCCTACAGTTATATTAATTTCTTGAGCATTATCTATGACATGGTTATTTGTGACAATATGTCCTTTTTCATCAATTAAAAAACCTGATCCTAATGATATAATTTTTGATGGTTTATCAGAAAAAGGAGATTTTTTAAACTCATCTGGCATATCAAAGAATTTAAAAAATTCTTCTGGAATTTCTGAAAAGGGAAAATTTTTTCCATTGTTTTCAATTAATTGAGTTGTTGATATATTCACGACTGCAGGGCTAAGTTTTACAACAACATCTGCAAATGAGCAATTATTTGGTTGAGATGCAAATAGTAAATTACATGGAATAAGTAATAAGCAAAAAAATATTTTAAAGGTATTTTTAAATTGAATCATGATAATAATGCTAACTGTGAGTATTTACTTTAATAAATTAATTAATAATATATGTTTACAAACATAAAACTTAATTAAGTTAACATGCAATCAATTTCAAGTCTAAATTTTTTAAAGCCATATTTAAAAAAACAAAAAATTAAATTGATAATAATGTTTTTAGCACTGATTATTACATCTTTTTCTGTCTTGATTTTTAGTAAATACCTAAGTTATATCATTGATAATTTTTTTTCAAATTCTTTAAATCCAAATTTTTTAAAGTTTTTTATATATCAGAATTTATTGATAATGATTTTAGCTATAGGGACTGCACTGAGGTATTATTTTACAACTTCTATTGGTGAAAATTTGATTCTTGATATTAAAAAAGATTTATTTAGTCATCTGCTTACTTTATCTCCAAGTTTTTTTGAAACTGAAAAAACTGGAAATATAATATCTCAAATTCAAAGTGACACACAAATAATTCAAAATTTAATAGGAAGTAATTTATCAGTTGCACTCAGGAATTTTATTATGTTAGTTGGTGGTGTTATAATGTTAATTTCAATGAGTCCAAAGCTTACTTTATATATTACAATTCTAATCCCGACAATTCTAATCCCAATAATTTTATTTGGAAAAAAGATTAAGAAATTATCTAAAGAAACCCAAAAACAACAAGGAATACTGAGCTCGATATCAGAAGAATCAATAAATGCAATAAAAACAATTCAGGCTTATTTATCAGAAGAATCGGAAAAAGATAGATATAATTCTTCATTAAAAGCAAATTTTATAACTGCTATGAAATTAGCTAAGTCAAAAGCTGGATTAATATTCATAGTAATTTTTTTAGTATTTTGTGGAATTGGACTCATTTTATGGTATGGAGGATATGATGTGGTAAATGGAAATATGAGTGTTGGTGAACTATCATCTTTTATATTTCTTGCAGTGATTTGTGCTGGTTCTATAGGTGGTTTATCTGAGACATTTGGTGAAATTATTAAATCTGCAGCAGCTTGTGAAAGAGCTGCTGATTTTTTAAGTGTTAAGTCTGATATTAATGATGAATTGAATGCAACTGATATAAATCAGGATAAAATAAAAAGTATTTTTTTTAAAAATGTTTATTTTTCTTACCCGTCAAAAGATAATATAAAGACGATTGATGATCTAAGTTTTGAAATTTTAAATAATGAAAAAATTGCCATAGTTGGAAAATCTGGAGCAGGAAAATCTACTATACTTGAGTTGTTAATGAGATTTTATGATATTAATTCAGGTGATATTTTTATTAATAATAACATACTTAAAAATCTAAAATTAGCTAGCTTGAGAGGTAAAATATCATATATTTCTCAAGATCCAATTATATTTTCATCAACTATTTATGAAAATATATTATTTGGTAATCCTAAAGCAATGAAGGAACAAGTTATAGAAGCTGCTAAAATCACAGCTGTAGATGAATTTGTTAATCAATTGCCAAAGAAATATAATACTTTTATTGGAGAAAAGGGAATAAGGCTCTCAGGAGGTCAAAAACAAAGAGTTGCACTGGCAAGAGCAGTATTAAAAAATCCTGAGATTTTATTATTAGATGAAGCAACTTCTGCTTTAGATTATAAAAATGAAAAGATTGTTCAAGATGCAATAAATCGCATTTCAAAAGGTAAAATATCCATAACAGTTGCGCATAGATTATCTACTGTAGTAAATGCAGATAGAATTTTAATGCTTGATAAAGGTAAACTTATAGAGCAGGGTAGTCATCAAGAATTGATGGCTAAGAAATCTGCTTATTACAAATTAGTAAACAGCCAAGTAGATTTGGTTGGTTGATAACTTTTATGGATTGCCACACAAATCAAAGATTTGTTCGCAATGACGTTTTTAATGCAGTCATCATGAGGCACTATCTTCTCAATTGTCATCACGAGCCACGTTAGTGGCGTGGTGATCCAGGGATGCTGCCTTATTTATGTGTATTGATGTATTTCTGGATTGCCACACTACGGCTGCCGCCTCCATTCGCTCGCAATGACAAAGGGTAGGTGAAATGCTCTCACAATGACTAAATTTTATATAATCCAGGAGTTTAGCTAGATAAGACTTTAATACAATCTTTAATTAAAATGTCTAATTTAAGATTTTCCAAATCTGCTTTATCAGAGATGATTTGGTTAATAGCTGAATTAATTTGGGTTTCAGCATATCCTAAATTTGAAAGTGCTGAAGTTGCATCTAAGATAATTTGAGATTGGCTATTATCGGAAGTATTAATCTCTTGCTTCATTTTAATATTTTGTAATTTACTAATAAATTTCTTATTTTTTAGTTCGTTAACAAGCCTTGCTGCTAGCTTAGGTCCAACACCAGATATTTGCGTAAATTTTGTATTATCATTGATTTGTACGGATTGAATGATCTCGTTAACATCAAGGCTTCCTATTATTGTCTGTGCAAGTTTTGCCCCAACCCCTTGTATTGTAAGTAAATGGTTAAAGAATTCTTTATCAATGCTATTTACAAAACCAAAAATGCTAATATCGTTTTCCTTAACTATTGTTTGTGTTATTAGTTCAATTTTATCACCAATATTATATTTAGAGATAGTTCTTCCTGAGCAAAAAACTATATATCCAACTCCATTTACATTTACAATAATATGATCTGAAGCTATATCACAAACTTCACCGAATAATTTTCCAATCATTTATAAATTTACTAAATTTTAATAAGTTAAATTAGCATTTTAGATGAGATTAATAAAGAGGAAGTATTATTAATTGATTTGAAAATAAAAATGGATTGCCACGAGCATTGGCATGCTCTCGCAATGACAATGCAATTTTTTTGTATCATTAATCTTAAAATTATAAAAAGTTGTTGAAATAATTTAATGTTTATACATAATGCTAAATATTGTGTGCCCGCATGATGGAATTGGTAGACATAACGGACTTAAAATCCGTGGGGAGTTCATCCCTTGCCGGTTCAAGTCCGGCTGCGGGTACCACTTCTTAAAATTTCTTAATTATGGAGATAGCTTTCTTTAACAAAAATTTATCACAAACAGATGACATCATAAAAAAATTTATTGGTGCAGAGTTAAACAGACAACAAAATTCAATAGAGCTAATTGCTTCTGAAAATATAGTTAGCAAAGCTGTTCTTGAAGCTCAAGGTTCAATTTTAACTAACAAATATGCTGAAGGATATCCTGGAAAAAGGTATTATGGTGGTTGTGAATATGTGGATGAAATAGAAAAATTAGCTATTGAAAGAGTGAAAAAACTGTATTCAGCAAATTTTGCAAATGTTCAACCTCATTCAGGTTCTCAAGCAAATCAGGCAGTGTTTTCTGCATTGCTTAAACCTTATGATAAAATTGTAAGTTTATCGCTTGATTGTGGGGGACATCTTACACATGGATCTAAAGTAAATTTATCTGGCAAATGGTTTGAAATTGAGCATTATTTTGTTGATAAAGTTAGTTATGAATTAGATTATGACGAAATTACAGCTATTGTAGATGAAGCTAAGCCTAAATTAATTATTGCTGGAGGCTCTGCATATCCAAGAAAAATTGATTTTGCTAAATTCAGACAAATAGCTGACAAAGTAGGGGCTTATTTGCTTGCTGATATGGCACATATTTCAGGTATTGTTGCTGCTGAATGTCATCAAAATCCTGTTAAGTATGCTCATATTGTAACATCTACAACTCATAAGACATTAAGAGGTCCAAGAGGTGGTATTATTCTAACAGACTATGAAGATATTGCTAAAAAAATAAATTCAGGAATATTTCCTGGAATTCAGGGTGGGCCACTTATGCATGTTATTGCAGCTAAGGCTGTAGCTTTTGGTGAAGCATTACAACCATCATTTAATGATTATATAAAGCAAGTTCTTATAAATGCAAAAGTGCTAGCAGAAGAATTAATGAATAGAGGGTATAATGTCATTACAGGTGGTACTGATACCCATTTGATTTTAGTAGATTTAAGAAAACAAAATATTACTGGCAAACTTGCAGAAGAATCATTGGAAAAAGTAGGTTTAACTTGTAATAAAAATGGTATTCCCTTTGATGATGCTAAACCATTTATTACTTCTGGAATTAGGTTGGGGACGCCAGCTGCAACTAGTAGAGGATTTAAAGAAGAAGAATTTAAAGTGATAGCTAATTTGATAGCAGATGTATTGGATGAATTAGATAATAATGGAGAAGTTAATTTGCATAATGAACAGATTTATCTTAAAAAAGTTCTGGATTTATGTATGAAATTTCCAATATATTAATTGATATAAATTTTTGTATTTAATTTAAAGTGAAAATAATATTAAGATTAAATAAGATAGTAATTTACCTTTTTTTATTAATATTAATTAGTTCATGTAAATATTCTAATCATAAAATAACTGAATATCCTTCTCAAAAGCCATATTTAGATAAACAAATTAATATAGCTTTAGTCTTAAGTGGAGCAGGCAGTAAAGGAATAGTACATGCTGGAGTTATTGCAGCTTTTGAAAAATATAATATACCAATAGATTTAATAGTTGGTTCCAGTGCTGGTTCGCTGGTAGGTTTGCTTTATGCAGATAGTAAAAATTCTGATAAAGTAAAAGAAATTTTAATAAATGCAAATAGAAAAGATTTTTTACAAGGTAGTCCAACTGCAAATTTTTTTGGTGCTACTTTATTTAACACTCCGGCTGGATATGGCAAATTTGAAAAGTTTTTAAAACTGAATGTTAAGTCAAAAAATTATGAAGAATTAAAAATTCCTCTAGTATCTATTGCAACAGATATAAGTTTTAATAAATCAACAATTTTTAATTCTGGTCCAATAAAGGATAGTATATTTGCAAGTTGTGCTATACCTGGATTATATAAGCCTATAAAAATAGGTGATAAATTATTTGTTGATGGTGGAGTTATTTCTCCAGTTCCAGTTAGGGAAGCTATGCGGTTTAAGCCAAAATTAATTATTGCAGTAAATGCTGTTTCTCCACCACCTAGTAATGGCATTTTAAATAATATATCAATATTATATAGAAGTAGTTGGGTGACTTATTATCAACTATCTTTAGAACAAGAAAATCTTGCTGATTTATCTATTAATATTGATACTTCAAAATATGATTGGCTTGATAATTTAAGTAAGAAAGATAAATTAAATTTATTTAATATAGGTTTTAAAGAGGGAGAGAGATTAATAAAAAATAATTTAACAAAACTCAGAGAAATAACTTAGAAAGACAGAAATCTGATAAGAAAATATAACACTATTTTAAAGAGTTATTGACATAATAATTTATATATGACCTAGTGCCCAGTGCTATATATGGAAGATAGATAATGGGTGAAATTAATACTTTATCAAGTAATATAATTGTACTTCTTACGGATTTTGGCAATTTTGACGGAACAGTCAGTGAATTGAAAGGGGTTATTTATTCAGTTGATAATAACCTAAAAATATCAGATTTAACTCATGAAATTGCACCGTTTAATATTTTAGAAGCGGCTTATCGTTTATATCAGGTTGCAATGTATTGGCCCAAGGGTACTATATTTGTTAGTGTTGTAGATCCAGGTGTTGGCACAAGCCGTAAATCAATTATATTAAAATCTAAAACAGGGCATTATTTTATTTCTCCAGATAATGGTACATTATCTTTTATAGATGCATTCTTAAGTATAGAAGAGGTTAGGCAGATAGATGAAGAAAAAATATGTTGCCTGATGTTATAACCATGACTTCTCATGGAAGAGATTTATATGTTTATGTTGCTACAAGATTTGCATCTGAAAAAATTAAATTTGCTGAGATTGGAGATAAATTATCTACTGAAATAGTTAAAATTTCATTAAAAAAAGCAGAAATAAAAGAAGATTCATTAGTTGGCAATATTATTAGTTATGATATATATGGTAATATTTGGACGAATATTAATTTAGATATTATTAAGCAATATAATTTTAAAGTAAATAATGAATATTTATTAATAATTTTTTTCAATCAAGATAAGTATTTTGAAAAGATTGTTAGATTTTTCAATACATTTGCTGATGCAAAGCTTGAAGAAGAGCTTTTGTATATCAATAGTATATCTTGTTTGGGAGTTGCTACTAATCAAGCCAATTTAAAAAACAAAATAAAATTGCTCATGGTTTAGATTGGGTAGTGAAAATTAAAAAAATAAATAATCAAAAATAAAATTTATGCACAAAACTTTAAAAGTAAATATATATGGTATCTTCTGGTTTATATTAAGTTTACTATTAGATAATATCAATGATGTTATAATGAAATATGTAGGGAATAATATCAGCTCTTATGAGATAATATTTTTTAGATATTTATTTAGTGTAATAGTATTATTGCCATTTATTCTTAGGAAGAAATATAGCTCTTCTACAATTATGAGAATACATTTTATTAGAGGATTTTTATTATTTGTGGGAATTATATTATGGTGTGTAGGGTTGAAAGTTGTAAAACTCACTGTTGCCACATCTATAAATTTTATTATGCCAATTTTTATTTTAATTCTTGCAAGAATATTTTTAAAAGAATCTTTTAATCGCATAAAATTAATTGCAACAATGCTAGGTTTTATTGGTACTATTATTGTAATTAATCCAAATAGCACAGATTTTAATCTTACATCATTGGTGTTTCTAATAAGTGCAATTTTATTTGCTTTATTAGATATAATAAACAAACGTTTTGCGGTTCAAGAGTCAATGATAAGCATGCTGTTTTATTCTAGTCTTTTTGTGCTTATATTGAGTATAATCCATGTGTTTTATAATTGGATTACTCCTACGTTTAATGATCTGTTTTATTTATTTCTACTAGGAATAACTAGTAATTTGATTCTATATTGCTTGCTAAAGTCTTTTAAACTAATTGAAGTTTCATCAGTAGCTCCATATAGATATATTGAGCTCATTTTTTCTGCAGTATTAGGCTATATTATCTTTGATGAAATACCAGATTTAACAACAATAATTGGATCGGCTATAATTATTATGGCAACAGTAATACTAGTTTATGAAACAATAATTATAAAAAAATTTTCAAAGATTGAAAAAGTTAAACTAATATAACCTGAGCTGCATATAAGAAATTAGAAAATTATACCAGGTCTTGTCATCACGAAGGAGCAATGTATGCCACATTACAGTCATCACGAGGGAGAGACAAAGTCTCGACTGTGGTGATCCAGAATTGTTACCTTAATTACATTTGTTGATAATTTTCCTGGATTGCCACGAGCACTTTGTGCCCTCGCAATGACTAAATTGAAAAAAGTACTTCGTGATGACATATATAGCAACAGTAATTGCGAGGATGCGATAGCATCCGTGGCAATCCATTAATAATGCGCTTTATGATGACAAAATTTGCTATAAATCTCTTACTTCTTATATGCAGCTCGGGTTAAATTAATATAATTTAATTATATTTTTACTTATTACAATGTAAATTTACCAGATTTTACTTCTTTCTTAACGTACTTAAATTAAAGTTATTTAGCTATAGAGCAAAAAATTGTGTCTTTAATTCAAAATTTTGTATTCTCCATTTTTTAGAATGCTAAAGTGATTGAGGTCTAGATTATATTTATTTAATGATTTGGTTAAGTCAAGAACTGGGTCATCATAATTTTCAAAGGATAATATAAATGTTCCAAAGTGAATAGGTATATTAATTTTACTTTCAAGTATCATACTAGCTTTTACTGCTTCTTCTGGATTCATATGAACATATCTAAAACTATCTGGTTTGTAGGCACCAATTGGTAAAAGAGATACATCAATAACTTCAAATTTTTTTCTTATTTCATGAAATTGATTTGAATCAAAACCAGTATCACCGGCAAAATAAATTTTCTTATTTGAAGATTTTATTACAAATCCTCCCCATAATGTAGAATTTTTATCGTCTAAAAACCTAGAAGAAAAATGTTGTGCTGGAACATATGTAATTTCTAAAAATTTGTTATTATTTAGTAGAGAATTTGGAAATTTAAAATTATCCCACCAATCTAACTCAATAATTTTATTTTTAGGCACTCCTATTTGTGATAAAATGCCTCCAACGCCAAGTCCTACAATAAATATAGGATTATGAATTTTAACTAGTCTTTTTATAGTCTGAGAGTCTAAATGATCATAATGACTATGACTAATTAAGATTATATCAATTTTAGGTAAATCATCAAATTTAACACCTGGTTTTGCTCTTCTTTTTGGCCCTAAAAATTGTAAAGGACTTGCATAATTAGACCATATTGGGTCAGTTAAAATGTTATAATTAGCAATATTAATAAGATTTGTAGCATGATTAATAAAAAATATTATATCAAAGTTATTTTTATTTATTATGTTTATTGGATTGGTATAATTTACATTTATGTTTTTAGGCCAAATTGCACCTTTTCCAAGTAATTTATTTTTAAAATAATTTAACAAAACTTTGTCGTTTGTTTTTAATGTATTACTTTTAAGATTATGAAATTTTGCTCCATCAAAATGATCTGTAATTTTGCCATAGTAGTAATTTTTATATGAATTTTTATTTGCTAAATGAAAAATTAAAACTAGAGAAAATAATATTATAAGAATAATAATGGTAAATATCTTGAGCATATATTTCCTTATTTTAGATATTTATACTTGAAACTTTTCTAATTTTTCAATTAAATTATTAACTAAGTGATGAGCTTCTAAATCACTTTCAATCCTTATATCTGCTTGATTAAAAATAGGTTTACGTTCTTTAAGAAGTTTCTCTAGTAACTCTTTTTTGTTATTTGTAGTAATTAATTCCGGTCTGGTATTGCGTCTAGAAACTCTTTCAAATATTGTTTCTAATTTTGAATCTAACCATATAGAAATAGTATATTTTTTAATAAAATTTCTTATATTCTCATTAATAAAGCTACTGCCACCTATTGATAATACTATTACGCCATATCCAATAATTTCTTTTATAACTTCTTCTTCTTTTTGTAAAAAGTACTTTTCACCCATAAAATCATGAATATCAACTATACTTAATCCTTCTCTTTCTTCAAGTACTCTATCACTATCATAAAATTTTAAATTTAATTTTCTTGCTAATTTTCTTCCAACTGTACTTTTGCCGCTCCCCATCATACCAATAAGAACTATTGGTTTAGTAAAAAATTTTTTTGTCACAAATACTTATATATGATTATTAAATGTAAACATGCTATATTAATATATAGAGTATAATATTTTCAAGTATTATTATACAGTTCAATGTTTTATTATAAAATTACTTAATCCTTTAGAAATTTTAGAAATATGTATAAATATTATTTAAATTATAGAAGATTAATAAATATTACTGGAAAAGACTCTGAGATTTTTCTTCAAAATATCTTATCAAACGATATCAATATGTTAGATAAGGAAAATATTCAATATTCTTTATTATTAACTCCAAAGGGGAAAATGCTATTTGATTTTTTTATTTTTAAAATTTCTGAAAAATATTATTTAGATTATCATCAAAATTATATAAATGATATAAAAATAAAGTTGATGCTTTATAAATTGCATTCAGATGTTAATATTATGGATTGTAAAGCGCATGTTTTTATTACAACTGAAGATTTTAATGAATTTAGTTATATAGATCCTAGAAATAAAAATTTAGGGATGAGATGTTATGATTTTGATATGAAACAAAATAACTTTAATGATATTGCAAAGTATAATGAAATAAGGATCAAGTATTTAATTCCAGAATTTGGAGTTGATTTTTTTCCTGAAGAATTTTATCCATTAGATTTGGGATTGGATAATTTAAATGCAATTAGTTTCAATAAGGGATGTTATATTGGTCAAGAAGTTACAGCTAGGATGTACCATCGTGGTAAAAGAAGAAAAAAATTAGAAATGATAAATTTAAATAATTATCAAATTAACGATAAAGAAGTTATTAAGGATAATAAAAAGATAGGAAAAATTTTAAAAATTTATAACGATCATGCACTAGCGTTAATTAAAAGTGAATAAATAGGGATTTAGAATTCCAAACTTAAAAGATTCAAGGTGTCAAAATGTTAATTGTCAAAAAAAAATATATAGTGTATTCTGCAAAAAATTTAATTATAAAGTATAAGACAGGTGTCTAAATATAGAACTCATAAATGTGGAGAATTAAACTCCAACGATATTGGAAAATTTGTAAAAGTATCAGGATGGATACATAGAAAAAGAGATCATGGAGGGGTGTATTTTATTGATTTAAGAGATCATTTTGGAATTGTGCAGTTGGTTACTTCAGATCAAGATGATAAGATTTATAGTTTATCTAAAGAGGATTTTGATAAATTAACATCGCTTAGCTATGAAAGTGTAATAACTATAGAAGGGCAAGTGGTAAAAAGATCAGAAGATACAATTAATTCTGAAATGGACACAGGAGAAATTGAAATAGTTATTAAGAATTATAATATTGAATCAGAAGCTGATACTTTACCAATTAATGTTAACTCTACTCAACCATTTCCAGAAGATTTAAGATTAAAATATCGTTTTCTTGATTTAAGAAAAGAGAAAATGCATGATAACATTAAATTAAGAAGCAAAGTAATTAAGTTTTTGAGAAACCAAATGTGGGATCATGGGTTTGATGAATTGCAGACACCAATTTTAACTGCTAGTTCCCCTGAGGGAGCAAGAGATTTTTTAGTACCAAGTAGATTGCATCCTGGTAATTTTTATGCATTACCACAGGCTCCACAACAATTTAAACAGTTATATATGATATCTGGGTTTGATAAATATTTTCAAATTGCTCCATGTTTTAGAGATGAAGATGCAAGAGCAGATAGAGCGCCTGGTGAGTTTTATCAACTAGATATAGAAATGTCATTTGTGACACAAGATGATATTTTTGCAGTGATAGAACCGGTATTATACAATACATTTAAAAATTTCTCTAATTATAAAATTTCAAAAGCTCCATTTCAAAGGATATCTTATGATGAATCTATTTTAAAATATGGTTCAGATAAACCTGATTTAAGAAACCCTATAATTATTAATGATGTTACAGATATCTTTAGAGGATCTGGATTTGGTATTTTTAATGATGCAATAGAAAAAGGATGTGTAATAAGAGCAATACCAGTTCATAAAACTGGAGATTTAAGTAGAGGATTTTATGATAAAATGATTGCTTTTGCTCAATCTGAGCTAAAAGCAAAAGGATTAGCTTATATAATTATTGATGAAAATGGCAATGGTAAGGGGCCAATTGCTAAATTCTTAAATAATGAAAAATTCCAACAGTTAAAGGATATATGTAATTTAGAGCCAAATGATTCTGTTTTCTTTACTTGTGATATTGAAAAAATAGCAGCTTTGAATGCTGGTAAAGTTAGAAATAAACTTGGGATAGATTTAAAATTAATCAATGAAAATGAATTTCATTTTTGCTGGATCGTTGATTACCCATTTTATGAGTGGAATGATGATGAAAAAAAGCTAGATTTTTTCCATAATCCTTTTTCGATGCCTCAAGGTGGTATAGAAATTTTAAGCAATGCAAAAACATTAGATGAAAAACTAGCTATTAAGGCTTATCAATACGATATAATTTGCAATGGTATTGAGTTATCTAGTGGAGCAATTAGAAATCATAGCCTTGTAATAATGTATAAAGCTTTTGAGAATATTGGTTATACAAAAGAACAAGTTGATAATTCGTTTCCAGCTATGGTGAAAGCATTAACATATGGAGCTCCTCCTCATGGTGGTATTGCGCCAGGAATTGATAGAATGATAATGTTACTTGCGAATGAGCCTAATATAAGAGAAATTATAGCTTTTCCATTAAATCAAAATGCTCAAGATTTATTAATGGGAGCTCCATCACAAATTGATAAAAAATCTCTTTCGGAATTGTGCTTATTAGTTAATAACAAATTAAAACAACCAAAATAACAATCAAATGATTATTGGTGTTGGATGTGATATTATTGATATTAGAAGAGTTAAGACTTTAATTACTAAGTATAATGATAAGTTTTTTGATAGAATTTTTACTAAGAAAGAAATTTTATATGGAAAATCAATAAATAATGTATCTTACTTTGCAAAAAGATTTTCTGCAAAAGAAGCGTATGCTAAAGCTACTAAATTTGGGATTGGAAGAAATATAAGTTTTAAGGACATTGAAGTATTAAATGATAAAAAAGGTGCTCCATTTTTTAATGAGCATCCATTTCAATCACAAAATATTAATGCGTTTTTATCAATGTCTGATGAATGGCCATATGCAATATCTTATGTAATTTTAGAGAAAATTTAAAAAATTATAATATATTTCTTGTCAAAATTAAAAAAATGTATTTAATATTTAGTCAGTGGAATATGAGTAAGATAAATAAATTGAAAAAAATAAAAAATATACATCTTGTGAAATCTAATAAGCAAATTAATATTTTAATTGTTGACGATAATAATTATATTAGGAGTTTAGCGACTTCATTATTGAAAAAACAAGATTACAATGTTATATCAGCTGCAGATGCATTTGAGGCTGTTGAATTAATAAAGCATTATGGTGTGAAATTTTTGGATTTAATTATTACTGATTATCAAATGCCAGGTATGAATGGTTTAGATTTTGTTAAAAAAGTGAAAGCAAAAGAAGGTTTTGAAAATATCCCAGTTATATTATTATCTCAACATAATAATGTTTTCTTTACACAAAATCAGAGTCAAGAAAAATTAGAAATATTTGATGCAGTTATTCATAAAACAAGCATTTATAAATTTTTGATGCAAGAAGTTCATAATTTGTTAAGATAAGTAAAAATTTTATTTTACTATGAAATCGAAATATTGATTTTTAAATGGTTCATCAATAAGAGTGTAGTGCCACCACTCTTTCCATAAGTTTTTAAAACCAAATTTTTCCATTATGGATTTTAATAATAATCGATTTTTTTTAGCTATATCTGGGATATTTGGGGTTGCTGTGTGAGATATTTCATCAAAAAGATCAAATATTCCTCCCATTTCTAGTTCTTGGTTAGTTTTCAGATCTATTATTGTAAGATCTACTGTACTTCCTCTTGAGTGTGTTGATAGTGTATCTGCTATATAATTTCCAATGGAATCTGAACGATTGATATTTGGGTAGTATATTTTCTTTAAATCTAAATTATCTTCTTTAGAGTATGCCCAATCTATAAAACTTTTTGCTGCATTTTTGGGTCTATATGCATCAAAGATTTTTAAATTCATTCCATATTGATTTAATTCATCATTTAGTTCTTTTAAAATTTTTGCAGCTTTTAGTGTTATGATGCAAATATTTCTTTCATATCCAGGTACTATTTTGCCAGTAAAATTATTTTCTGTTGCATATCTCATTTCTGTAATGATTTTTGGAGCAATATCTTTTAAATATACAAAGTCCTTATGCATTTTAAATTTTAAATATTAATTTTAATAAAATGTTACTTCCTGAATTTTTAAATGCAAGTAGTATGAAAAATATAAGGTCAAATAATTGTAATCATATTAGGAATGAAATTTTTCAAAAGAATTAAATCAGTTTTTAATAATCATAAATTTAACAAAAAGAATCTAGCAGTTAATTTTAATAATAATTTTTCAAATTTTAATTCATATTTTTATAATATAGAAAAACCAGTTTGGATGGAAAGAAATTATGAACAATTTGCTGTTGAAGGTTATTCAAAAAATGTTATTGCCTATAGAGCAATTAATATGATTGCAAGTTCTTCAGCATCGATTAGTTTGAAGGTTTTTGATTATAATGGAAGTCCATTAGAAGGACATCCAATTATAGATCTTTTATATAAACCAAACCCTCATCAAAATAAAAGTGAGTTACTTGAAAATATTTATTTATCTAGATTAATAAGTGGAAATGCTTATTTATTTTCAGCATCTGATTTAAATAAGTTACCTAAAGAAATTTATAGTTTAAGGCCAGATAGGGTAAATGTTATTGCAGGTGATAATTGCTTACCTTTAGGATATCAATATAAGATTGGGAAAAATGAGCAAGTTTTTGCTGTAGATCAAATTAGTGGTTTATCAAGAATTCTTCATATTAAAAATAGTAATCCACTTTGTGATTGGTATGGTCTTTCTGCAATTGAGGCTGCAGCATATAGTATTGATCAGCATAATAATGCTGCTTCCTGGAATCAAGCTTTACTTCAAAATGGTGCAAGGCCAAGTGGAGCTATTATTGTAAAAAGTGCAGATGGCAGGCCTTCTGAATTAACTGATGAGCAATTTAGCCGGCTTAAGGAAATGATAGAAGGGGATTTTACTGGTGCAGTTAATGCTGGTAAGCCTATGATATTAGAAGGTGGATTAGATTGGAAGGAGATTAGTTTATCACCAAAAGATATGGATTTTATTGAAGGTAAACATAGTGCTGCTAGAGATATTGCTCTTGCTTTTGGTGTTCCACCACAACTTCTTGGTATTCCTGGAGATAATACATATAGCAATTTAGTTGAAGCCAGAACTACTCTTTGGGAACAGACTATTTTACCGCTTGCACAAAATACGATTGATCATATTGGAAGATGGCTTGCTAAGTTATATAAACAAGAAGTTATTCTAAAATTAGATAAAGATAATATTCCTGCACTTGCAAATAAGAGAGAAGCCATCTGGGATAGGCTAGAAAAAGTTAATTTTATGACAATTAATGAAAAAAGAAAGCAAGTTGGCTTATCTCCTATAAAAGGTGGTGATAGTGTTGTTTAATATATGTTGATTGTTTTCTGGATTGCCACGGATGCTATCGCATCCTCGCAATGACAGGGTAGGTAGCATGTTCATTCGCAATGACAAAGTATCTTGCAGTCATCACGAGCCACGAAAGTGGTGTGGTGATACAGGAATGTTGATGTATTTATGTTTGATTGGTGTATTTATGGATTGCCGCGCTCATCTATGATTCGCTCGCAATAACAAGATAAGGAAGGTGGATTGCCACACAAATCAAAGATTTGTTCGCAATGACAGGGTAGGCAAAAGATGTTTATTTGTAATGACAAAGTAGGTGAATAGGCATAAAAAAAGCCTTGAAGAATTAACCTCAAGGCTATTATTTTAATTTAGCAATTAACTAAATTAGAATGCAAATCTAACACCTGCAGAAATAGTGTGTATTGATTTACATGTATTTGCCATTTTATCACCAGCTTTTTGTATAACTGTACCAGCAGAGTTTTTAAGTTCAGCTGTTTTATAACTTCCAGTCATTCCAGAAAGTTTATAACCAACATCTAAATGAATATCTTTAGACATTTCGTAACCAACACCAAGACCAACTTGATAAGCAAAACTTGTTAAGTTTTTAGATTTTTGTGTTGCATAACTTTGTGTAACATCTTTACCACCAGAAGTATAGCTTATAGATGGGGAAATTTCAATTGAACTCCTGCTAACACCAACACCAGCCATTACATATGGTGTGAACTCTGAAGAGTTGTGGAAATCATAATAAGCATTAGCCATTAAGCTCATATTCTTTGCTTTTATTTTTGCTTTACCATTAAATTCAGAACTAGAATCTGGAGTTTTTGCAGTTGTTATACCGTATTCTGTATTTAAACCATTAAATTCAGTAAGAGTTTTTTTTTCTTTTTGGGTTTTTGTTGGTTTAGAGAAATTTAATGTTACATCTGTTCTAACGTTATCAGAAAGAGCATAACCAAAACCGACGTCACCAGCAAAGCCTTTTAACTTAACATCACTATACTTATGAAATTGATAACCTAAATCACCTCTCATATACATTTTGCCAGCTTCCATAGCTGATGCACCTGTAGTAAATGCTGCAACTGCAACTGTTGTAAGTAGAATTTTTTTCATATTATTTATTACCTTTAAATTGTTTCCTAAGAACGAATTCTTAATTAACTACTGTTAAATACTACTGTTAGATTTAATGCAAATAAAAAAGCTATATTTTGAGTGAAATATTTTTAAAGTGTGGTAAAAATAATACACTATGTAATTTTCTGGATTGCCACGAGCATTGATATGCTCTCGCAATGGCAACACCATCACAGTCATCACGAGCCACGAAAGTGGCGTGGTGATCCAGGAATGTTTCCACTTTATGTTTTGCTGATGTATTTGTGGATTGCCACAAGCATTGATATGCTCTCGCAATGACAAGAGAGGAATGTGCATTGCCGCACTCACTGCGTTCGCTCGCAATGACAAGATAAGGCATAATGTTAGTTCGTAATGACAGGGTAGGTAGCATGTTAATTCGCAATGGCAGTAATAATATTATATTCTTTTGCTGTAATTGGCATAACAGAAAGCCTTGATTGTTTAACAAGTGCAATATCTTGCAAATTTGGATTTTGTTTAATTTCAGCAAGTGAGACAGAATTTTTAAAAGAACTGATGTATTTAAAATCTACCATATCAAATTTGCCTGATGGATCGGTATGATCTGGATAATATTCTTTCACAACTTTCACAAGGCCTTTAATAGCTTTTTCTTGATTGGAATGATAAAAAAATGCTAAATCACCAAGTTTCATTTTACGCATGTTATTTCTAGCTTGATAATTTCTAACGCCGTCCCAGCAAGTGACTTTATCTTGCTGCATTTTAGTCCAAGAATATGAGTTTGGCTCAGATTTTATTAACCAATATTTCATAAATTTTTATAAATAAATAATAAAGAATATGATTGCAAATAGTTTAAAAGATAACAACTTAAATTTAAAAAATATTGATAATGTTAAATATTTTACAGGATATGCCAGTATATTTAATGTTGTTGATTATGCAGGAGATCTAATTTTACCAGGTGCTTTTATTGAAAACCAGGTAGAAGGAATTAAATTGTTGTGGCAACATAATCATCAAAATCCTATAGGTATTATTGATAAAGCTTATGAAGATAAAAAAGGGCTTTATGTAGAAGGTAGGATTTTTTTAGATCTTTCTTTGGGTAAAGAGGCTTATATATTAATTGAGAATAAAGTGACTGATCATTTGAGCATTGGTTATGAAGTGCTTGATTTTTATTATGCTGGGGAAATTAGGTGTATTATAAATGTGAATTTATGGGAAGTTAGTATTGTTACATTTCCTGCAAATAAGTATGCTGAGGTTCTAGCTATTGGCAGTTAAAGTGGTGGGTGATAGTGGATTCGAACCACTGACCCCTACGATGTCAACGTAGTACTCTAACCAACTGAGCTAATCACCCGTAGTAGCTCTTAGGGAAGCTACTATTATAAAAAAATATGACAATACATTTTTTATATAGTCAAACAAAGTGATATTCAAGGTTTTTTAAGTTTTATAACATAAATAAGGAGTAATTATATGAATAATATAACTAATAATGATATTGCTACAAAAACAAATAAAATTGGAAGTACTTGGGAGCAATTTAAATCTATTAATGATAGGAGGATTAACGAGATTGAAAAAAAAGGTAGTGCGGATTCAGTTACTTTATCGCACTTAGATAAAATTAATAAGTCACTTGATAGATATCAAGATAGTTTAAATAAAATTGAAAGTGTTTTAAATAGGCCGGCTTCTAATCGACATAAATTGAATGAGACTAATTGTGAATATAAGAATGCTTTTTGTAAATATGTTAAGAAGGGATTGGAATCAGATATTGCAAATTTAGAGCAAAAAAATTTAAACAATAGTGCTGATCAAAAGCTTGGATATTCTGTGACAAATAAAATGAATCAAGCTATTGATACATTATTAGTCGAAAATTCTCCTATGAGGAAAATTTCAAGTGTTTTGGAAATTTCTACTGATTCATTGGAATTGATTGAAGATAGAGAAGATATTACGAGTGGATGGTCTGAAACAGGCCTAAGTGGTATAGAAAATTCTAAAGAAACTGTCTTTACTAAGAAAATTATTTTAACTCACGAGTTATACGCACAGCCAAAAGTTACCCAAAAACTTGTTGATGATCCTAGAATTGATGTGGAAGATTGGTTATCAAAAAAACTCTCTAACATCTTTATTAGACAAGAAAATAGTGCATTTATAAATGGAAATGGAATTGGTCAGCCTAAAGGAATTCTTTCGTATGAAGATGGTAATGAATGGGGGAAAATTGAAAGAATTAAAACGGAATCTAATAAGTTAAATGCAGATGATATTATTAAGCTATTTTTTAGTATTAAAGAAATTTATTCAAATAATACAAATTTTTTAATGAGTAGAGATTCACTGCAAAAAGTAAGGATGCTAAAAGATAAGAACGGTCAATATTTATGGCAACCAAATTTGTCAGAAGGTGGTTTTAGCACTTTATTTGGTTCTAAAATATATATTTCAACTGATATGCCATGTATTAATCCAGGTAAAATATCAATAGCATTTGGCAATTTTAAAAATGCTTATCAGATTATTGATCGTGGAGATGTAAGGGTTCTTCGTGATCCTTTTACTCATAAACCATATATTAAATTTTATTCTACTAAAAAAGTCGGTGGAGATATTGTTAATTTTGAAGCTATAAAATTATTAGAAATAGCTAGCTAAATTACTTGTTTCATACTTACAATGAGTATACATATTTTAGTTAAGTATACGTATTAATATTTGTAAGTATGAAATTCATTAGGATTTTTATTGTTTTATTAATTTTATCTGGGTGTGGATTTAAGCCTTTATATTATGGAGATTATAAAAATGATATTTTAAGTGATTTTTATTGTGAAAGGATAACAAATGATCAAAAAAATCCAAGAGCAACATTTTTTTTAAATAATGAGTTAGATAGATTATTTAAAGAAAATAATAAAAAAGAAGCTAAGTATTTGCTTAAGATTGAGTATAACGTGGATAAGGATGATTATTTAATTCAAGATAATAGTGTTGCGAATAGAAAGAAAATTCAGGTTACTTTAAGTTATAAAGTTACAGAGTATAAAGGTGATAAAATATTAGCTTCAGGTAAATTAACAGATTTTGATAGTTTTGCTATTACAGAATTTCCTTATTCTGATTATGCTACTGAGGAAGAGCTTATAATTAGAATATTATTATCATTAATTCAAGAGTTAAGATTGCAACTTTTAGCAAAATTTTTAAAAGAGACGTAATTCTATAGATTGTTGTATTCGTTTTAAGTTTTTACAATAATGATTTTAATTAGCTCATTTAGAGAGTGCATAGTGATTGTAGTAACTCAATAAATCTTATTTTCAATATAAATAAAATTAGGAGGAGAAGAAATGATTGTTTCAATGAAAAAAATTGAAGACGCGAGGCAAAATTTAATAAAATTAAGGGAAGTAAAAAATTACCTTAAAATTGATAATGAAGTTGAAGATAGTTTATTAAGTGATTTTATTTTAGCAGCTACTCGAGATTGTGAAGAATGGAGTGGAATAATGATTTCTAAAACAAAAATAAGTGTTATTTATAAGCAAAATGACAAAAATAAATATTATTTTGTACTTCCAAAAAAGCCAGTTATTAAAATTGTTAATATTTATGGATTTTATGATAATGGGGTTAAATCAATAATTAATGAAAATTATTATTGCCTTTTAATAGATAAAGTTATTCTAAGGCAAAAATTTAATTTCAATAATATTAATATTAATTTTGAAGTGGGATACACAAATGAAATACCTGAAAATTTAAAAATTACTATCTTTGAACATATAAGTGATATGTATGAAAAGAGAAGTGTGTGTTCAAATTTTTTAGCTGAAAAATATAAAAAATATAGGAATATAAAATTATGATAAAAAATTTTAGTGAAATGAATCAAAGAGTGAATTTATTTACACATGATAAGATTTATGACCAGTATGGAGGGTACATTATAGATTGGAAAGAGTATATTAAAATTTGGGCTAAGAAAGAGCTCTTAGAAGAAGATATTAAAAGCAAAAAGAGTGATATAAAAAAGCAAGCACTTTATAAATTTACTATAAGACATGTTGAGAACATTTCTTTGCCACTAAAATTACAATGTAATTTAGATAATTATTTTGTAAACCAAATAAAACAAGATAAGCAAAATAAAAAATATATGGTTTTGTTTGGTAAATTATATGGAGAATAATGGATATAATAAGCGACTTAGAAAAAAAATTAATTTTATTTTTTAAAAGTAATTTTTTTGAGGGCCTTATAAAAGGCATATACACATGCATTCCAGATGATGCAAATTATCCATTTATAAAAATAGAATTTTTTAAAAAAAGCAGTTATATGAATCAATTGAAAATTTAAGTTGTATAGATGCTAATATTCAGATTGTAACAAATGATTTTTCAAATGAAAAATGTCTTAAAATTTTAAATAAAATAGAAGAGGTTAACTTAAATGAAGAAATTAACTTTGAGTATTTGGATCAGTATTATTTTAAAAAAAATAATTCAAATGTTTCGCAAAATATAAATGGTTTTTGGAAAGCAAATTTATCAATATGCCTTTTATATATTAGATAGGAGAAAAAATGAATATTATGAAAACAGGAAAAGATATAAATTTTTTTATTTTTAATCCTCATGCAAGTAAGATATCAGGATTAAGATTATTGAAATTTAATATTAAAAACAACTATATATACTATGGCTCTATTAATGAGGATAGAAACTTAACTGAATTTCCTGATAAACAAATTTTAAATATTAGTTTAAATGGTATGTATAATAATACGCCAGAATATAAGCTATTAAATAATTCTGCAATATTAGGGGATGAATTAAAATGCAAAATAGAAATAAATTCTGATTATTGCATCTTAGGAAATTTTATTATAAATGAATTTGAAGTTGAGAGTGTGAAATCAGATTTGATTTTTTATAAATTTTCTCTTCTTAATTCTGGAAAATTCAACATATCATAGGTTTAAAATTATGGATATAAAAAAAGATAAAAAGTTTTATAAAAATTTTGATCAAAATTTTATAAATGAATTGAAAAAATTAGTTAATTATAATGGTAAAAGGTATGTCACTAAAAGATTATTTAATGATTCAGTCAAGCATTATTATAGCAGGGTTGAGCAAAAATTATCAGAGACTAAAGCAGATATATTCAAATGGTTTATTAAGACTAATATTGCACAAACATCAATTTTAATTGCATTGATGTTTACATTATTGGATTTTTATTTAAAAAGATAGTATAAGTTCATATTAGTAAAATTATATATGAATATTATTCTATAATATGTCAGTTGAGGTAGTTACATTTGGTTGTAGATTAAATATTTACGAAAGCGAACTTATAGAAAAGCATGCAAAGAATGCTGGCATTAATAATGCAATTATATTTAATAGTTGTGCTGTTACAAAAGAAGCTGAAAGGAAGTTAAAGCAGGCTATAAGAAAGGCTAGAAGTGATAATCCAAATAAAAAAATATTAGTTACTGGTTGTGCTGCTCAAGTATCTGCAGAAAAGTATGCAAATATGATTGAAGTGGATAAAGTTTTTGGAAATCATGAGAAGTTAGAGCAGGGTACTTATAAACAATTGCTAGAAAATTCAGAAGCTATATTAGTGAACGATATTATGTCAGTAAAAGAAACTGCTCATCAGATGATTGATGGAATTCAGAATAAATCAAAAGCTTTTTTGCAGATTCAAAATGGATGTAATCATAGATGTACTTTTTGTATAATCCCATATGGAAGAGGTAATAGTAGAAGTGTTCCTGTTGGAGAGATTGTAAAATATGCACAGAATTTAGTTGATCAAGGCTATAAAGAATTAGTTCTTACAGGTGTTGACATTACGGATTATGGATTAGATTTACCAGGCAAACCAAGTTTGGGAAATATGATTAATCGCTTATTTAAGATGGTTCCAGATATTAAAAGGCTAAGGCTATCTTCAATTGATGTAGCTGAAATTGATGATGAGCTTTTTGATATAATTATAAATGAATCAAGATTTATGCCTCATTTGCATCTTAGTTTGCAGGCAGGAGATGATATGATATTAAAAAGAATGAAAAGAAGGCATAGAAGGCAACAAGTTATAAATTTTTGTAATGAAATATGGAAGCATAGATCTCAAGTCGTATTGGGTGCTGATGTAATTGCTGGCTTTCCAACAGAAACAGATGAGATGTTTAAAAATACTTATGATTTAATAGAGCAGCTAAGGATTGTACATTTACATGTATTTCCTTATTCACTTAGAGATAATACTCCTGCTGCAAGAATGCCACAAATAGAGTCTAGTGTTATAAAAGATAGAGCTAAAAAATTAAGGAATTTAAAGCAGAAATTAATGCATCAATATTTAAAGGATAAAATTGGAAAAGAACAGATAATTTTAGCTGAATCTAATAATTATGGATATACAGAGGATTATTTTAAGGTATATTCTACAAAAAATTTGCAAAAAGGTGAGATATACAAATTAAAAATTAAATCTATAAAAGATAATCAATTAATTATATGATTTGATTTAATTGCCATTATGAGGTCGTATAGTGGCTTATGATTGTTTAAATTTCATTATATAAGCAATTTATAGTTGCAAAGCTCCCAAAAACTCCTTAACCTAAAATTAGGATTGTATTAACAAGGGAGTGAATATGCCAGGGATGACTAATGAAGAATTTGACCAAGAATATTTAAGAATAATTGCAAAAATTGCACTGAAAGCTACTCAAAATAATGATATTGATATTATTGATGAATATGAGCCAGTTATTCTAGATTTTAACATTGAAGATGAAAGTATATATGAAGAAGAAATAGCTGAATTACAAGCATTAAAACAAAGGTCACTTGAAGATGATATAGATTTTAGTGATGTAGATTATGATCTTCATGACTATATATTTGAGCTAAATAATAACTTAATAAATGATGCAGAAGAGAAAGGAATATTTCAATTTTTTGTTCAAGATATTTTTGATGTTAATAAAAATGAACCATATGAGGGAGCAAAAGAATCGAGATTAGATGAGTTAAGTATACCACAAAATGTAAAAGATGAATTAAAGGCAATGGCATATGTTGCTACGTTTGAAGAATTAAGAAAAAATGCAGATAATAAAGATGCTTTTTTACATTTTGTAGGTATTTTAGAAAAAATGAGTGATGGAGTGAAATCCCTAGAAGTGGAAAATCCTGAGATAATGGGTGAGCTTAATAGAGCAAGTGGAATTTTACAAAACGTTGAATATGCATTTAGTAATTTAACTGAAGTTGAAAAGAGAGATTTATTAGGAGGTAATTCAAGGTCAATTATATTTGATAAAGCTGAAGAAGCTTATAATTTGCAGCAAGTTCTAAAAAAAGAATTGGTAAAATATTTAGTTAATAATAATGTAAATATTTTTGATCATAAAGGTGATTTAATTGAGGGGATAAATTTACCAAATTATATTAAATTTAATGCAAAAGATGAGCTTAATGGTTTTTTACCAGGACAATTTGAAGATGTTAGAAACCAAGAGGGATTAGTAAAAGTAAAAGATTTTTTAGGTGCTTTGGGTATAGATGATAAAAATATAGGACAATTTAAAGATCAGGTACAAAAAGAAAAAGATAGATATACAAGAGAGATTATAAGTAGGAATGAATCGCGTAGAATGAATAAACTGCAATCTGCCAATGCTAAAGAGCAATTAGCAGTTAAAATTTTAAAAGTTGCAGGAATTAGTGAAGGTCAAATTGCTCGTATTATGCAAAATCCAAAAGCAAAATCTGCTATAATTAAAAGGTCAGAGCAGGCATTTGAAAATTTGGGAATAGATTTAGAACAATTGAATATAATAGGAGTTGAAGAGGCTTTAAAGGAAATAGATAATCAAGCTTTACAAGCTGAATTAGAAAAGCAGTCAAAAGAGCTAATCGCACAAATTGGAAGAGTTGATTCAAGGTCTTTAGATGGTCAAGACATGAGAGGAAAAGAGTAACTTCACGAAAAATATCAAAATAAAACTGATAAAATGACAGGTGCTCAATTTGATAAAAATGCAGAAAAAGCTTTAGAATATGAAAAATCAAAAGATGATAGAGGGAAAGGTTCAACTTTAGCTTATAATATGTATAGAAAGCCAGCTGATGCGCTTAATAAATTCTTAACAAATGATGGTAAGCCTGTGCTTAAGCCATGGCATAAAGTTGCAATAGGAGCTATAGCGCTTGTAGTTACAGGAGGTACTTTTGTAGGCGTTGCTATATGTGCATATATGATGGGTTCTGCAGCCAAGCAAAAATTATATGATGGTAGTAAATTACAAGAATGTGTAAATGAAAAATTTTATAAAAAAGCTCCTGAAAAATTTGATTCTCAAGAGCTACAACAAGTTACTACCCAAGGATTAGTTCAAGATGTTAAGAGTCAATATCAAACTAGAGAGCAAGAACATGGAAGAGATAGAGAAGAAAGATCAGTAGAAATGGAAGTTGTTGTTCCGCAAGATAGAGTTGTAGAAGAAGCTCGTGCAATTGCTGCTACAATGCAAGGTGTTAATAGTTCAGTTGCTAAGGATGAAGTGAGAGCAGCTTCTCATGTTGCTGCTTTAAGAGTTAATAGTGGCAAATCTTCATCAAGAACTAGGTAGTTATGAGTCTATATATAAATCATCATTATGGAATTAACCCTTGAATAATCAATAATTAAATCGTAACATCATAATTAAATATTTCAAAGGGGTAGTGGGATGCCAGATGGTGATTTTCAAGATTTTAAAAAAAGATATTATAAAATTATAAATGATATTGCAGCTGAAGCAGTTAGTCAAGGAAGAGTAGAATTAAATCAAGATAGTGATAAACTCGAGTTAGATTTTATATCTGATGAATTTGAAAGAAAGTTAACAAATTTGAAAAAGCAATTTACTGATCCAGGAGTGCAAGCAGAAATTCAAAATGAAGATTTCAAATTTGAATTTAATAAATTATTGGAAAAAAATGAAAATAGCAAAATTTTTGAATATTTTTATCAAATTGAAAAGGGAAATAACATAACAGTAGATATAAAAGAATTAGAGATTCCTGATATAAATAAAGATGAAATTCAAGCTCAAGGTTTTGTTAAAGCATTTGAGAAAATGAAAGAAAAAGGTAATGATCCAGAATTTCAAAAATATTACAAAAATGTACAAAAACTTAGTGAGGAACGCACTTTATTAATTGTGGAGAGTCCTGAAATAAGTGCTAATTTAGCTAGAGCAGATGGAATTTTTGAAAATTTTAATATAGCTGCAAAAAGTTACAAAGAAGAAAATTCAAATAGGATAGCTTTAGGTGGCGATGCTATACCAGTTCCTTCAAATAAAGAAATGCTAGATAAAGCAGAGGAGGCATTTAATTTTCAACAAGGATTAAGGATAAAGCTAGCTCAACATATTGCATTAAATAATATACAAGTTTTTGATGCCAATAATTATGAAATTTCTGATAATTTTGATAATTTAACAGTTGGTAATATATTTGAAAATGTTCAAATTCCTCAAGGTCTAAGAAGGTATTTAAATATAAATAAGAAATTTGAAGATCTGATAAATGAGCAAAGTGAAATTAGTAAACTTAATAAAGTATTTAAAGCCTTAGATATAAATGGTCAAAATATTGGTAGTTTTAGAAAATTAGTTGATGATGAAAAAGCTAAAATAGAAGATCAAAGGCAGAGAGAATCTGAAAATAGACAGTCGTCAACAGTTAAAGCTGATGTTACAAGTCAAAGTGCAAAGACTACTGGTAGGTTAAATACAAAAGAACAAAAATTGAAAATTTTAAAGGAGAATTTAGCAAAGAAAATCTTAAAAGTAGCTGCTGTTAGTGATAAGCAAATTTTTGCAATCATGCAAGACCCAAAAGCTAAATCAGCAATTATGAAAAGGGCAAATCAAGTTTTAGAAAAACTAAATATTAAAGATGCTGATGTTTTAAAATTTGGTCCAGATAACGTAATGAGTATTGTGAACGATGAAGATTTAAAATATAGTATTCAAGATCAAGCTGAAGAATTAGTTGCTCAAACTGGAAGGAGGAGTTCTTCTTCAGTGGATACACGAGATATGAGGGGAAAAGAGGAATTTCATGATTATTATCAAAAGAAGGCTCAAAAGTTAAGCCAAAATAAATTTGAGGATAATTTGCTAGAAGCTTTGAAATTTGAAGATGAAAAAGACAATAGAAATTTACTAGAAAGTTCCTGGGACAAATTTAAAAGAATTCCTGCTATGCTTACAAGTAAGTTGCCTGATTTTCAACCTGGTGAAAAAGCTGTGATGGGTGTTATTGCTGCTTTAGTTATTCCACCACCACTTGGTGTGATTGTAGGTTTGTATATGGTGGGAAAGGCTTTAGATGAGAAAACTGGTGCATTATCATGGATTGCGGATATAATTTTGCCACGAAATGAAGAAAGAGAAGTTGTTAATAATGAAGCGCTTGAAAAAGTAAATGTTAAAGATTTAATGACCGAAGTAAGTCAGGATTTAAATAAATTAGTTTCTCGAAGTCAAGGACAGCAAACAGAGAAAAGTCATGTAGAAAAAGATAGGGTGCAGGAAAGGCACACAGAAAAGCAAACAGAAGGACAAATAGAAAGGCAAACAGAGAAAAGTCAGTTACAACAAGATGTACAAGAAAGTATAGCTAAATTTGATAAAATAATGAGATCAAGTCCAGAGCTTCAAGAGAATTTAAAGGTAATAGAAACTGCAAAAGAAATTGTAGGGAAGGATGGAGTTATAGATACTGGCGCTTTAGAAACAGCTCAAGAAAGAATAAAACATAATAAGCAAAGTAAAGGAATAGGTAAATAAAGGAATTTTTTTAGTGATTTTTGTGGAAAAAAAATATATAAATTTAAAATATAAAAATGATAATTAGGAGTTTTAGATGGTAGCATTAACTACACCAGAGGCAGATAAAGGTTGGAATGCTGAAGAATTTATTTTACTTTCAGTTGATGGAAATTATTATGATTTAGCTAAGGTAAAAGGTGATAATGGTTTAGTTGTTGCTTTTATTTGCAACCATTGTCCGTATGTTAAATCTATTGTAGATAAGATAGCAAGAGAAGCTAATGAGCTTAGAGAGTTGGGTATTGGTTTTGTTGCTATTAACTCAAATGACTCAATTTCATATCCTGAAGATTCATATGAAAATATGAAAATTTTTGCGAAGGAGCATAATTTTACTTTTCCTTATCTTCTTGATAATACACAAGAAATAGCAAAAAAATATGATGCTGTTTGCACACCAGATTTTTTTGGCTTTAACTCTAAATTAGAACTTCAGTATCGTGGAAGATTAGATTCTGCTAAAAAGGATATTATTCCAGATGCTAAAAGAGAGTTATTTATTGCAATGTCTGAAGTAGCAAAAACTTCTGAATTTAATGGTGAGCAAATTCCAAGCATAGGGTGTTCTTTGAAGTGGAAATAAATTTGTGCACAAACCTTATATAATATTAGTATGTCCTCAGCTTGCTGAAAACATAGGTTCTGTTGCAAGGGTTATGTCTAATTTTGGATTAGAGAATTTAAGGATAGTTTCTCCAAGAGATGGTTGGCCTCCAGATAATCAAGCTTTTAAATTAGCTGCTAAAGGGTGTGATATATTACATAATACAGTGATTTATAATGATATTAATTTGGCTATTTCAGATTTAAATTTTATTATTGCCTCAACAGCAAGGAATAGATATATGCAAAAAGAAAAAATGGATCCTAAGGAATTAGTAAGTTACTGTAATAAAAAATTTAATAAAAATACAAAGATTGGAATCTTATTTGGGAGAGAAAATAATGGTCTTACAAATGAAGAAGTAAGTTTAGCAGATGTAGTATCAGTAATTCCTACTGATACGATAAATCCATCATTAAATCTGGCACAAGCTGTATCAATTTTCTCTTATGAATTTTTTTCTTCTATACAAGATTCTTTAGACAATGAATTAAAACAAATTTGCAATAAAAGTGAATTTAGTAATTTTTTTGATATTTTAATTTCATTGTTAGATGAGAAAAATTATTTTAAAGAGAGTAATATAAAGAAAAATATGATTCATAACATTAGAAATATTTTTGCGAAAGCTGAGTTAAACTCTCAAGAAATTAGAACTTTGATTGGTATAATAAAAAATCTTGTAAAGTAAAGATGGATAAATCAGTATTTTCTAATTTACTATGTGAGCATAAAAATGATTTAGCAGAAATTAGATCTACAGCTTTAAAATTTATAAAATATGTATCAGAGCATATTAATTGTGGAGAAGATTTAGAGCAAATGCTATTGAAGAAATTTAATAAAGAAAAATTAGCTGAATTATTTATAAAAATGAGTGCTTTAATTATTAAGCTAATTCCACTAGAACATCAAATTCATGGAACAGAGTTAATTAATAATAAAAAATTAAAAGGTTACATAAATAATTATCAAGAGGAATTGAAGGTTTCTGAAGAAGATATATTAACAATTAAAGAATTTTTAACTATTTATCAAAAAGAAAATTTAGATCACTCTTAATTTTAAAATTGAAAATGGAAGCTTTTTAAGCTTCCATTAAAGGTAAGATTTCTTCGTCCCAAAATTCATTCATTTTTTTGCAACTATCTAATAAATCTTGAGATATATCAGAGAATTTGCTTTGTACTTCAAGCTCAACACATCTTACTACAGGCTCTACATCAAAATTACTATCATCTCTATTAACTAAATCTGCAGCTCTTTCAAGGAAAAATATTTGTGCATCAGTTAATTTTAAATCTTCAATTATTTTTGGATAATATTTATCAATTAATACTTCTTTTATTTTTTCTAACACAGGATAAGATGAATTTGTGCTAAAATTTTCCTCAATTTTAACTATATCGTTATTAAAATCTTCTGAATAATTCTTAGATTTAGAAAAATATTGATTTAAATTTTCTATTAAATTATTATAAAAATTTTCTATATCACTGTTTTCTTCACTTATAATATTTTCAATAAGTTTGTCAGGATTTAATATAAATAGAGGTAATAAAGACTGGTATTTGAGAAAATCTCTTAATTCAAGACTAAATAGCTCTTGGTATTGATCAGGAATTGTAATATTTAATAACTCAGCTGATTTGAGTAAAATAGGTTTTGTAGTTTCACTATATTTATTCGTACTAGCTAAAATTTTTTCAATATTTGAAGCAAATTTAAATTGTTTATTACTAGCTGTTTTATTAAGATAATAATTTTGCATTTTATATGGAATAATATTAAAACCTGGCTTTTTAAAATCAACTTCATAGTAATTGAAATTAAAAGGCTTTGAGTCATTTTTAAATAATCTATTAATAATATAATGAGATATTTCATGTGCTGTGATAGCTTCAGTAGATATATATCCATTATTTAACACAACTTGAATTTTATTTTGTAACCTATCATATGATGATTTTCCAGAATTGCTAAAATGCAATGTAATAGCATCACCATTAACAATTTTTCTATTTAAATAATCTATTATAGCTTTTCCATATTTTCCAGAATCATAAACGCTTTTATATAGTTGATAAGCTTGTTCTTGGTTAATTATACTAGAATATGTTCGCGATAATATTGCTCCAAATTGATTATATGAGCAAGTCTCTTTTGAATATAATAAATTAACGTTTGAATCCTTTAATATAGATGAAAAATTTTTTAAATATTCTAAATCAGTATCTGTGAGAGAAAATTCATCAACTAACTCTTTTATATCTAGTGCAGATAGTCTAGCCATTATATTTATTTCAGTTTTTTTACCATTTTCATAATATGTAGATAGTGTTTTATCTAAAGGTACTTTATGTTCTAGCAGAGTTTTAAAAATATATTTTGTAACTTCATTTATTTTTTCATCTTCATGATATAAATCATCTATAAAGTTTGTTCTTAAAATAAATCTTAAGCAAAATTTTAATTCTGATTTTTTTTTATCTAGATCATCAAAGCTAGTGTATTTTAAAATGGTGGATATTGCTTTTAGATCCAAATTCATTATAGCTTTGTTTATAGCTATATAAGAATTAAATTTATGAGAGCTTGATAGTACACTGAGTTTATCATAGTTTTTTCTTTCTATCAGATATTCTGCAATATCTTCTAAATGTTTTTTATTATAATATGGATATAAATTTTTAGTCATTTTTTTGCCATCAAATTAAAAAAAAGCAACTCTACAGCTTTTATTTATTAAGTCAAATTATTTTTAATATTAAAAAGATTGGAAAGTTAAAGTGATTACGTTTAAACTAAAGCAAAATTTTTATTTTAAATAAATGAATACAATAAATTATATTACGCATGAAAATGGCTTAGTAGTTGCAACAGATAAAGCAGAAGATTTTGAATCGGTAACTTTGAGTATTCTTGTTAAAAGTGGCAGTAGGAATGAGAATGAGCAAAATAATGGAATATCTCATTTTTTAGAGCATATGGCATTTAAAGGTACTTTAAAAAGGACAGCAAAAGATATAGCTGAAGAGTTTGATATGATAGGGGGTTATTTTAATGCGTATACTTCTAGAACTTCAACTGTTTACTATGCTAAAGTTCTTAAAAATGACTTAGAGAAGGCGCTTGATATAATTACAGATATATTATTGAATTCAACTTTTGCAAAGGAAGAGTTAGAGAAGGAAAGACAAGTTATATTTCAGGAATTATGTATGACAAAAGATACACCTGATGATATTGTATTTGATTATTTTCAAGAGACTGCATTTAAAAATCAACCATTAGGTCGATCAATTTTAGGTACAGAGGAGTTTATAAAAAATTTAAAAAGAGAAGAATTATTAAGCTATTTTACAAATCAATATTCAAATAAAAATACTATTATTTCAGCTGCAGGTAATTTTAATTCAAGGCAATTTAATGATTTAATTAGTAATAGGTTTGTAAATTTTCAAAATACCAATGTTAAAAAATATGAAAAAGGAATTTACACTGGTGGTGAATTACATGTTAAGAAAGATTTAGAACAAGCTCAATTTTTATTAGGCTTTGAGGGAGTATCTTATTTAGATAAAGATTTTTATGATGCGCAAATTCTTTCGATTATTCTTGGTGGTGGGATGTCATCGAGATTGTTTCAAGAAATTCGTGAAAAAAGAGGTTTAGTTTATAATATTTCATCATACTCAACCAGTTATAGTGATTGTGGAATTTTTGGAGTTTACTCTGCACTTGATCCTGTAAATATTAATATTCTTATAGATTTAATAGTTAGTGAATTATTTAACATTACAGATAAAATTAATGAAAAAGAAATTATGCGTGCAAAAGCCCAAATTAAATCTAGTTTATTAATGTCTATGGAAAGTACTACTGCAAGAGCAAAGAAATTATGCAATAATTTTGCTATGTTTGGAAGGTATATTAGTAATGAGGAAGTCTTAGAAAAAATAGATAATGTAAATTTTCAATCTCTTCAAAAAGTAGCAAAAAAAATCATATCTAATAACAATATTACTATAACTACACTTGGAAATGTTGCAAATATTTATAGTTATAATAAGATTGTAGATAAGCTAAAATTATAAAAGTATACAATGTCTAAAGCTATAAAATTAATTAGGTTAGGTGATAATCAAGAATACCAAATAGAAAATTTAGAAAAGCAAAACCCTAAAGAAGGACAGGTATTAGTTAAAAACATTGCTTCGGGAATTAATCAAGATGATGTATTTATTAATATTCCTGCTGATAAGCCATATGTAATTCCAGGATACAGTGCAAGTGGTGAAATTATTGAAATTGGATCTAATATAACTGGTTTTAAATCTGGAGATTCTGTAGTTTATATGACAAAAAATAATGGATCTTTTCAGGAAAACACTGTTGTAGATTATACTGATTTAATTTCAGTGCCTGAAGAAATTTATGATAAAATTGCTGGTGCGTCATATTATTCAGGAATGATGGCACATTCACTTTTAAAAAGAGTTTTTATAGTTAATTCAAATATAATAATTTTAATTCATAACGTTACCTCAGGGATTGGTTATATTCTTGCACAATGGGCTGATAGTTTAGGTGCTGTTGTGATTGGCAGTGTTGATGATGATAGTAAAAATAATTTTGCTTTGAAATGTGGTTGTAAAAAAGTTATTAATTATAAATCTGAAAACTGGGTACAAGAAATAATGGAATTTACAAAGGGATATGGGGTAAATGCAATATATGATTCGTTAGGTAATGATACCTTTGAAGGAAATATAAAATGTATAACAAAAATGGGCATTTTAGTTTGTTATGGTCCTCAATCAAAAACAATCACTAACATAGACTCAAATAAAATTGCTGAAAAATCTTTATATATAACTTTTCCATCAATATTTGATTATAAAAGTAATAAAATGGAAAGAGTATTAAGTTCAGATGAGTTATTTTCCATGATTAAAGCTGGTAGGATTAAAGTTGAAATTTCTGATGAATTTGGTTTAGATAACGCTAGTCAAGCTTTTGAAAAGATTAAAAATAATAATGTAATGGGATCTATAATAATTAACATTTAGACTATTTATTTGTATTTGTAGTTTTAACAAGAAAGAATTGCAAATAATTAGTTAATGTATTATTTTACTTGTTAAAAAGGATAATTTTATAAATAAATTTTACAAATGAGTTTAAAAATAAGTATTCCAACTGAAAGTCAATTATCACCTAAAATTGCGGTTTTTGGAGTTGGTGGAGGAGGTGTAAATGCTGTCAATAATATGATTTCTGCAAATTTAGAAGGTGTAGATTTCTTTGTTGCAAATACAGATGCTCAAGCACTAGATAATTCGCTTGCAACAAATAAAATTAAATTTGGTGTTAATTCTACAAAAGGACTAGGAGCTGGATCTGACCCAAAAGTTGGTGCGATTGCAGCCGAGGAGTCGTCAAGCGAGATAACAGAAGCTTTGGATAAGTATAATTTGGTTTTTATTACTGCTGGAATGGGTGGTGGCACAGGTACTGGAGGTGCTCCAATTGTTGCAAAATTAGCAAAAGAGAGAAATATTCTTACTGTAGGGGTAGTAACTAAACCCTTCCATTTTGAAGGTGCTAGAAGAATGAAAGTTGCAGAAGAGGGCTTAGATGAACTTCAAAAATCTGTAGATACACTTATTATTATACCAAATCAAAATCTTTTTAGGTTAGCAAACGAAAAAACAACTTTTGCTGATGCATTTAAAATGGCAGATGAAGTATTGCATGCTGGTGTTAAAGGTATTACTGATTTGATAACAAAGCCTGGCTTAATAAATTTAGATTTTGCTGATATTCATGCTGTTATGAATGAGAAAGGTAAGGCAATGATGGGAACTGGTGAAGCTGAAGGAGAAAATAGGGCAGTGAAAGCTTCTGAAGCTGCAATATCTAATCCTTTGCTAGATCATTCTTCTATGAAAGGTGCAAGAGGTGTGCTGATAAATATTACTGGAGGAATGGATATGACATTGTTTGAAGTTGATGAAGCTGCAAATAGGATTAAGGAAGAAGTGGATCCAAATGCAAATATTATTTTTGGTTCAGCTTTTGATGTTGATTTAGAAGGTAAATTAAGAGTTTCTGTTGTAGCAACAGGTATAGATGCAAAAACTGTGAAAATTATTGATAATAATTTAGTAAATAAATTGGGTGATATTTCTATTACAAATAAAGAACCTAGTAAAGAAATTAAAGTTGAGGTAACTAATAAAGAGCAATTTATTGATAATCAGGAAGAAAGTATTATAGAGAATAAAAAAGATTCTCCAATGCAAGTAAAACACTTAAATACAAGCAATAATGATGATAAATTAAGTTCAGATGATAGTGTTGATGAGAAAGATGAAAATTATATACCAAAGCAGAATTCATTTTATTTTAATCTTAATAAAAATAATCATGAATATAAAAAACATGATGAAAAAGAACTTAATAATAATTCAAGTGATAAGGAAGAAGTTGTTAATAAAAAAGATTTTAATAAAATAAAATCTTCAAGCAGTATTTTTGAGATTCCAACTTTTTTAAGAAATAAGAAAGATTAAAAAAACCACACACTTTATATAAGTGCATGGCTTTTGAGATTTAGTCTTATTAATAGACTATTATTTATGACGTTGAAGAAGAATCATCTTTGCAAATTTGTCCTGAACCACCTGATATAAATTGTACTACATTATCTGCTCCGAATAGTATTCCCATTCCAACTGCAACAGCAATAGCTACACCCCATGTAATTTTTCCTAAAAATAGTCCAATTGCCATGGAAATAATTACTAAAGTAGCAATGGTCTTACCTGTTGCACCTTTAGCGACTTTTATTACATTACATAAAACATTAGCTACTCCTTGTCCAGCATCTTCGGTATCTTTTCCTTTAGGAGGAGTTGTTGACCCCGGAGTTGTCTCTGCTGCGAATGAACTAATACTATGAAAAGAGCTAACTGAAAAAACTACTAAAAATATAATTAAAAACTTTTTTAAATTTAATAACATCGTACCCACTACATTTAAGTTATAATAAGAGAAATAGTATCACACTGATTATTGTTGGCAATGTTTTTTTATAATGTATATTAAAAAAAGTTGCTTAAATTTATCAAAAATTTTTATAATATTGAAATAATATCCATTTGAGTGGCTGGGATGGGAGGATTCGAACCTCCGCATGACGGTATCAAAAACCGTTGCCTTACCGCTTGGCGACACCCCAATTAGATTTATGAGAAGATATTATATATGAAATAATTTTTTTCAAGCTTTTATTGTAAATTTTATGTTATAAAGCAGTAGAACATTACATTTAATTTATTAAATCCATGAGTCAAAAGGAGTTATTTTATCATTTAAAAGATATAAATAAGGTTGCTGAGATGATTGTGCAAGAGCTTAAGGGTACAAAAGTTTTACTTTTATTTGGTGATCTTGGAGCAGGTAAAACAACTTTAACAAAGCATATTATTAAAACTTTAGGGGGTGACAGTAATGAAGTAACAAGTCCAACTTTAATTTACAGCATATATATAATACAAAGTATCATAGAATATACCATTTTGACTTATATAGAATTAAATCTCTGGAAGAATTATTTAATGTGGGGGTTGAGGAAGCTTTAAATAATGGATTATTGATTTTTGAATGGGGAGAATTGGTAGAAAGGTATTTTAATTGTAATTATTTAAGATTAGATTTGAAATTTTGTAAAGGTATTGACAAAAGAAAAATTTTGTTAACCAATAAAAATTATAACAATTAGTAAATCTTTAAAATAAAGTTATTTAAGTAGTAAAAAGTTATAACGTTACATTACGTTTCTAAAGTCTTTCAATTTTTATTAAAAGTAAAATAATCTTGTAAAAATTACTATATACATTAGACTGAGTTACTAATATATGTGGTGAATCAGTGTGCATGATTAGTAAAATATTTGTGGTAATTTTGTTTTCTAATTTACACATAATTTATGCCATCGCTGATATTAAGGTAGTTGACGGAGATACTTTGATTATAGATGGTAAAAGGATAAGGATGCAGGGAATAGATGCCCCTGAGATCAAACAAGAATGTATAGCAAATACTGGTAAAGTTAGAATAAAAATACCATGTGGTCAGATATCAAGATATATGTTAAAGCATTTAATTGGTGGAGATAAAGTTAGATGTACAAATGAAGGGACAGATAAATATAAGAGACAGCTGGCTTACTGCTTTGTTAATCAGATAAATTTAAATAAAGAGATGGTGAGATTTGGTTATGCTTATGCGTATTCAGAATATGATAAAAGTTTTGTTAAAGAAGAGGAATATGCAAGAGCTAATAAATTTGGATTTTGGGATGGTGAATTTCAAAAGCCTTCAAGATATAGAGGGCTAAAAATAAAGAGTCGGGCAAAGTAAATTCATTCAAAAGTTGTTGGATGAGGTTGATCTAATTCACCAGTAGTATTAAAATGAAGAGGGGGGTATATGGTTTTGAACCATATTGTAATTCATCATTAGCACCCTCAAAAAAGTATTCTTTGATAATATTCATCATGATGTGCCTTTATTTTCTGTAGTTGATTTCTTAAATTTTGCGAAACAGAAAATCTACTTTAGGAAAGATAAGTGGACAAGCCTGTTCATTAAGATGACATTGGTCCATAGTAGTTAATCTTGAACCAAATATTGATTCTTTATTAACGTATATAACTAAGTCTAAGTATTACTCATAAGATGTACCTCCATATTATTTGATCTATCGCTAGCATGATAATATATATTATGGAAAATAAATATTATATTGATGACTGATTGAATATATTGTAAGTTTATTTTGTATAGTGTGAGTGGTAATATTTTAAAAATGAAGGCTACCGATAAATTAAAAGTTCTAGGTATAAGCGAAGGACTTCAAGACATAGAAAAAGATTTTTCAGAATTATATAGTAGTAAAATTATATATACTAGTGAAAATTCTCAATATCCACAGGAAAACACCCAAGCTGAGTGGGATACATGCCCTTTTAAGCTACAATCAGAAAGATTAATAGAAAAACTTGTTGAGATATCAGGAAATCAAAAATTTAGAGAATTAAATGCATATTTAACTCAATGGACTTCTGTAGGTGCTACAAGAACGACTAATGATTCTATTAAGGAGTTAGCAGAACATATATATTTCCAATTGCTTGATGCAAAGAGGAAAGGAATAGATGTAGAAAAAACTTTTTCAGGATTGATAAATAATTCTGCATTTATTTGCAATGAGGGTGGATATACTAACCTACAAAACTTGTCTATGTCAATAGATGGTGGTTCAAAATTGATCTATAATGCTAAATATGAATTTATAGTAGGTGCAACTAGAGAATTTTTAAGGCAGTTTCAGGGTCAAGCAGGATATAGACCTGGTAATGAAGTACATTATGTCAATCAATTAATTACTTCAATAAAGCAAGAATACAACTAACTTATCCCCTCCTCCGGATATGTATGCAAATAATCAGGGTATAAACCAATTAATAGCCACTGGCAAATATCGTGAATACATAGATTCATTATTTTCATCAAAATTAGCAGCAAATGGAATGCTAGTAATTATGGTAAATAAAGTTGCACTTCAACTACAAGATGAAGATAGTATCAGAAGAAAATTTGATATGGGAAGCTCGGAAGATCGATATAATAAGTATCAAATGATAGAGATTTTTCAAAATGTTTTCAGACCATATGTAGATCAGAGAGTTTTAGAAATAATAGAATATCAATTACTTGATATTAATTGTCAAACTGAAGATCAAGAACTACAGGGAATATATTACTTAGATATTATTGGATATAAATCAAATTATCTAAAAACATTAGAAATCATAATGGCAGATTTTTTAGATAAAAACGGATATTTAGAAAATGTATCGTTTAAATTTAAAGATGGTAATATAGTAATGGTAGAAGATTCAGTATTCTGTTGTTTCAATATTATATGGATATAGTTGCTATAAGGAGGAGTATAGTATCCTCATTGATTAAAGAAATAAAACAGGAAATGCCTGATGCAAAAATTCCTGATAAATTACTATCTATTGCTGAAGCGGATTTAACTAAGTGTTTAGCCTTATTATCTGATAGAGTTATAAAGTTTTATACAGTGCAAGATATGAACTTTAGTGAGCAAGATTTTGATGAATTATGTGAATTATATGATGTTAATCTCCAGAAATTCAAAGCTTTGACATCAGATTCTATTAAAATGCCTTGTATTCATGGAGCAACATTTAGTGAGCTAAGCCAACTATATGATACTAATTTCCAGAAATTCCAGAATTTGACTTCAGGTTTAATAGTAGATACCTATGAGGCAGGTGTATCATTTAACGAATTAAGTCAGTTATATGATAATGACCTATCAAAGTTTAAAACTTTAGTATATGCACACCATTTAACTGACATGACATATATTCAATGTAGCCAGTTATATGATGCTGATAAACAAAAATTTCAATATATAATAAAAGTACTTAATAAAACAGATGCAACATTTAATGAATTGAGCCAATTATATGATGATGATTTTAGAAAGTTTGAGGATTTGATAAATATTGAACAAATGATTTATAGTCAAGGAGTAGAGTTCAATGAGTTAAGTCAATTATATGATACTAATTTGCAAAAATTTCAGGCTCTTTTTTCACCTAATTCAATATTTTTTGTAAAACTCGGAGTTAAATATGAATTTCTTAATGGCATGTATGATGATAATCTTGAAAAATTTGAAAGAATTATCTTTTCTCTAGTTCCGGGTTTCAATTATGCGAAAATATAATGAGGTGATTACTGCCGTAGATAAAGTTTTTCATACTGCAAATATAGATGTAGATGAGTTAATTGAACAAGTTAACAATATGATTTTAGAAGGAAAGAATAAGCCAAAAGAAAAACGCAAATTTACTGATGATATTGAAGATCGCAGACAAGGAGCACTTAAGAAATCGAAAATAAGTAATAAGCGTACATATGCTGAAAGTTTTCAAGAGCAAAGACAAGAAGAGATAGTAAAAAGACAAAATACTAAAGGTATATAAAATTATAACTTGACATCTTCACAAAAAAATGAGTAACTTATATTTATGTATATAAACTTTAAATAAACAAATATCATGGGGTATCATAATAAAGGTAATGTACAAAAAAATTATGATCGATTTATAGATAGAACTTGTGATATATGTAATGAATATTCTAGCACTAATCCAGATGAAATTGAGCAATTAAAAAAGCAAAGTAATTTGCATAGCAATAATTATAAATTGTGTGTAGGAGATAAAAATGCCTTATTATTATCTTTTACAAATTATAGGTCAGATTCAGAAAAAAAAGCTCAAGATTTCCAGTCTCAAATAGATGATATTGAAACTGAGTTATCTAGAAGTACTGTTTTATTAAATACAAAAAGTAGGGAACTACAAGATTGCAATGATCATAAAGATAATATAACAGCCCAAATTAACGAATTAAGAGTTAATTTACAAGAATTAGATGCTAATAATACAGATTGTCATAATTCTCTTCAATCAAAGGTAGATGAAAATAAAAGAATTAAAGATGAGAAAGATGTATTAGAAGATAGCTATCAGGATCTTCAAAGTGATCTTGAATTGAAAAAACAACAAAAAGATAAATGTGAAGAAGAAAAACAAGAATTAGTTAGTAAGGATTCAGATACTAAAAATAAATTAGAAGAGCTTCAAGCTAATTTTGATAAAATTTCTCAAGAAAAAGAAGATATTTCTACAAGATTAGCTCTACTAGAATCGGATATAAAAATTTGTCAAGAAAATTTAGGAAAAGGATGTAAGAAAGTAGAAGATAATTTAAAAAGTGAGGTTACACGTTTAGAAAATGAATTGAGTAATGTAAGAATTGAGCTAAACCATTGCAGCTCAAATTTAACAAAGACAACTGAAGATAAAGATATATTAACAAATACTAATATAAGCTTAAGTAAAGAGCTTTCTGATAAAAGAATTGCTTTAGAAGAATGTCAAAATGACTTAAAGAAAATTAATGATAAAAGTGAAACGCTGAAGCAAAAAATAGAAGAATTAACTCAAAAAGTAAATGATCAGGAAGCGGAAATTTTACCATTAAAAGAGAGTAAAGCAATTTTAGATGCTAGAAATAAAACTCTTACAGTTGATTTTAATGAATGCAAGGGAAATTTAAGTAGTTCTAATGAATTACTTAGCAATAAAGAAGAAAGAATAGTTGAACTTAGCGATAAAATATCAAGATTGGAAACAGAGAAAGAAAATTATAAAGTAAAGTTGTTAGAAGCAAAGCAAAATAAAATGGAAGGATACAAGGCGTCGTGTGATTTAATGCATGAAAGATATCAAAATTATTATGATGGTGCAACTAGCCATAAGTCTTTTTTTGATAAATTAATAGACCATTTTATATCAAGTTGGTTTTCTACTAGATATAGTGATACTAAATTAATATGGGAAGAAAGTTCATTGAAAGGTTTGCTTTGTATTTGGCAAAAAGAAGGCATTGTTAGAAGTGAAGCAATAATTAAAGTGAAAAATACAGATAATTCAATAGAAGAATATGAATTGAAAAGTATGTGTACAAATAAGGATTTAATTGAAAATTTTAATAAGGATATATTGAACCCTTGTGGTGATGAAAGCAACATATGGAACTATAATCATGACTAAAATTTCAAAAATTAATTTTTTATTTGGTATTATAATATTATTTTCCTTAAAGCAATTTTCATGGGCAAATGATACGTATATTAAAGTAGATTATGGTATTCCTTATTATGATAAATTATCTGATGATTATGAAAATAGTAGGTTAAAAAAGGGGCAATTTTATGGTATTGGCGTAGGATATAAATTTGATAATAAATTTAGAAGTGATATTACATTATTTAAATTAAATGACGCTAAATTTTCTTATAAATCTGCTTTATTCGAGAGTAATTTTAATGTTAATAGTACTATTATTATGGGAAATTTATATTATGATTTTCTAGATAATAAAACTTTTAATATTTACACTGGTTTAGGTGCTGGTTTTAGTAAAAATACTGCTAGTATGTATTTAAGTGATATGGGGGGGCATTCATCTGCAATTCCTATATATCAAAGATATAATCATAAAAACACAAATGATTCTTTTGCATATAGCTTTACGATTGGTACTTCAATGAAAGTAACAAATTCATCATTTATAGATTTAGGCTATAAATATTATAATTTAGGTAAAATTAAACATAAAAAGGATAAAAATTTACCAATAAGTCAAAATATTGAATCGAAACATAAGATACATGTTATGAGTGTTGGTCTTAGAATTCTTATTTAGTATTAGGAATTATTTATGCCAAGTTATTGCAGATAGTTGAGATTAATTGAGTGGCTACTGCATATGGATCTGCATTTGCTCCTGGTCTTCTATCTTCTATATAACCATATCCCTTTAGTGCAACTGAACGAGGTATTCTTATTGAACAGCTACGATTTGCATCTCCATGTGAAAAATTATTGATGTTTGCAGTTTCGTGCTTGCCAGTTAACCGCTCCTCTAGTTTGTCTCCATAAACAGCAATGTGTTCAATATGTTTTTGGCTTAAACGTTCTATAGCTTCATCTATTGTTTTTTTACCTATATTTGGGTTACGCATATTTTTTGTTGAAAAATTAGTATGCATACCAGCTCCATTCCAATCACCTTTTACTGGTTTAGGATCTAAAGAAATATGAATATTATATTTTTCACTAATACGATGTAAAAGCCAACGTGCAATCCATGTGTGATCTGCTACTGTTAGAGCATCAGTAGCTTCTTCATTGAAACCACGATATCCTGTTTGAAATTCCCATTGACCTGGCATAACTTCTGCGTTCATACCATAAAATATTAGGTTTGCTTCGATACAAAAATTTGCATGCTCTATTGCAAGTTCTCTACCAAAAATTTGTTCTGAACCTACGCCACAATAATATGGTCCTTGTGGAGCTGGATATCCGTGTTCTAGCCATCCAAGAGGCACATTATGTTTAAACATTGTATATTCTTGTTCAAAACCTATCCATGGTTGATGTTCTGCTCCTCCTGAATTTAAGATTTTTCTCAATTTAGCACGAGAATTTGATTTATGTTCAGATCCATCAGGATTTAACACCTCGCATAATACTAGATAGCCACCCTTCTGACAAATAGGATTATTGGTGAAATTTACAGGTTTTATATACAATCTGAATCTTTTCCTGTGGCCTGCATAGTAGATGAACCATCAAAATTCCAATGTGGAAATGAATCAATATTTGGGTTCTTAGGTAAAAATATAACTTTGGATTTAGAGCGGAGCTGTTTTACAGGAGAATTTCCATCAATCCAGATATATTCACAGATTTTTAAACTCCCTGTTCCCACTTGTAATAGTAAATTTTGATTTTATTAACAAAGGTATAAGAGGGATTTATTAATTTGTCAACATCTGTTATGGAGTCAGGATGAATATATGACTAATAAGTATCATTTAATAGTATTTCAATCACACTATTTAGTAATAATCTTCCCTTTAATGTGCAAGTTATAAAATTGTTATTGATTTCTTTGATTAATCCATGTTTAACTAGTTGTTTGAGAGATTTTTTATTTGGAATTTTTGATATGTGCAATCCTCTATTTAATCTTAACCCCATATTTAAAGTATCTATTAATTGCTCATTGTCACTTAATTTTTTTTTAGATTGAATAGGCTTTTGATTTTTAATAACCAAATATTCAATCCATTTTGTAGGATTATAATAATTGATTGTTGAATGTATTTGATCGTTAAGCTTATATCTTCCATGAGCACCTGGACCAAGCCCTATATAATCCTTAAGAAGCCAATATACCATATTATGCTTGCATTTGTATTCAGGTTTTGAAAAATTAGATATTTCATATTGGATCATTCCTTTAGATTTTAATATATTGTAGGTAGATTCATACATCTGAGCTGAAGTATTCTCAGTTGCCATAGTAAAAGTATTGGATTTAAAATCATTATAAAATTGGGTGCCCTTTTCTATTGTTAATTGGTAGCATGAAATATGATAATCAACATATTTAATTGCAGCATTTAATTCATTTTCCCACTCTTCTATACTTTGATTTGGTAAACAATATATTAGATCAAAAGAGTAATTATTAAAAATATCTTTTGCTAATTCAATTGCTTTTAATCCATCTTTATTAGAATGAGAGCGTCCTAAAAATTTTAAATTCTTAGTTCTTAAGCTTTGTATACCAATTGAAATTCTGTTAATTCCTGCAGATTTAAAATCTAAAAATCTATCTCTATCTATAGAATTAGGATTAGCTTCTAATGTTATCTCTGTATTATCAGAAATAATAGCTAAATAATTGATTTTTTCTAAAATTACTTTAACTATTTTAGGATTCATTAAAGATGGAGTTCCTCCACCAAAAAATATTGAGTTAATTTTTTTACCCTTAATTAAATCTTTATTAAAATCAATTTCTTTGATATATGCATGTGACCATTGATCATAGTCAATTTTTGATGATTCATGGCTATTGAAATCACAATAAGGACACTTAGTTTTACAAAAAGGCCAATGAATATAAATAGATAATTCGCCTAAGCTATTAGTCATTTCTAGTTAAGTTAGACCTAAAAATGTATACTAAGGCTAAAAAAATAACATATAGGGTAAATATTGCTGGTATAATATATTCATGTATCTTATAAAAAAGAGTTGGTTTTCTTAATTTAGGTGGAATTATACCATCAATTACTGCTTCTCTGCTTAAATGTGTAGTTTTTACTATATCTCCATATGCATCAATTATCCCTGATAAACCAGTATTTGCGACTCTAATAACTGGCAAACCATATTCAATAGCTTTAATGTTAGAAATTATAAAGTGTTGATAAGGGCCAAATGTATCCTCAAACCATGCATCATTAGTAACATTTAAGATAAACCTATATTTGTTAAATGAAGAGAGTGAAAGATGTTTTTTATCAAGGGTTGATTCAGAGCAAATTAAAGGTAAAAAACTAATATTATTGTCTAAATTTATTATATTACCTTTTTTACCTGTAGAAAAATCTTCTATTCCTGGTGAATTAGCGATTTTATGAATAATTTTATTAGCAGTTTTTATTGGCATATATTCTCCAAAAGGAACTAGAATTCTTTTGTCGTAATGACCTAAAATTTTACCATTACCATCTATGCTAATTATTGAATTATAACTTAAAACTTCTTTATCCAATTGCTCTATTCTATCTGTTCCAAATATTAAGGCTGATTTTCCGTCATTATTGTGAGGCACAAAATTTTTAAGTGTTTGTAACCAATTAGAATCTTTAAAAATTGTATATGGAAACGCTGATTCAGGCCAAAAAACATAGTTAATGTTTTTAAATCCTTTAGATAATGTTAATTTAGATAATTTTTCAAATATATAAGTTTGTTTCTCGGAATTTCCAAAATGAAAATCTTGTATATTAGGTTGGATAATTCTTATATTTATTACTTCTTTATCATCTAGTTCATATTGTTTGTTTTCTTTTCTAATTTCACCTACTACACTTATAAATAAAAACATAATTATATTAAATAAAATAAATAATTTATTTTTCGAAAACAAACTTAGAGAGAAGACTATAATCATAAAGCTGGCTCCATATGAGCCAACAAAAGATAAAATATTTTTAAACCATGGCATAGATATTGATGAATAACCAAGCAATCCCCAGGAAAAAGGAAAAAACATTTCACATCTTAAATACTCAAAAATTACCCATAAAAATGCAAAATTTATTGAGTATATAACATTATTATGCCGTACATATTTTGAGCATATTGCTAATATTCCTATTGCGATAGCAAATGGAATAGGAACTATAGTTGATAAAATAGGAACTGCCCATTCTAAATTAATATTAGCTTTATAAATTGAAAATGGTATCCAATAAGTTTGTATTACATAAAATCCATATCCAAATAGTAGTCCATTAAAAAAAAGTATTATATTGCTGTTATATTTTTTTAAAATTATTGAAAAAAAGCCTACTGAAATTATAAAAGGAAATGCTGAAATTGGATAAAATGCAAAACTAAGTGATATTCCTAATAGTAGAGAAATTAAAAAATAAAAACCATAATACTTCATTTAATTGCCATTTTTGTTAGTACTATCTATTTTAGTTATTTATTAATTTTATTAACTAACGTTGTTATATTTACTATATTAAATTTTAGGCTTTTATCAACTTCTTTAACCCAATTATTAAGAATATCAATATTATAAGAACTAGCTTTGATAATTCCTACAGAATATCCTTTAGCACTAGAAATTTCTTTTAAATATTCAAGTTTAGTAATAAGTTGATTTTTTGATAAAGAATTACCAATTATTATATTGGCTTTTAAAATTCTATCGTTTATTTTATATTTTGTAGCAAGATCCATAAATGGTTTTACTTCTTTAGGATCATTATATAATATCAACTTATTTGTTGGATTAACTTTTTTAAGTAAAAAATTAAGGTCATCAATTTCATCTGTAAAAGACTCATATAGTTCAGTATAGACACCTTTAAAAAGATTAGCTTTTGATAAAATAAAATCCAATCTTTTAGAATTCTCTTTTTCTCCTAAATTACATATTAAAGAATAAGGGCCACTATCATGAAAAAAATAATCATAAGTTTCCATAGGAATGTTCATAAATATATCTCTATTAATATTATTTAAATAATCAAAATTATTTAAATAAGAGGAAAAGCCTAAAGAAATAGATTGAGGAAGTTTATTTATTGCTTGGTTTGTTACTTCATTATTAATACCAAGTCCAACTATTAGTATTGCTATTTTAGGACTACTTTCTAAAGTCAATTTATCTGCATAATCTTTAGCTAATTTTTCTGAGTCTATGTTTTGTTTATGTTTTATTTTATTATCTATGAAAGTATTTTGACCTTCACTATTAGTTTTATTATTAAAAACAGAGTTTATAAAATAAAATGTAAACCCTAAAAAACATGAGAAAATTAATAAAAAAACAAAAATAGTAAATACACTATATGATGATTTTTTTATCCTAGAAAACTTTTTCATATACACTACTTAAATACAAATTTTTAAAGTTTAATGTAATATTAACATCATTAATTTAGAAATATCAAAATAATTACTTGATTTAGATATAATTTAATTTAACTTTAATATAAATAAATTTATAAAAATATTAATAAATGTTTTATATAGGGTTGGTTTGTCTGCTAAGTTCTGTTTTTATAGGGTATTTAGCTATAGGTGGAAATATTGAAGTATTATTTAAACCATCTGAGTGGATTATTATTATTGGTGCTGCAATTGGAAGTTATATTATTTCCAATCCTCCAAATGTAATAAAGGAAATGCTTGCTTCATTAAAAAAATTAAATAAGAAATCACCTCATTCAAAAAAAGAATACCTTGAGCTTTTATCATTTATGTTTAGTTTTTTTAAATTTTCGCACTCTAATGGTTTAGTAGAATTAGAAAATCATATTGATAATACGGAAAAAAGTGAGCTTTTTAATTCTTATCCAATAATGCATAAAGAAAAAGATGCTAAAGAGTTTTTTTGTGATTATTTTAGGGTAGTAGTTCTTGGTTTTGAAGATCAAATGGAATTAGAAAATATGATGGAAAATGACATTGAAAGCAGAAAACATCATGTGCATGCTATTTCACAATCTTTAATTAGAGTTGGAGATTCACTTCCTGCTTTAGGAATTGTTGCTGCTGTTCTTGGAGTTATAACAGCCATGGCTTCAGTTGGTTCTGATCCAAGTGTATTGGGGCCTAAAATTGCTTCAGCTTTAGTAGGTACATTTATTGGTGCTTTTTCAGCATATGGTTTGGTGAATCCAATAGGATACTTTATATCAAAATATAAAGAAGATGAGATAAAATTTTTGGAATGCATAAAGTCTGGTATAGTAGCGCATATAAGTGGATATCCACCATCGGTATCTATTGAATTTGCAAGACAAGGAATTCCTAAAGCTCATAAGCCAACTTTTGAGGAAGTTGAATTAGAAATTGAAAAAAGAACTACAAGCAAATAATAAATGCAAAAAAATAAATTACAAACTAGAATTATAAGAAAAAAGAGGTTTAATAATCGAAATGATTATCATGGTGGTTCATGGAAATTAGCTTACGCAGATTTCGTTACTGCGCTTATGGCATTTTTTTTGCTTTTATGGTTGTTAAGTGCAACTCCAAATAAAAAATTACAAACTGTAGCTCAGTATTTTATACCTACATTAAGTTTTTTACAAAAAGAAGTTAAAAATAAAGATAATGATTATCAATATAACAATAAAATTGGTATTCAATATGGAGTTGAGCGTGTTGGTGATATTGTGGATGTGAAGAAAGAAGGTGAAAAAATTAATGTTGCAGAGATAAATAATAAGATTTTTTCAAAAATAGAGTCTCAGATAGATAATTTAATTCAAGATAGTCAAGGTATACAGCAAAATATTTCTTATAAAAACACCTTAAATGGTTTAGAAATAACAATTAATGATCAAGACAAACATCCACTTTTTCAAATAGGAAGCTCAGAACTAACTGACTATGCAAAAAACCTACTTGATAATATTATAAAATTTATAAAATTTTCTCCTAATCTTATCCAAATTAGTGGATATACTGATAAATCAAATCAGAGTCCGCTTGTAAAATATGGTGATTGGGAACTTTCCTCAGATAGAGCTGATTCTGCTAGAAGATACTTGCTAATAAAGGGCATTTCTCCTGAAAGAATTCATTCTCTTATTGCTAGAGCAGATACAGATTTAATTGACCAAGATAATCCATATTCTTCAATTAATAGAAGAATTACTATCACCTTATTAAGAAAAGAAGGAGCTGCAAATTACAAAATTGCAACACCTATGGATTAATTGTTTTATAAAAAGTTACTGTTTCACATCCACTTTTATTTCATATCCACTTTTACTTGACGATTTTAATATTATTATATATTAATAACCACTTATTATGTGTTTATTTTATATAACAATTAATGGCTCAAATTCGTAATATTGCAATTATTGCACATGTTGATCATGGTAAAACCACACTGATTGATAATATGCTTCAGCAAAGTGGAACATTTAGAGAAAATCAAGATGTTGAAAAAAGAATAATGGATTGTAATGATTTAGAGCGTGAAAGAGGAATTACAATTCTTGCTAAATGTACATCTATGAATTATGGAGATATTAAATATAATATAATAGATACTCCAGGTCATGCAGATTTTGGAGGAGAAGTAGAAAGAGTTCTGTCAATGGTTGATGGTGCTATATTATTAGTTGATGCATCAGAAGGAGCAATGCCACAAACAAAATTTGTATTATCAAAAGCTTTATCTATTGGATTAAAGCCTATTGTAGTTATAAATAAAGTTGATAGGTCTGATAGTCGTATTGATGAAGTTTTAGATGAAGTATTTGATTTATTTTGCTCACTAGATGCAACTGAAGAGCAATTAGATTTTCCAATTTTATATGCCGTTGGAAGAAATGGTTGGGCTTCTGAAGAAAATGAAATAGGTAAAGATTTAAAACCATTGTTTTCCATAATAAAAGATCATGTTTCGGAGCCAAATGTAGATAAATTAGCACCTTTTTCAATGTTAGCAAGTATATTGACTTCAGATCCATATGTTGGAAGAATTTTAATTGGAAAGGTATATTCAGGGTCTGCTAAAGTTGGTGACAGTGTGAAATCACTTGATTTAAATGGAAATATTATTGAAAACACAAAGCTTACAAAACTTTTTGGATTTAAAGGAATAGAAAGAATACCAATCGAAGTTGCAGAAGCGGGAGATATTGTGGCAATTTCTGGTATAGAAAAAACTTCTGTAGCAGATACAATATGTAATAATACTATAAAAATCCCTATACAATCTACCCCTATTGATCCGCCAACTATGGCTATTACAATGAGCGTTAACAATTCTCCTTTAGCTGGTCTTGAGGGTTCAAAAGTTACTTCAAGAATAATTTTAGATAGACTTCAAAAAGAAGCAGAAAGTAATATAACTATAACTTTAAAAATTTCAGATAATGGAGAAAATTTTGAGATTGGTGGTAGAGGTGAGCTTCAATTAGGAGTTCTTATAGAAAATATGCGTAGAGAAGGATTTGAAATGTCAGTATCAAGGCCACGAGTTTTATTTATAGATGATGAATTTGGTAAAAAACTAGAGCCTATTGAAGAAGTTGTAATAGATGTTGATGAGACACACAGTGGCATAGTAATTGAAAAGCTTTCACTTAGAAAAGCAGAGTTAAAAGAAATGAAGCCATCAAGTGGTGGTAAAATTAGATTAATTTTTCATGTTCCATCTCGTGGTTTAATTGGTTATCAAAATGAATTTCGCAATGATACAAGAGGTACTGGTACTATCAATAGAATATTTCATTCTTATCAAGAATATAAAGGAGAAATTATATCAAGAAGAAGTGGCGCTTTAATTTCAAATTCTAATGGTGAAACAGTTGCGTATGCTTTATGGAATTTAGAAGATAGAGGTGATTTATTTGTAACACCAAAGATTAAAATCTATGAAGGGATGATAATAGGCGAGCACAATAGAGATAATGATCTAGAAGTTAATCCAGTTAAAGGCAAGCAGCTTACTAATATGAGAGCTTCTGGAACAGATGAAAGTATAAAGCTAACCCCATATAGAGCATTTACACTTGAAGAAACTTTATCTTATATCAAAGACGATGAACTTATAGAGGTAACTCCAAAGAATATTAGACTGAGAAAGGCCATTTTATGCCCTCATGAAAGAAAAAAAGCATCTAGGAAATAAACTATTTTAAAACATAATAAAAATAGGTCATAGTAGTACTAAGGCCACAGCGGATGATCTAAAATCAATTTTTGAAAAAAATGTAGTAGGTGGATTAGCCCCTTATGGTTATGAGGATACTTACAAAAAGTTAAATAAAGTAAATAATATAGATTTAATAAAATATATTGCTTTGATGGAAAAAAATGAAGGTGGTATGCTGGAAGCTGGAGGAAGTAATTATGCTTTATTTAATGAAATATTAGTGCATGAGCATAGTGAAAAAGTGTTGTTTAATAAAGTTAATATATTTTTTAACGATGATCTTGTTGATAGTAATTTAAAAAGTAAAAATGGTAATGCGTACTATTTGAAAGAAGAATACTTAGAAAAAGCTATGCAAGAAGCTCTTAGTTCCTATAAAAAAGCAAGTGTTGATAAAACTCAAACTCCTATGACTTTTCAAGTTGGTGCAGAAGTTGATCAACCAATTACAATTGATTTTGATAGTATTGATGAAACTCTAGGTGATGAGCCAGTAACTTGGTCGCAATATATTGCAAAAGGTATGAATTACTTATTTGATACATTATCAAATTATGTAAATGGCGACTCAGAGATACAGGATATTTAAAGTTAATTAATTTAGTGCTAATGCGATGTAAGATTTATATCGCGTTATTTTTCTACCAAACTCATTCTAAAGTTTATTATAATAGGATCTTTTTATCCTAAAATAATTTTTTTAAATCTGCAGTCAAATATAATGATCCACAAATAATAACACGTATAGAATTGCCTTTGCTTAGTTTATTGCACAACTGCAAGGCTTCTTTAAGAGATTTACATTCAATTGATTTTATACCAATGTTATGTGCAATATTTTTTATTTTTTCAGGATTTTCACTGTCTGGTTCCCATTCAACTGGTACGGCTAATACATATTCTACTTTATCCTTAAATGGCAGCAAAAAACCTTTTATATCTCTATTTCTAGTTCTTGCATTAATTAAAAATGTAGGCATTTTAATAAAAGTATCAATTGTGGCAGCTATCATTTGTGCGCCTAGCTCATTATGGGCGCCATCAAGCCATATTTCGCTATTTTTAGGTAATAGGGATAGGATCGTCCCATTTTGCACTTTTTCCATTCTTGATGGCCAATTAGCACTTATAATACCTTGCTTTAAGTTATTAAAGTTTATTGTAAAATTTCCATTTAAATTTCTTGCAGCACATATTGCTGTTGAAGCATTAATTATTTGATGTATACCTATTAAATTAGGCATTGGAAAATCAATAATTTTATCATTAACTAGATCAAGGAGTTGAAACCCCTGCTCTATTTTTTTGAAATTCCAATCTTTTTGACAAGCGATGGTTTTTGCTCCAATCTTATTACATTCATTAATTAGGTAATTTAATACTTTAGTCTCTTGCCAACTAATAATACATTTTGAATAATTTTTTATTATGCCTGCTTTTTCACTAGCTATATTTAATAAATTATTGCCCAAGTACTCCATATGATCATATGATATTGGCGTTATAATGCTCATTAATGTATTTTCCATAATATTTGTTGCATCATACCTTCCTCCTAAGCCAGTTTCTAATAATACAATATCTGCATGATATTTGGAGAAAGCTAAAAATGCAGCGCCTGTTGTAGCTTCAAAAAAAGTCAAATCCAATCCTTTAGCATTAAATCTACACTCTTCTATAACCTCGTAAAGCTGGTTATCAGTTATTTTATTATCAGAAATTACTATTCTTTCGTTAAAGTTTAATAAATGTGGAGACGTATATTGATGAACCTTGTACCCTGCACTATTTAAAATAGATTTTAAAAATGCTATTGTTGATCCTTTACCATTAGTGCCTGCAACATGAATTACAGGAGGTATTTTTTTTTCTGGATTACCTAATTTTTTTAGTAGGGATTTAATTCTTGTTAGTCCTAAATCAATATAATCTCTGCCAAATTGCTTTGGCCAATGAGGCATTTTTACCATAAAATTCTTTTAAAATTATTGAGCTAATAGATAATTTAGCATATAAATATGAAAAATTCTAAGTTCATTAAAAAAGTAAATGAGTAACTGTAAACAAATCAATATAGATAATAACTTTAAAATTTCCAATGATCTTCCAATTACTTTAATTGCAGGACCATGCCAACTAGAATCTAGAGATCATGCACTTTATATGGCTAGATATATTAAAAAAATAGCAGATGATAACTCAATTAACATGATTTTTAAAACTTCATTTGATAAGGCAAATAGAACTTCAGCAACTGCTAAAAGAGGTATAGGATTAGATGAATCAATCCCCATATTTGAAGAAATAAAAAAAGAAATTGACTGCCCTATCCTTACTGATGTTCATTTACCTGAACAATGCAGTCAAGTATCAGAAGTTATTGATATATTACAAATACCAGCATTTTTATGTAGACAAACAGATTTACTTATTGCAGCAGCAAATACTGGTAAAGTAATTAATGTTAAGAAGGGGCAATTTCTTGCTCCATGGGATGTCCAGAATATAATTAATAAAATTGTTTCAAACGATAATGAAAAAATTTTATTAACAGAACGTGGAGTTTCATTTGGATATAATACTTTAATAAATGATATGAGAGGTTTGGAAATAATGAAAGAGACTGGTTATCCAGTAATTTTTGATGCCACTCATTCTGTTCAACAACCTGGGGGTCTTGGTAACCAAAGTGGTGGGCAAAGGCAGTTTATAAAACCTTTAGCAAGAGCTGCTACTTCTATAGGCATTGCGGGGTTATTTATTGAAACTCACGATAATCCAGATAGTGCTCCTAGTGATGGTGCTTGTATGTTACATATAAATGATTTAAATCAATTGCTTAAAGAAATTAAAGAATTTGATAATATTGCTAAAAAATATATCGCATGAATAAAATTAAACATGAAATTCAAATTATTGCTCAAAATAAAAAAGCTTATCATGAATATCTAATTGAAGATAAAGTTGAAGCAGGTATTGTTTTAAAGGGTTCAGAAGTTAAATCACTAAGATTTTCTAAAGCAAGCATAAATGAATCTTATGCAAATAATATTGATAATGAAATTTTTATTTTAGGAGCTAATATTCCCGAATATAATAAAGCAAAATCTTTTAAACATAATCCTAAAAGACAACGAAAGCTACTATTACATAAAAAAGAAATAAATAAGTTAGTAGGATTAATAAAACGTAAAGGCTATACTTTAATACCTTTAACACTCTATTTTAACAAAAAAAATATAGCTAAAATATCACTAGGACTTGCTAAAGGGAAGAAAAAGCACGATAAGAGAGAGGCAATAAAACAAAGAGATTGGGAAAGAGATAAAGCTAGAATTTTTAAAAATAATTAAAATATTTAAATGTATTTTTACTAAATTTTTATTTGATTTTACATAATATTTTACTTAATGTAAATCAAGTGTTTTTAAAAGTATTAGTGGTGTCAAAACATATTTTTATTATAGAAGATAATATTTTTATAGCAAATATGGTATGTGAGATCTTCAAAAATAATGGGTTCCTAACAACACAGTTCCATAGTGGTGAAGATTTGCTGAAATTTCTCTCTGAAACTAATGATATAAAAATTGATTTATTTTGGATTGATTATATTATGTTGGGAATTAACGGTTTGGAATTGGCTGAGACATTGCAATTAGATAATAGGTTTAAAGATATTCCAACAGTTTTATATACTCAAGATAAGGAGTTGCCATATGTTGGGAATGATAGGTTCAATGTATTTGATGCGATTTTATTTAAAAATACAGAAAGCACAGAAATAATAAAAGTAATCAATAAACTAATTGATAAAAATAATAAAGTTAAAACTTAGAGGAAGAAAATGGAAGATAATATATTAAAAGATTTTTATGATTTATTTGCTTATAAAAAAACAGGTCATCTTACTAAATATGGTTATTTAGGAAAAGTTGATTACTATAAGCAAATTCTTGAAAAAGAGGAAAAATATTATGTATCTAAAAGTGAAATAGAATTAATTCACAATTCAAAAATAATGTCCGACATTATAAAAGATTATAGTATTTTTTATGAAATAGGACCTGGCCCAAGATATGCAATATCAAAAAAAACAATTCCTTTTTTAAGTCACTCAAATAAACTAAAAAAATACTATGCTATAGACTGTCATAAAGAATATGCAAATGCTGCAGCAAATGTGGTATCTTCTTATTTTAAAGATATAAAAGCTAAAGGTATATGTCTTGATATAACAAAAAAACATAATTTATCAGTTGAACCAAAATCTTGTGTGTTTATGCTTGGTACATGTTTAGCTAATTTAACTAACGAAGAAAATATTAGTATATTAAATAGTATAAGAGTATTGTTATGTGAATCATCAGTTTTTATAATCAGTTTTGACACTACACAAAATAAGCAAGTTATATATGATGCTTATAAAAATAATTCTGTATATCAATTTTATCTTAATATGTTGAGAGTATTTGGTAAAAGCACATTATCTAAAAATTTTGACCCAGAATTATTCTCTCATCTATGTGAAATAGTAGAAAGTAGTGATGATACTAAGATGCAAGGTAAGTTAGTAGCTAATAAATCTCAATCTTTTACTCTTGGTAATGATATAATTTCTATTGAAAAAGGTGCCCAATATCACTTAGTTAATTCAAGAAAATTTAAAAAAAATTATTTACAAACATTATTAAGCTTTTGTAGATTTAAGGTAATAGATGTAATTAAGCAAAGTAATAATAATTTAGTTTTTTTTATATTGAAGAAATAAGGATTGAAATGTCAGTAAATTTAGAGCGTCCATATTTTCTTTTTGGAATTTTTCTTTTTGTTAGTAATTTTATTGTCATAGCTTTAAGCATAACAGGTAATGATATATATCAAACAAAAGAATCTATTACCCTTAGAGGGGTTGCACTTTGTTTATCTATACCATTGTTACTTAAAACACATTGGCCAAAATTTTTAAACAAATACTCAGCTATATATTGGTATATATGTATTTGCTTTAGTATTTCTTTTCTTGGATTATACACTACTTTGTTAAATAAAGGAGATATATATTGGCTATTTAATTGTTTTGTTGGTCTTGTTTGGTCTTTTATTTTATTAGAAAAATTAGAGGTTATATTTGTATTCTTTATAGGCAGTATTGCAGCTTTAATAATATATAAAATATTTCATGGGCAGATAATTTGGATAACACCATTACATTATACAGTTGCTGCAATTATCTCATATATTTGGACTATAATATTCTTATCCTTATTTTTAACAGGAAAAAGAGAGATAATGGAAAAAATAACAAAAGAGAAAATTAATACGATTTCTACATTAAGCAAAGCAATAGCACATGATGTAAATGCTCCACTATCAGCTAATAATATGGGATTAGAATTAATAGAAAAAGGATTAAAAGTAGGTAATAAAGAAGGTATAATGAATTATATTAATAAGATGAAGCAGTATAATAATCAAGCAATTCAAGACATTAATATTATGCTTAGCTCAATAAATATAAATGATAATTATAAGCCAGATGATTGGGGAGATTATTTTATAATTGATTGCATTAATAATGCAATAGCTGCCTATGACATGATAAAATTACAAAAATCAGATATTTATTTTTTAGATAAAGATAATATACATAAAGATTTTAAATTTTTGGGATCACCAACATTATTGCAACATATTATATCTAATTTAATAAATAATTCTTTTAAATATGCGGGAAATAATGTAAAAATTGAAATTTTTTTAAATAAAGAGAATAGAGAAGTACATATTAAAGATAATGGAAATGGAATAAAACCAGAGATCTTGAAAAACTTATTTAGTGATTATCAAACTTCATATAGTACAAAAGTGAGTGGACATGGAATAGGATTAAGTTTTTGTAAAAAAGCAATGGGAATTATGAATGGAGATATTAAATGTTATTCTAATGAAAATAAAGGTACAGAATTTATATTAAGTTTTTTTTAAAAAGTTTTATATAAATAATATATCTACATACTATATCTTTTTATAACAATTATATTATTATTTAAATTTAAGTATAACATAAAGTGAAGTTGGAATTATTATTGATGCTCCAATTAGCATATTATAACTTGGTATATCATTAAAAATAAAATATCCAAGTATTATAGAAAATATTAACTCTATATATCTTAAAGGTGCAAGAACTGATGCTTTAACAGTATCAAAAGCTTTAAGAATACAAAAAAGGATTAAATTACTGCCTATTCCCAATATAGTAAAGTAAAAAATATCTTTACTTGTAGGAACTTTAAAGCCATTTAACAATGGAATAAATAATATTATAGTTGTAAATAAGGAAGAGTAAAATAACATACAAAGCATTTTTTCTTTTGTAATATATTTTTTATTAATAACGTCAAGTGTAGCAAAAAGTATTGCTGCAATAACAAATAGATATGAGTTAGAAGTAAATTTTATGCTATGTGGAGATATTGTTATATATATTCCAATCATACTAATAAATGTTACAATCCATAATACAAATGATACTGATTCTTTTAAAATTAAAGGTGCTAAGATTAATACAAATATAGGGATAGTAAAACTAATTGTAGTAGCTATTGCCACTTGAGAAGATTGTAATCCACTGATCCATAAAAATATTGCTAAAGATAATAAAATTCCCCTTAAAAAATGTAGTTTTATATGTGAAGTTTTTATAGATTTTAAACCATAAAATATAATAACAGGTAAAAAACTTATAGTTCCAAAAAGAAATCTGTAAAAGGAAATTTCAAGTGATGATAAATTATTGGCATAAATATACTTCGCTATAATATCATTTATACAGCTAATAGCTAAGCTAACTAAAAACCATGCTATACCAATAAAATATTTCACATGCAAACTAATAATATAAAAAAGCTATTTTAAACATGTATGTTTTAAAATAGCTAGATAAATTTCTAAAAAAATATGTAGAAATTATATTAATAATAGTTTTGTTATCTAGATGTAAAAATAGCTTAATTATTAGATATAATAATTAAGCTATTTTGAATAAAGTATATAAATTTACTTATTTACTATTCATAGTTGTGTTTGTTTGGCCAGTACTATAATTTTGTTGATTAGTCATTTGTTGACTATTTTTATTAGATGATTGAGTTGTTGATGTATCATTGTTCATTTGGTTGTTTGTATTGTTAGTACCCTGAACAATTACATTATTACCTGTATTTTGATTCTGGTTTTGATCATCATCAGTACTTTGAGTACTAGTGGTATCACTACTATCATCTTGATCAGAATTAGTATTATTCTGATTTGTTAGGTCGGATGATTGAACCTGCTTTAAATTATTATTATTTTGAGCAGCATGTAAATTTGCTGTAGTAAGTATTAATGCTAGCCCTAAACAAATTGATATATCTTTATAGTTCATGTTAAAAACCCCATTTTAATAAATTATAATATAAAGCTAAAAGCTACCACACAATCTATATTATTGGTAGCTTTATTTTATACATCAAATATAAAATTTTTAATAAAAAAGCATTCTCTTTATTTTATCAGCAGATTTTTTTCCTAAATCATTTCCAATACCTTCATTACCTTCTTCAATAGTATAAAATTGCAAATCTCCATTTTCACTAAAATATCCAGATTTTAACATTAATTTATCACCAAAAATAGTGCAATAAGATGCAATTGGAGTAGAACAATCACCTAGAAATGATTTTAAAAATGCTCTTTCTGTATTTATAGCTATTTGAGTTTTTTTATGATTCAAAGGTTCTAAAAGTTTTATAATTTTAGCATCATTAATTTTATTTTGGACGCCTATTGCACCTTGAGCAATAGCTGGTAACATTTCATCGATTTCAAAATAGTGATTGATATGCTGAGTTAAATTATTTCTTTTTAATCCTGCAGCTGCTAAAACTATAGAATCTACTTCATTATAGTTTAATTTTTTTAACCTAGTATTAATATTACCTCTAATATTTTTAACTACCAAATCAGGCCTTAAAGCTAAAATTTGCCCTTTTCTTCTTACAGAAGATGTGCCAATAGATGCTCCTTTTGGTAATAATAAAAATGATCTATATTTAGTTGATATAAATGCATCTCTTGGGTCAGAGCGTCTTAATATACAATTAATTTCTAAAAATTTATTTTCATCTGCAGGTACATCTTTCATAGAATGAACTGCAATATCTGCATATCCATCTATTACTGCTTGTTCAATTTCTTTTAAAAACAGTCCTTTGCCTCCAATTTTAGATAAAGAATGAGTAAGCAATATATCACCTTGAGTTTTTAATTTTATTAATTCAATAGTTAAATGCTTATGATAAAATTTTAATTGATTGGCAACTATAATTGCCTGATTAATAGCAAGAGGACTACTTCTTGTTGCTATTTTTACTAACATAAAATCTAAATAAAAAATATATTGATATTTATTAAAGGTGATTTATTTATAAGCTTTTTGATATGCTTCTTCAGTGAGAATTCAATAGAATTTTTGATTTTATTTTTATCTAAAGTTGATATTTCTTTAAATGTATCAAAAATATCAAGTTTTAGCTCATCCAATATATCTTGGTCTAAGTTTTCTTCTAAAATACCTGGAGCAACAACATATAGGTGATTAATATTTTTTTTCTTTTTATCTATTATCATAGAAATAAATAAAGCTCCATTATCTCTAAGTGTTTTTCTATTTTTTATTATAATACTATCTGAATTTAAAATTAAATTTCCATCAATAATATAATATCCAGATTCAACTTTACCTATTTTTTTTGCTTCATCATTGTCAAATATAATTACATCACCGTTTCTAACACTTAATGCTTGTTTAATTCCTAAATTTTTTGCTACCCTACAATGTTCATTAAGATGTATTGCTTCTCCATGAACAGGTATTGCTATTTTTGGCTGAATAAGTTTAAACATTTTTTTTACTTCCTGAGCAGATGGATGTCCTGAGACATGCACAAATTCATTTGCCTCATTTAAAACATTAACATTCATTTCAGCAAGTTTATTAAATAAATTATATATATTTTTTTCATTTCCAGGGATAATTTTAGATGAAAAAATTACTACATCATCTTCTTGTAAAGAGATTTGAGGGTGTTTTTTATCTGCTATTTTAGTAGTCATAGCTAATGATTCACCTTGGCAACCAGTACAAATAACAACTATTTCATTACGCTTAAATTTTTTAAAATGCTTTTCATCATATATAATCGTATCTTGTAAATAACCAGCTTCTTTAGCAGCTAGATACATTTTCCATAATGATCTTCCTTGCAAAATTATCTTTCTTTTAGCTTTCTTAGCAGCATTAACCATTGATAATAATCGTGCCACATTTGAAGCAAATGTTGTTATAATAATTAATTTGCCAGTGTGCGTACAAAGTAATTTTTCTAAGTTTCGGCCAAGTTCACCTTCTGAAACAGAATGATCTTTATGAAAAATATTTGTTGAATCTCCCACTAAAGCCAAAATTCCTTTTTTGCCAATATTTTCAAGTGTTCCTTCATCAGTTACTTCTCCAATAACTGGTTCATTATCAAATTTCCAATCTCCTGTATGAAATATTTTTCCTTTTTCAGTTTCAATTAATAACCCATTCATTTCAGGTATAGAATGTGTTATTGGAATAAAAGAAATTTTAAAATTTTCTAATGTAAATGTATTATTAGATTCAACTTCGTTAAATTTCATATTTTGAGTTAAACCATATTCCTTACATTTTGATTTGACTATTAAAGATGTAAATTTTGTTGCATAAATTGGACATCCAATCTCTGACCAAAGATATTGTATTGCTCCAATATGATCTTCATGAGCATGAGTTAACACAATTCCTAAAATATCTTTTTTAATTTCCTTGATGATAAAATTAATATTGGGCACAATAATATCTATTCCAGGTAAATCTAAATCTGCAAATCCTAATCCTAAATCTACAATTATCCATTTACCATTGAAATGATAGAGATTTAAATTCATACCTATTTCACCAGAACCTCCTAGTGGAATAAATATTAGTTCTTTATTTAATTTTTTAAAATTTATATTAGAATTCATTTAATCTTGTTGAAATAATACATGTCTGAAATAAGAAAAATCTTCTAAAACTCTACCAGTTCCAAGTACAACACAATGAAGAGGCTCATCAGCTACTTGAACCTTTAAACCAGTAGTTTCACTTATAACTTTATCTAAATCTCTTAAAAGCGCACCACCACCAGTAATAATTATTCCATTATCGGCAATATCTGAAGAAAGCTCTGGCGGTGCCTTTTCAAGCACTAATTTAACAGCATCTATAATTTGTGCAATTGGGTCAAATATGCTTTCAGCCATTATAGTTTCTGTTAATACTATTTCTCTTGGTATCCCAGTTACTGCATCTCTACCTTTTATCGATATGCTTTTTTCATCTTTTTTATTTGGTTTTTTAGCAGTTCCAATTTCCTTTTTAATTCTTTCTGCAGTTGAATCACCTATATAAAGACCATGATTTTTTCTTATATATGATATTATTGATTCATCTAGAGTATCTCCACCTACTCTAACTGATTGAGCGCAAACAATACCACCTAAGGATATAACACCAACTTCAGTTGTACCGCCTCCTATGTCAACAACCATAGAGCCTGTAGCTTCGGTAACTGGAAGATTAGATCCAATTGCAGCAGCCATTGGTTCGTATATTAAATAAACTTCTCTAGCTCCTGCACTCTCTACAGCATCTTGTATAGCTCTTCTTTCTACAGGAGTGGAGCCATATGGTACACAAACAATTACTTTTGGTTTAGCAAAAAAACTTCGTTTTTTATGTACTGAAGTAATAAAATATTTTATCATTTCTTCAGCACCTTTAAATTCTGCAATTACTCCATCTTTTAATGGTCTAATGGCTTTGATATCTGCTGGAGTCCTACCCAACATTGCTTTTGCCTCATTGCCAAATGCATATGGAATATAAGAACCTTTTTCATGTAGCAATGAAACAACTGATGGTTCATTAAGTACTATTCCTTGATTTGGAACATATACTAATGTATTTGCTGTACCAAGATCAATTGCCATATTGGATGAAAATAATCCTAATAAGGATGAAAACATATAATTTAATATTTAGTTATTTTTTAGTGTCCAAATTAATTAACGTTGGAATATCTATTGTTTATTCTAAAAATCACTTTTTTGCAAACTTAATTGTAGATTTTTTTCTTAATTTATTTTAATTTATAGCTATCAGGTAGCTAGATGGTTGCTGTAAATATAGTTTTTTACAGAGGAAAGTCTGGGCTTCATGGAATAATAGAGCTGGATAACTCCCAGCAAAGGTAACTTTAGGGAAAGTGCCGCAGAAAATATACCGCCTGTTAAATTGGTAAGGGTGAAATGGTAAGGTAAGAGCTTACCGATCTTTTAGTAATAAAAGATGCATGGTAAACCCCTCTAGAAGCAAGATCAAGTAGTGTTTTTTTTAACTTTATTCCAAGTTTTAAACACGGGTAGATTGCTAGAGTTTAATGGTAACATTAAATCGAGATGAATAACCATCAGATACATTATAGTATCTACAGAACCCAGCTTATAGGCTGCCTGTTGTTTTATATTTATTTAAATTATGATACTAAGATTAAATTTTATATTATTCATATTACTTGTAACATTAGATTTAAATTCCTATGCATTTAATTTAAACAATGGAGAAATTAATATTGAATCTAATAATTTAAATGTTAATACAAATGCTAAAACTGCAGAATTTATTGGTAATGTTATTTTACAGCAAAATAAAGTTAAAGTTTTTAGTAATAAATTATTAATTACAACTCAAAGCAATGAAATAGAACAAATCGTTTTTTTAAACAATGTAAAATTTCAAATAGGTAATAAAATTATATTGGGAGATAAAGCTGAATATAAAAAAAAGGATAATATTTTAAAAATTATTAATAATGTTAAATATATAAATAACCATGATAATGAAATTATAGGGGATTTATTTACATATAATTTTAACAATAAAATTTCTAAATTAAGTTCTGATTTAAAAGATAAAAGTAAAAATAAAAGAGTTAAAGCAAAATTTAAAATAAACAAAGATGTTAGTAGCTGAAAATTTATTTAAAACGTATTCTAAAAAGAAAATTGTTAATGATGTAACAATATCTGTTAGCAACTCAGAGATTGTAGGTTTGCTAGGTCCTAATGGTGCAGGAAAATCAACATCATTTTATATTATTTCTGGTTTAATAAAACCTGATGTAGGAAAAGTATTTTTTAATGGAGTTGATATAACAAGTTTATCTTTATCATATCGTGCAAAATTAGGTATTTCGTATTTACCACAAGAAATATCAATTTTTAGAAATATGACGGTTCAAGAAAACCTGATGACTGTTTTAGAAATAATAGAAAAAGATAAAACAAAAAGAGAACAAAGATTGGAAGAATTACTTGCTGAATTTTCTATAGATCATCTAAAATTTTCGCATGCAATTTCTTTATCTGGGGGTGAAAGAAGAAGGTTGGAGATTGCAAGGTGTGTAGCAATGAAGCCAAAATATATTTTACTCGATGAGCCATTGGCAGGAATAGATCCAATCGCAATTGAAAATATAATAGATTTAATTAAAAATTTAAAGAAGCAAAAAATAGGAATTTTAATTACTGATCATAACGTTAAGGAAGCACTTGCTTTAGTTGATAGAGCATACATATTGTATAATGGTAGTGTAATTGCATGTGATGATAGTAAGAATATAATCAAAAACAAACAAATAAGAAGAATTTACCTTGGAAATAATTTTTAATAATAATATACTTTATACAAATCTACATAAAAGCTGTAAATGAAAGTAGTAGACTTTAAAACATTTATTTTTTTACAATTGTGCTTGATGATTGCAAGCTTTTTTTTTCAATTTTATGAAATAAATAATGCAGGTTTTATAGTAGAAACATTTGGTTATAATGTTTTAACTTTTTCATTACTTACAATTATTTTTATTGTTTTAGAGCTAAAAATACCTGTGCCTTCTTTTTTATTAGGGGGATTTACACTTGTTATCAATTTAAGGCTATGTAGCATTATTGGATTTAAGATGCCAGTTTATATAATGACGTTAATATTTTTTATAAAGGTCATTCAATTTATGCTTATAGCAAAATCTAGTATAAATCAAATATACAAACTAGGGTTTGAAAATAGTGATTATCATCTTTATTAGTTAAGCATTTTCATAAGGATATTATTAGGATATGATTTTATTCCTTATTTTTGTGAAAAATTATTTGAAGGAACCATGATAAGATCTAAAGAAATAGATAATTTTCATAACTTGGGAATAATATTAGCTAATATTATAGTTGTATCGACAGGTATAATCGAGTTTTTTTGTAGTCTTACTTTAAGCTGTGGGTTTTTAACTAGAATTGGATCAATAATTTTAACTTTATACTTAATGGTAACTACATATATTGGTTTAAAATTTGGGTATAAATTTGCTTGGGTTAGCTCTTCTGGTACTGGATGGAATTATCCTATATTATGGTCAGCAATTATCTTTTCATACGCACTATTTCAGCCAAGTGAGTTTAGTATAGATAAGTTTTTACTTAAGTATAGAAAAACACCAAAATGGCTTAAAAAAATTATTACTTTTTAGATGGTAATTTCCTCTTGCTTTTTTGCTCTTTTATATAACCTTGTGTTTTTAATAATTCATCTGCAGTAGGAGTACTGTTCTTTGTGTCTGATTTATTTAATTCAAAAGGACGTGTATCAAAATTTACTTAGAAACTTTTTATCTTCTTTAGATAAAAGATTTTTATCATTTATATTTTTTGTAGTCTGATCATTTTGACTATTAGCATTGCTATCTAATAAATTAGGGTCTTTTAATTGAAACATAGGAGGCACTGTTAAAGGCTGATTAGGGATAATTGTAAATTCATCAGGAGAACCTTTACTTAAGCCTAAACTTGACATTGTTTTTTTGCTACATCCAGTTAATGTTAATACTAAAAACGATAGTAGAACTAATTTTTTATACATATTTTTTTTAAAAAAAACCTTTTTTAGTAGATTATATGTAAATATTTATTAATTAAAAGAGAATTTACTTTAAATTTTAATTTAGAGACTGAATTTTAGAAAAAAAGTATATATATCAACCTTATTACTAGAATTGATTCACACAAAAATTTTAAAAAATTATTTTTAGATAATATTTTTTCATAGTTATGTGAAGATATAGAATTATCAAATTATTGTAAAAACAAAATATTAAAGTACCCCTACTCTATTATATTCCTATAAATATTTATTTTTGCTTTTTTAATATATGTGATATTAGAAGATTTTGAAGTTCTAGAAATCTTAATATCATTGCATTTATTTGTTCAGGTACTTCTAATGTTGCCCAACATTTTGAACCAACAACTTTTCCAATTTCAAAATTATTATTTAAATTATTTATCTTATTATATGAGCAATGATGTTCATCTGTTACAATACACAATGTTGGTATATTAATTGCAAGAAGCTTTTCATTACAATTTTTATTCCAATTAATCAGATCTTTAAAAATTGAAATTAAAATTCTCACTGAAACACTTTTAAAACTTTGCTTAGCAATTAATTTTATATCATTTGGAGCTTTAATAAACAGTAAGCTTGTTAAATCTTCAATAAAATGTTCAATATTTGGAGCATTTAATTTATCAATAAATTCCTCAATCTCTAAAATAAAATTTTCTTTCATAAATAATGGTGGATCAATTAAAATTAATTCATCAATAAACTCATCTCCATTATTGTTTATAATTTCTATTCCAATATTTGCCCCGTTATTTAAACCTATAAGACAAATATTATTAAGATTTAACTTTTTGATAAATTTTATAATAATTTTTGCATATTTTAGTATTGAATATTGTTTATCCATTGCAGATGTTAGGCCATGGCCTGGTAAATCTATTGCAAAAACTTTACCAATATTACTAAATATTTTTATTTGCTCCTGAAAAAATTTGTGATTGCCACCTGCATTATGAATCATAACAAAAATTTTTTCTGCTTTACCCTCTTCTTTATAGTAAATATTTTCATTATCCAATTTTAAGTGCATGTTAAATTTTTAGAGATTTTAGTATTATTAAAACAAACAATTTATTGCGAGTAAAGTACTAGTAAATAATTTTGATTAATATGATATTAATAAAGTAAGATTCAGCATAAAATATAGGGTTTTTATATTATAAGATAATTTTAAGCTGTTATTGTTAAGATTTAAAATTAAAAATACTCAACACTTTGCGATAAAAAAGCTGAAAAGTTTTAAATTTTAAAAAGTGAGTAAAATGGTGAACTAGATTTTATTAGAATAATTCTCAATCAGTTGTTGTTTATATTCATAAGCTTATCCTCTGAGAGAATATATTAGCTAAAATATACTGTATAAAAATCACTTACTATAGCTGTTTAATTTTACTACCTTAAAGTCTCTGGCCAAACTTCAATATTGAATAAAAAAATATAATTTCATGAAGTCATGAAGTTAAAATGGTATTTCATCTTTAATTTCTTCAGCATCATAATCATCATTAACACTAGGAGTGCTATTTTTGTTGTCAAAAGCAATTTTATTTGTACTGGCTTGGTCTCCAGCTTTAGAATCCATAAGCATAATAGTGCTATTAAATTGGCTTAAAATTACCTCAGTAGTATATTTTTTATTGCCCTCTTGATCTGTATATTCTCTTGTCTGCAGTTTTCCTTCTACATAAAGTTTACTTCCTTTTTTAACATAATTCTTAACAATATTAACAAGCCCAGGAGCAAAAACAACTATCCTGTGCCAATCAGTTTTTTCTTTTTGCTCACCTGAAGTTTTATCTTTCCATCTTTCACTAGTAGCTATTGATAAATTGGCAATTTCGTTACCTCCAGATTGAGAAACTCTAATTTCTGGCTCATTGCCAACATTACCAACTAATATAACTTTATTAATACTTCCAGACATTTTTAATGATTAAATTTTTCATTTTAGTAAAATAAAATGATAATATTAAAAATAATTACTTATTGTTAACAATTGCTTTAAACTCTGAACCTACTGAAAAGCTTACTCTTTTCTGGGCTGGAACTTTTGCAATTGTGCCTCTTGGAGTTTTAACTTCTTTTGCTTCAGTATGCTTTGCTTTAAACGATCCAAATCCAATAAATCTTAATTCATTAGAATCTTTAAGTGAATGTGCTATGCATTTAAAAACTGAATTTAAAATAGTATTTGCTTTCGTTTTTGTACAATCTAAATCTTTTGATAATATATCTAAAAATTCGTTTTTATTCATTTTGTTCTCCGTTATAAAATTAAATTACTTAATTATAAAATCTTTCTACCAGTAAAAACAACAACTATGCAACAATTATTTTTAATTTTTTTCAAATATTTAGCATTTGATGCTATATTTTTGCTAATTAAATTTAAAATTAGAATAAATTAATTTAATTTCCATGAATTATTAATATTTTGTATAAATAACTTTATTGATCTTTCTTCAATATTACTAGTAAGTATATGATTTTTAAGGGTTTTAAGATCTATATTTTCAGCTGTTATTAAAAAAACTTCATTTATAGCATTAACATCTTTATTTATTATTAATTCTGGGCATAAAATAACTATGGACCTATTATTTACTATAGATTTATTAAGTTTAGTTACAATAAGTATATCTTGTAAGTCTGTATTAAAGTCATCTTCTTCTGTTGAATGTGGGATAAATGACAGCTGAGAGAATGTCCACAAGAGATTGTCTAAAACATTCATTTCATCTTTATCTTTACATAGCAATACAATTTTTTTTTCTAACCCAATAATTTTAATAATAATCTTAGGAAGCGTTATATTATATAGAGCGTGTTGAATATTATAAATTATTAATGCCTTTTTCATTTTTAAGCATTAATTAATGTCTTTAATTTATTTATTATTACTTGAACAGCAACAAACTTATTATCTTCATTTTCAAGTAGCACTTTATTTATAAAGCTATCAAAACTATTTAATTTATTATGATCTTTAATAAAACTTAATTTATCTACATTTTCATAATCTTTGAGCTGCTCAAATACAACTTCGATAGTAATTTTTCTCAATTCATTTTCAACATAATCATAAGCTAATTTTTCAATATGATTGAAATTATCACGTTTACTTAATAATTCTAAAATTTGGTCAATATATAATCTTTCCCTAATTTTAAAATATACTTTTGATATTGTATTAAGATCAATTTTTGAGGATTTGTTAATTGTTATTATATCATAAAAAGAGTTGATAAGGCTAAAATAAGCAATGTTTGAGATAAGATTTTTAGATTTTTTGACTTCAATAATATATCCATTAATCTTTTTAACTTGTCTTTTTATAATTGTATTTTTTAAATATGAATCAGTATCAAAAATTTGATATAGTTTTATCAAACATTTTTTATTAATTTGAATTATAGATTCAATATTATCAATTTCATTATAATTTATTAAAATCCAATTTATACTACTTTTAATTAAAGATTGTATTCTATTAAGCAATTTATATCTTGAATCTACAGATATATATGTTGAAGCACTATTTATTTTATTTAAAATACTTTTTATATCTGTACTTTCCATTAATAGGTAAAAGGATTTTATTATATTGATTGGGTGGAACCCTTTTTCTGAAGCAAGTAAATGGAATGTTGTGCATCCTAATGTATTTACAAATTCATTAGATATAATTGTAATAATTATTTCATTAGAAAGTTTGTGCAGCAATAAAGATTTTTTAAAATTTTGTTGTAAGTAATTTGGAAAATAAGAAAGCAACATATCTTGAAAAAACTTATCTTTAGTAAAATCATAAGATGTTAATATCTTGGCAATAGAATTTTTAGAGTAAGCTACTAAAACTGTTATTTCTGGTCTTGTTAGAGATTTATTTTCAAGCCCTAATTTTGTTATATCTTCATTACTTGGTAGGCTTTCAATTTCTCTTTGTAACTCGCCTTTTTCTTCAAGACAACTAATTAACCATGAGTAATCTTTTAAATTATTAATATTGGAGTAGTTCTCCATATTTAATAAAATAGATTGATCATGATTATCTTTTAATACCAATTTTTCAATATCATTTGTTAATTGAATTAAAATTTTATTTCTATCTTCTAGTGAAATATTTTTTTGCTGTAGCTCATGTTGTAAAGCAATTTTTATATTTACTTCATGATCTGAACAATCAACTCCAGCAGAATTATCAATAAAATCTGTATTAATTCTCCCACCTCTTTTAGAATATTCAATTCTACCTTTTTGTGTAAATCCTAAATTACCACCTTCTCCGACAACTTTGCATCTTAAACTTTTACCTAAAATTCTCAAATTATCATTTGCTTTATCCCCTATTGTTGAATTATCTTCAAATTCATCTTTAACATAAGTTCCTATACCTCCATTCCATAATAAATCAACAGGTGCTTTTAATATAGCACTAATCAATTGAGATGGTGGTAATTTATCAGCTATTATGCCTAAAGCATTTCTTGCTTCAGGAGAAAGCATAATTTCCTTCACTGACCTTTGATAAACACCACCTCCCTTTGATATTAAACTTTTATCATAATCAGACCACTTAAGATTAGGATTTTTAAATAACCTTAATCTTTCTTTATAACTAGTTAAGCAATCAGGGTTAGGATCAATAAATATATGGATATGGTTAAAAGCTGCAATAAGTTTTAAATTTTTTGACAATAGCATGCCATTCCCAAATACATCTCCAGACATATCACCAATTCCGACAACGCTAATAACGTCTTTATCTAAATTTACATTTAAAGCACTAAAGTGATTTTTGGCACATATCCATGCACCTTTAGCAGTAATGCCCATTTTTTTATGATCGTATCCATCAGAGCCTCCGGATGCAAAAGCATCTCCAAGCCAAAAATTATATTCTTTTGAAATTTCATTTGCATAATCAGAGAAAGTTGCTGTCCCTTTATCTGCTGCAACTACAAAGTAAGGATCAGCCTCATCATGTCTAATAACATTTTTTGGACATATTATTTTTTTATTAACTATATTATCAGTAATATCTAATATCCCCCTTAAAAAATTTTTATAACACTTAACTCCTACTTTAAGAAAGTTTTCCTTATCTTTAGGAGCATGTTTAATAACAAAGGCACCTTTGCATCCAGAAGGAACAATTAGTGAATTTTTAGTCATTTGAGCTTTCATTAAGTCTAAAACAACTTTTCTAAAATCTTCTGTTCTATCAGTCCATCTAATTCCTCCTCTGGCAATTTTAGCACCCCTAAGATGAATAGCTTCAAATTGTGAAGAATATACAAATGTATCAACTTCTGGTTTTGGAAGAGGCATTTCTTCAATTTCTTTTGAATTAATTTTTATAGAAATATAATCTTTGTATCTACCAGTATTTTTATCAATTACAAAAAAGTTTGTTCTTTTTGTAGCCAATATTAGCTTTAAGAAAGTACTTAAAATTTTATCCTCTATAAATACAGATATTTTAGAAAGTTTATTGTTTAATTCATTGATTATCTTGCTTTCTGCTGTTTTTACATAATTTAAATCAGGATTGAACCTTATATTGAATAAATTCATTAAATTTTTAGTTATATCAAAATACTTTACTAGAGTATTGAGTACATAATCAAAGCTAAATTCAAATTTAATTTGTTTTAAATATTTAGTATAAGCCCTTAACAAAGAAGCTTCTCTATAATTAAGCTCTGCATAAAAAATTAAATTATTAAAAATATCATCTTCTATTATATTATTCCAAATTTTTTCTAACCCTTCTTCGAGATTACATTGTAAAGAATTATTAAACTCAAATTCACCTACTTTTGGTTTTGTTCTGAAATAATGGATAAATACGGTTTTTTCTATTCCTAAATTATTAATTTTAGCTTCAAAAGTTTCTACATCAATTATGTGTAATCCTAAATTATCAATTATTGGAAAGATTGTTGATAGATGAAGTTCATTATCTAGTGAAAAAATCTTAATTTGAATTAAGCTTTTACTACTTTTCGCTGAATTGTAGATTTTAAAAGTAACTTTGTTTTTTAATAAAGCTTCCTCAATAGCCCTAATATCATGTATAGATTGCTCTATTGAAAAGCTATTGGTATATTTTACGTCAAATGCATCTTGATATTTTTTAAATAGTTTATCAGCTTCCTTTCTACTTAAATTAAGATTTAAAGAATCCTTTAAATCATCTTCCCAAACATTGATAGCACTAGTAATAAGCTTTTCTATCCTATTGATATTATAATCTGGTATTTTCCTCTCTGGCAAATTAATTATTAACTGTAATCTAGTAAGTGAACCTTCTCCAATTTTGACATAATGCTTTGCAATAAATCCGTTAAACTGACTACATAAAATATTCTCAATTCTTTTTCTTATTTGGGTATTAAATTTTGTTTTTGGTATAAATATTAATGCACTAATATATCTTTTTCCCTTATCTTCTCTAAGAAATAATTTAATTCTAGGATTAATAGTTAAAGATACTATTCCTGAAGCAATTTCATATAAATCTTTTTTGCTTATTTGTAATAATTCACTTCTTGGAAAATCTTCAAGTGCAGTAACTAGCTCTTTTGCATTATAACTATCATGTGGATATCCGTATTTGTTAATAACAAAATGAATTTTATCCCGTATGAGTGGGATATTTAAAACACTCATGTAATAAACTTTTGTTATTAAAAATCCAAAAAGTGTATGAACGGAATTACATTTCCCATTAGAATCATAATTTTTGACCGATATACAGAGCATAAAAGCACGCCTATGAACCTTAGTTTTAATATCTGATTTGCGGATAGTTATTACACAATTGCCAAATTTATAATTATTTAAAATATTTATTTCAGGATAATATTTATCTTGCTTTATTAAGCCTAAATTATTAATCTCATCAACTTTTAAAGTATTATTTTTATCTAATTTTGAATAACAATAACCTAAAAAGATAAAATTATCGTCTATAAGAAATTCTAGAAAATTTATATGTTCTTGATTTAATTCGCCAATTTTATTTAATTTGAGATTATCTTTTAAATTTTTAATGCAACACGATAATGATTTTTTCATTTCTTTCCAATCATTAACAGCTATATATGTGCATTCAAGTATAGCTATAATCTTTGTTTTTAATGATTTATAAAAATTATTATCAAACCAGTTGGAAATATAAAATTGTAATGCAGCAACTTTATCTTTTTTTAAATGTGTAAATTTGTAATCAACATAATTTTTCTGATCAATAACTTTATGAGTAAGAAGATTAATGTCTATATCGTGAGTTTGTAGTTCATTATTAATTGAATCAATTATAAATGGAGCATCATAGCAGACAATAGTTAAAATCGCATAATCAGAATCTTCATTTTCAACATCAATATCTACAATAAATTTACCTTTAAATTTTTCTTTTATAATTTTATATGCATCTTTACATGCTTTACTTATTATATCTGGTTTTACAGTAGATAAATTTTCATCCGAAAGCTCTTCTAAAAATTTCTTCGTAAAGTTAATAATATACTTATCTTTAATAGTTTTAATAATATCTTGCAATATTATTGAATTTTGTTTTATGTGATCTTTTTGCATATAATTAAGAGCGTATATTTATCATTAACAAAATGATAACACATTTTATTTTACAATAAACTTAAAAATAAGATTGCGCTTAAATACTTAATCGTAATGCCACTATAAATTGCAGTTAGTATGTAATTGTATAAAAATACTTATATACTTGTTAAATAAAATATAAAATTATTACAACTTAATGATGAATATATAATTTTACAATATTGTATTTTCATTACTTAATTATTGCTATTTTTCTATTATTTTGATGTTTGATACTTGCACAAAATACAGAATATTATATATTTATTATGATTAGATAAATTAAATTAAATAATTAATATTACGATATATAAGACATGAGCATTTTTCATAACATTTTAAATAATTGTACTCTAGAAAACAATGAAATACATTTATATCACTTAAAAGAAATATATGCCTATAAGAGTATTTGGAGAGCTGTTATCACTCAAGCACTTATGGATGCATCAAGCAATTCAAAAAAGAAATTTGCTAAAAAGCAAAAAATTGATGCCATAAGGTGGTTATTAGATGATTTATATGTTGATGAATTTAAAATGGTATGCAATTTAGCAGATTTAGACTATAAGAATGTGTTAGTAAAGATAAAAAAAGCTTTAGCTAATGGATGTAAGTGGAGGAATGATAATAAAAATAACTAACGCTACATGCTTACTGAAATTGTTTTAGTTGTGTTGCTTTGTTCTGATATTCTTCTAGTATGCTTACCAACTACTTCTCTATTTATGCCATCTTTTGCAGCAAGTAATCTATCGGCATTTTTATCAATCCAATCCATAACACTTGCACCACTAACATTAACATTATTTGTTGTTGCAAATTCCATTGCCTGTTTGCCACCAATAGTTTTATCATTTATAAAAGCCCATTCTAAAGCTGGCACCCCACCTATAGTTACATCATTTTTAATAGCATATTTTAAAACACTTTCTTCATTTTTTCCCAAATCTTCAACTGCATATAAAAATGCAGGCTTTCCATCAATTATTTCATCATGTTTTACTGTTAATTTTATAGCAGATTCACCTCGAATTTTAATATCATTTTTAACAGCCCATTTAACTAATTTATCTTTATTTTGTCCTAAATCTTTAATTGCATATAAAAATGCAGGCTTTCCATCAATTTCTAAATCATTTTTAACAGCCCATTCAATAGCTTTTTGACCGTCTATTTTTAAATCATTTTGCAGGCAGTATAATACTGGGTCCATTCCATCTATTTTTAAATCTTGTTCTGCAGCCCACAATACTGGATTTACTCCATTTATATTTAGGTTATTATTTACTAGATAATCAAAAACTTCTTGTTTAGATTTGCTAAAATCTTCAATAGCACAAAGAAAAGCTGGTTTATTTGATATTTTTAAATCGTTATCAAGCATATGTTTTAAAAGTCGATTTTGATTTACATTAAGATCTTCAATTGCATATGAAAAAGCAGGTTTTCCATCAATTTGTAAGTCATTTTCTAATGCCCATTCAATAGCTTTTTGACCATTTATTCTAAGATCATTATCAATTGCCCATTTAACTGGATCTATTCCACCTATTTCATGGCCTTTATCTAAAGCATATAGTAGAATTTTTTCCTCAATACCTTTACTTTTTACATAATCTAATATTTTCTGTCCTTGTACTTCTTGTGATTGTGAATCAAAAAAACCAACTTTGGCTCTCAAAAAATCAATTTCTGGATTTAATATTGTTCCTTTGTCGTGCAAATGTATTGCTAATGTATCTTTGATAATTTGTAATGCATCTTCTTTATATCCTTTTATCTGATATGTATCTTCATCAATATCTAATAAGTCAAGATTTTGAATAAATTCATCTATTCTTTGAGTAAATGCTGCATCATTGCCAACTTTAAATTTAGGCAAATCAGACATAATTCTATCTGCTGTAAGATCAATTAAAATTTCTCCAGAATGTTCAGAGTTTAATTGCCTTTCTACATAGCTTTTAAGAAATGCTTGTACATCATCATTTATATATTCTTGCAAATATTGGTCATCTTGTTTTGTTTTTTTTATTAATCCATAATCATCTGCAACTTTATTTAAAAGAGAACTTATGTTGTGTACTTCATAAATTTCATGACTATGCATACCTTCCATTTTTTCAAGAAAATCTTTATTTTTTATGTAAAATTCAGTAACAAATTGTTCAATCATCTGCTTTTTTGTTAATGTTAGCATGTCATCAACAGTAGCGGAATTAAGTACAAGTTGTTGCAGTATACTCTGCATGTTTGTAAGAGTACCCTCTCCACATAAAAAAGGATAATCATTAAACTTGGAGTCAAGTGGTTTGCCTTTTTCACTATCTAATGCAACTTGAATATTATGAAATCCATCTTGTTGCACATCACCATCCTTGAGTGCATCAAATTTTCCTTTTAACTCAATTAAATTTACTAAACCTAAGTCTCTTCCTTTTTTATATAACTCTTTTGCTTGTTGTCTAAATATTCTTATTTCTTCTTTTGATGAATCTTTATGAAGTTGCACTGATTTACTACTTGAATATAACTCACCTAAAAATTTTGATACCTCTGCCTCGTCTAAACCTTGAGATATTGGCTTCTCATGAAAGCTTGCTTTGAAATTGTCCAATTCTACTGGCATATTACCTCTTTATTTAGTCTGTTATTTTTGTTTGTTTATGTAAATAACTGATAAATTTTACAGTATTATTTATTACACCCACAGGTATAAGTCTATCATAATAAAACTAGATTTCAATACAATAACAAATATCGGTTATGCAATGTTAATTATGAGATTAATTGAAAGAATCTTCTACTTATTTCAGGATCATTTCTAAAGCAACCAATTAAAGCATGAGTCTTCATTTTAGCTAATTTTTGATTAATTCCTCTATTATTAATACAGCTATGACTTGCTTCTATTATTACAGCAACACCCTTTGGTTTAAGAGTATAATTAATTGTATTAGCAATTTCTGAAGTAAGTCTTTCTTGTATCTGAAGACGTTTTGAATAAATTTCAACTATTCTAGCTAATTTACTTATTCCAACTACTTTAGTATTAGGATAATAAGCAATATGTGCAACTCCTTTTATAGGAGCAATATGATGCTCACAATGAGAGTAAAAATTAATATCTTTTAAAAGCACCATATCTTGATATCCAGAAGTTTCAGTAAATGTTTTTTTTAAAATATTTGCAGGATCTTCTAGATAACCTGAAAAATATTCTTTATAACTATCAATGACTCTTTGAGGAGTATCAGATAAACCCTCTCTATCTGGATTTTCACCAATCCATTCTAGCAAGGTTTTTACGGCTTTTTTTGCTTCATCATCGGAAACTTTAACCCTTATATTATTATTGTTAAGTAACTTACTTTGCATTACTAATAATATTTAAAAATTTAGAAAGGAATAATAGCACTAAATAATTTTTTTTAATAGTTTTATATGATTAATTTTTAAAATATTAGCACTATATATTAAACATATTTGATTTTAATCAAAGATTTTTTTCTTTAAACTTTTAAAATTACTTTTAGATAGGTGCTTTTGTTTAATTTCTTTATACTTGTTTTGAGCTTTAGTTTCTAAATTTTCTTTAAAATTATTAAATTCATTTTGTACAGCTGAATGAAGTAAAAATTTAATAATAACAAGACATACTAATGTGGATATCAATATGTTCCAAAGCGTTAAAAATATAAATTTAAACATATTGAAGTATTGTTATTTATTATCTTTTTTATTATCTTTTTCTTGTTTTTCAATTGCAGCACCTAGTATATCACCTAAACTAGCACCACTATCAACAGAACCATATTCTGCAATTGCTTTTTTCTCTTCAGCAATTTCAAGAACTTTCACAGAAAAATTTAATATTTTTTTATTTTTATCATATGATATAACTTTAGCATCAATTTTATCACCTACAGTAAATCTATCTGGTTTTTGTTGATCTTTATGCTTTGATAAATCAAATTTCTTTATAAAACCTTTGACATTTTCAGGTGCTTCAACATAAAGTCCTTCATCTGTAACTTCTGTAACTTTACAAGTTACAACTTCGGCCTTTATTAGCTTATCAGTAACTTCTTTATAATTATTTTCTTCAAATTGTTTAATACTTATGGTTACTCTTTCTCTTTCTAAATCAGAATTTAAAACTACACCTTGTATTTCATCACCAATTTTAAAGCTTTTTAAAGCGTTTTTAGGATTATCGTCCCAATTAATCTCAACAGCTGGCACTAATAAATCTAAATCGTTTTCTTTACCATTTTCTATAATGTTAACAAATAAACCAAAGTCCACAATCTTTTTTACTATTGCTTTAACTTTTGTTCCAATAGGATAATTATCAGCAAAACTTTTCCATGGATTGTTGGTACATTGTTTAATACTTAAACTTATCCTGTGTTTATTAATATCTATATCTAAAACTATAGTTTCAACTTCATCACCAATATTAACTAATTTAATTGGGTGAGTGTTTTTTGTATTCCAATCAATTTCATTTAAATAAACCAATCCTTCAATAGATTTTTCTAATTCAATAAAAGCACCATAATCTGAAATACTTAAGACTTTACCTTTATGTTTAGTTCCAACTGCATATTTTTTTTCTAAACCTTCCCAAGGATTCTCTGTAAGTTGTTTTAATCCTAAAGATACTCTTTGTGCTTCAGGGTTATATTTTGTAACCACTACCTTAAGTTCTTGTCCAAGAGATATCTTTTCAGAAGGATGAGATATTTTATCCCATGAAATATCTGTTATATGTAATAGTCCATCAATATCACCTAAGTCAATAAAAGCACCATAGTTTGTTATATTTTTAACAACTCCATTAAATGTCATTCCTTCTTTTATTCCAGACAATAATTCATTTTTTGCTTCTTTCCTTGATTCTTCAAGTATAGCTCTCCTAGAAACGACAACATTACCTTGTTCTCTATCAATTTTTAAAATTTTAAAAGGTTGATCTACATTCATTAATATAGAGGGATCTTTTACAGGTCTAATATCTAACTGACTACCTGGTAAAAATGCTAAAATACCTTCAATGTCAACCGCAAATCCTCCTTTATTAACTTTGCCAATAATTTTACCATTGATACTACTGTCACTTGCATTTAATTCTTCAAATTTATTCCATGCTAATTCTTTAGCTACTTTTTCTCTACTTAATTGTGTACATCCATTTTTACCTTCAAATCTGTCAATGTATATATCAACTTCATCACCTATTTTTAAATCCTTATTAGTAAATTCATTAATTGATACTCTACCCTCGCTTTTAAGACCTACATCAATATAAACGGTATCACCAGATACATTAACTATTTTACCTTTAACAATCGCACCTTCTTTTGGTTGATTATGCAAACTTTGTTCTAAAAGTTGAGAAAAATCTTCTTGTGAAAAATTTGGTATATTTTCTATATTCATATGGTTATTTAAATTTTAATTTATTTAATATTATATTTAAACTTTCTTCGATGGTCATTTGGGTAGTATCAATTAGCATCGAATCGTCAGCTTTAAGCAATGGAGCACTTTTACGCTCTATATCCCTTTTGTCTCTAATTTTAAGATACTCAAGTACTTTTTGCAGTTTAATACTTTTTCCCATTTTTTGCAACTGTTTATAGCGTCTTCTAGCTCTTTCTTCAATATTTGCATCAAAAAAAAACTTAAAATCTGCATTTGGAAAAACAACAGTACCAATATCCCGCCCATCAACTACAATCCCATTTTTACCTTTAGCAAATTCTCTTTGAATATTTAATAATTTTTCTCTAATAATGTTAAATTCTGCTATTTTAGAGCTTAAATCGCTAACTTCATCAGAATAAATTTCAGATAATGGGATTGGCTTTGCAAAATCAATTCTATAAATTAATTCACAAATTTTTTCTATATTTGATAAATTAACTTTATTTTTAATAGAAAAATATGCTACTTTTCTAAACATTAAACCTGTATCGAGATAATCATATCTAAGCTTTTCAGCAAGTGATTTGGCAACTGTACCTTTTCCAGATGCTGCAGTTCCATCAAATGCTATTATAATACTTTTTGATTTTTTATTCATTAATTTTTATTTTGAATATAATCAACTAACTTTTCTACACTAGAAATTTTCATACCATGCTTTTTTGAAAATTTTATTAAATCATTTTGTCTAGCCATAGTTCCATCATCATTTATAATTTCACAAATAACCATTATTGGTTTTAGATTTGCTAGTTTTGCAATGTCAATAGCAGCTTCAGTATGTCCCCTTCTTTCAAGTACGCCTTTATCTCTGGCAATGACTGGAAATACATGTCCAGGAACTTTAAAATCATCAACTGTAGAACCTTCATTTACTAAATTTCGTATTGTATTTGTTTTATCATATGCTGACATTCCTGTAGAACCACCTTTTTTAGAATCAATAGAATATGTAAAAGCTGTTTCAAATTTAGCTACATTTCTTCGTGGATGTAACTTTAAATCAAATTTATCAGCAATATTTTGGTTTATTGCAACACAAATTAAGCCTCTTGCATGCATTATCATTAATCTAATTAGTTCTTCTGTAATAAACTGTGCAGGAAAAATGATATCTCCTTCATTTTCTCTATCTTCATCATCTGTAATAATAAAGGGCTTACCTAATTTAGCTTCTTCAATTATTTCATCAATTGAATCAAACATACTTTAAACTCCATAAATAAAAATTTTGTTTTCATTAGCAAGCTTTATTGTAGTTTCGCTTGCAATAATAATTGATTTTTTTGCTTCAACGACTATACCCTTATAAGAGTATTTTGCAATATTTTTTATTGTATCCGGCCCAATACATGGTAAATCTAGTCTTTTATCTTGATGAGGTTTGCATAATTTTATCAAAATACCCCCAATCTCTTGATCTTTATACTTGAAACATCTTTTAATTAATTCATTAGTACCTTCAACAGCTTCTACACCTAAGACCAAACCATTATTAATAATCATAGCTTGTCCTATATCATATTTTATAATTCCTTTTAAAATGTCCACACCCTTTTCAATATCTTCTTTTTGTTTTTTAGGAATTTCACAATTTGTCATTACTCCACTTTTTACTAAAATATCTTTTGCTATAGTATTGGGAGATATAATTTTAAATCCATGATTTTCAAAAAATTTTATAATTATTGAATATATACTATTATCATTAAATCCACTTTTTATTATTTGTGTAAATATTTTAAAACCAATTTTATCAAAAATTAATTTAGATAAATGAATTCTTTTAACTTTTCCGGCAATTACTATATTTTTTAAATTATTAGATTGTAAGTAATTAAAAATATTACTTATGCTATAGGGATGGAATAAATCGTAATTAATTCCTTTAAAGATTTTTTCATTTGTTTCACCTTTTAAACCTATAATTTTTACTTTTATTCCTTTATTTAAGCATTCATCATAAATTATTTTAGGCAATAAGCCTTGTCCAGCGATAATTCCTATTGAGTTTATTTTATTCATCTAATAACCAATTTTTATTTGGCATACAGAATCCCCTTTTATTATCATCTTTTAAAAATTTAATTATTTCTAACGATTCATTATCTATATGATTATTTTCTACTGCTTTAATTTTTTCATTAAAATTTATATTATTATTTTTGCTAAAAATTTCTTTAAAAACTTTTTTGACCTTAATAATAGAGGATTTGCTATAATTATTTCTTTTCATACCAATTATATTAATTCCAATTATTTTTGCTCTGTCCCCTGAAACACTTGCAAATGGTACAACATTTTCAACAACCGCACTAACTCCACCAACAATTGCAAATTTTCCAACTCTAACAAACTGGTGAATAGCAGAAAGTCCTCCAATAATAGCGTTATCATCAATTATAACATGTCCGCCAAGGGTTGCATTATTAGCAAGTATAACATTATCACCTACTATACAGTCATGAGCAATATGTGAGCTAATCATTAATAAGCAGTTATTTCCTATAACTGTTTTCATATTTCCATGCTTTGTACCTGTATTAATGGTGCAATACTCTCTAATAATATTATTTTTCCCAATTATTACTTTAGAATTTTCACCGCTATATTTAAGATCTTGAGGGTTATATCCTATAGATGCAAAAGGAAAAATTTCAGTGTTTTCTCCAATATATGTGATTCCATCAATACATACATGAGCATGCAATTTTACTCCTTCGGCTAATTCTACATTATGCCCTATACAACAATATGGGCCTATTTCTACATTAGAATGAATTTTAGCTCCTTTTTGAATGATAGCTGTTTTATGAATCATCTTATTTATTTTTATTCTTTAACTAACATTGCAGAAAAAATAGCATCTGCAACTTTATCATTATCAACTTTAGCTTCGCCAGACATTTTCCAAATATTTCTTCTTGCTTGAACTTGTTTAATATGAATATACATACTATCACCTGGAACAACAGGTTTTCTAAAATGTGCTTTTTCAATAGATATTAAATATATTATCTGATTGGTAGCTTCACTATTTTGATTAACACTTTTTGCTGCAAAAACTGCTGCTGCTTGTGCCATAGATTCAACGATTAAAACTCCAGGCATAACAGGTTTTTGGGGAAAGTGACCATTGAAAAAATCTTCATTTACAGTAACATTTTTTAAAGCAATGAGGTTTTTATTAGGGTTTAATTCTAAAACTTTATCTAATAATAAAAAAGGATATCTATGAGGAATTATCTTTTTTATTTCTGAAATATCTAAAATAGTTTTCATGATTTATATTTTTCTTTTTATTATTTGATTTTTTAAAAAAATATTTTGCCTATGCCAATTATTTATTTTTATTGCAGGGTAACCACCTACTATTTCTCCTTCTTCAAGATCATTTATCACCCCAGATTTGCCTGCAATCATTACCTTGTTTTCTATATTTAAGTGTCCTGCTATCCCTGCTTGACCACCAATTAAAACATTATCACCTATTTTTGTACTACCAGAAATTCCGGTTTGAGCTGCAATGATAGTATTTTCACCAATAATAACATTATGTCCAATTTGAACTAAGTTATCAATTTTGCAATTATCTTTTATAACTGTATTTTCTAATGTGCCTCTATCAATACAGCTATTTGCACCAATTTCGACATTATCACCAATTTCAATAGCACCAACTTGTCTAACTTTTGGGCCTCCTGGCACAAAACCAAATCCATCTTGACCAATCTTAACTCCAGTATATACTTTACAATTTTTGCCAATTTTTGTAAAAGCGATAGTGCAACCAGATTGAATAGAAGAATTATCTTCTACGATTACTCCATCACCAATCACTGAGTTATAACCAATATAAACTTCATCACCAATAATAGCTCCTTCACCAATTACTGCTCCATGACAAATGCAACAATTTTTACCAATTTTAGCAGATGATGCAATAAAAGCTGATTGTGAAATACAGGGTTGAATTTTAGGCTCAGGATAAAATTTATCAATAATTTTTGCAAAAACTAATTGTGGGTTTTTTGTTATAATTAATCCCATTGATTTTGGAGCATACGATTTATGATCTTCTCTAAGAATACAAAAAGCGGCTTTTGTTTCTTTTAAGTCATTAATATATTTTGAATTATGAAAAAATGTAATATCTTTATTTGTTGCTTTTTTAAGTGTTGTGATATTAGAAACTAATATATTATCGTCTCCAATAACTTCATCAACAACCTCTACATCTTTTATTAAATCCTTTAACTTAAAGGAACCGGCCTTTTTATGAAAAACCCCTAAATTCATTTAAAAAATAAAAAGTATATTAAAATAAAACCTAATTAAGTTAATTTTTTATAATTATAAAAGCTTTTTGTCTATAAAAAGCTTGTAAATAATGCTAAAAAATATTATTTATTTCAAAATAGAAGTTTAAAAAAAGTAAAATGAAAGTATTGTCATCATTAAAATCAGCAAAGAAAAGAGATTTAAATTGCAAGCTTATCAAAAGAAAAGGTAAGCTATACGTTATAAATAAGAAAAATCCAAAATTTAAGGCTAAACAAGGTTAAAATGCAATATAATTACAAATATCATATTGATGATATTCCAAGTGATTTAGATTTAAAAGGCGACCTTGCAATTGATACAGAAGCTATGGGCTTAAATAACCATAGGGATAGGCTATGCGTATTACAATTAGCTGATGAGTTAAATGCAATACATTTAATTCATTTTAAAAATAGAAATTTTAATTCTCCAAATTTAAAAAAATTTTTAACTGATAAAACAAGAGTTAAAATTTTTCATTATGCAAGATTTGATGTAGCCATAATTCAAAAATATCTAGAAATAGAAATTGAAAATATTTTTTGTACAAAAATAGCATCCAAACTTTGTAGAACTTACACTCACCATCATAGTTTATTGGAATTATGCAGTGAATTACTTGAAGTTAAAATTTCAAAACAGCAACAATCATCAGATTGGGGTGCTTTAAATTTAAATAAAAAGCAGCTTAACTATGCTGCACAAGATGTTAAATATTTACATCAATTACGAGATAAAATGTCTATTTTATTGCTTAGAGAAAATAAAATGGAAATAGCTGATGAATGTTTTAAGTTTTTACCAACTAAAACAAAACTTGATTTATTAGGTTGGTTAGAACATGATATTTTTTCTCACCATTAATAAGTGCTATTTTAAGCGACTTAATCCCATAATCCATTAATACTTCTACAATTTTGCAAAGATTAAGAAAACTTTAGTGATAACCTATAGTATAAAATTACCCCTCACGAAATTATTATAGTTTATCACTTAACTCAATTTTCTTCACAAACTTAAAGTACAAGCAGAATTCTTATTTATAAACAACAAAAAACTAGATTTTATCATAATAACCTCCGTTTTTTGTTAAATTATTTTACCATCCACCAGTCGCAAATACATTGCTAAAAGTAAGAACAGTTAATGTTAAAGCTATTAAAGCTGTAGTATAAAATTTTGTCATGATAACCTCCGTTTTTTGTTAAATTATTTTACCATCCACCAGTTGCAAATACATTGCTAAAAGTAAGAACAGTTAATGTTAAAGCTATTAAAGCTGTAGTATAAAATTTTGTCATGATAACCTCCGTTTTTGTTAAATAACGTTTTAAAAACGCCTTAACTGTATAGGTAACCCTATACAACGTCAACTTCAAGTGTTTTTTATATAATTATAGATTATCAGAAATAGCTTCATGCCTCTCCAAACGTGAATGAGTCGATATTCCTGGATCACCACAGTCGGAATTACATTACTACCTCGTGATGACAAATTTAGCAACAGTCATTGCGAGGATGTTGTAAACATCCGTGGCAATCCAGGAAAACGCTTAATAATTAACTTTAGGAAATTTAAGAATAAATTTAGTATATTTTCCTTCTATAGATTCACATTTAATGGAACCATTAATATCAGACATAATTAATTTACAATATGAAAGTCCAAGGCCTGTGCCATTTCTGTTGTTAGTGAAAAATTTATCAAAAATTTTGTTTATAACCTTTTCACTAATACCTATTCCATAATCAATAAAACATAATACATTATCATTACTTTTTATCTCTATTTTTACATTCCTTCCATTGTGAGCATATGCATTTTTAATTAAGTTTATTATTACATGCTTTAAATTATGAAAATTATATTTAATCTGAAAATCTTCTAAGTCTAATTGTATGTCTTGAGCTTCAGGATATGCTAAAGAACATTCTTTTATTGCTGCATTAATTATAGTGCTTATCAAGGTTACAGTGCTAGTATGTCCTTTACTCGGTCCTCTTAGTGAAGTTAAAAGATTATCTATAGTGTTAATTCCGTGTTGAGAAACTTCTAAAGATATTTTATTACCAAAATTAAAGCTTTGATAATCATCAGAATTTATAACATATTTTTCAGTTTCTTTATCATTCATTTTTTTTGTATTATCTATAATCATCTGAAACATTTCAGCTTGAGTTTTTAATAACGTAACAGGGTTTTTTAATTCATGGGCCATCATTTCACCAAAAGTTTGTACCATCTTAAATTTATCATCTTGAATATCTTCTTTCATTTTTAATTCTTTTTCTTTATCTCTGGCAATAATTTGTGAAATAAACAAAAAAGATAGATATACATAAAAAACCAATTTGGCAGGATATCCAAAATTAATTGATTGGTGTTCATACATATAAAGTGCACAACCACATAGAAAACCAATGCTCATGCTTATTAAAAATGCACTAGCATTTAAAAATTGATATAATAAAAAAGTAGTAAGTAATGAGTTAATCACCCATATATAGTCACCTTGTTTAGAGTCTACATAATAAAACAGCATATAACTAGATAAAAAAGGAAGACAAAATGTAATGCAAAAGTAAAAAAATATATGTGAATATTTATTTAAAAATTTCTCTGTAAATAATACATCTCTTATTAATAAAAGTAATATTAATGCATATCCAATAATCATAAGATAAGGCAAGTAACTACTATCACTATCTATATATAGAGAAAAAACAAAATAGTAAGATAAAATAAATATACTAAAATTTGGTGGAATAACAGATTTAACATTCTTTATTGGATTGTATACTCTATTGCTTTTAGTAAACTTATATTTTGAATAAAATCCGTTAATATTAGAAATCATATTTACAATCTTTTTATAAAACCAAAGATGTAATTTATTTATTTTTTTAATATAGTCAAAGAATTTTTTGTTAAGAAACAACCCTAAAAAACTTCCTAAAAATCCTGATAAGGAAATAGTATATGCATATTCTTTTAAAAATAAAATATTGCAAATTATAAAAGAAGCACTTAAAGAAAAACTTAATAGAAACTGTTTTTTTGTTATATTAAACCCTAATAATACAGCCGATAATGGAATAATTAGTGTATTAGTTCCAAATCCTTTAAGTATAAACACCAAATAAAGTAATTCATCTTTATATATTATGAATAAAAATGAGAACAATGAAAGCAAAATAATTATAATTCTTGTAAGTAATAACAAATGTTTTGGTTTTGTTTTGGGTAAATACTGTTTTAAAAAATCATTAATTATAATATCACTGGTGGCATTAATAAAAGAATCGGCTGTAGACATAACCACTGCAAACAAACCTGATATCATAAGCCCTTTTATACCTAAAGGTAACCAATCAATATAATTGAACACAACATTAGCTGATAATATTTTATCTCCAGAATTAATTATAATTAAATATGCTATTAAGCATAAAGAAAACATAAATGGAGTTGCAATCATAAATAGTTTTTTAAAAACAAGCTTAAGTGCATTTTTATCATGTGCAAGCATCATATATCTCTGAGTTAATGGTGGTGCGAAATCAGGTAATAATGATTGAATTAATAAGGTAATTATAATAATAAAATTCAATTCTACATTAAATTTTGAAAATGAAATTGTGTTTATAAAATTGTCATCAAAATTTGAATTTTTAATCATAACTACATATGAAGCTGGTATTACTATGAAAAAAATTAAAAATTGCATTATATCTATAGTTATAACACCTCTTAATCCACCTAAAAGTGAATATATATTAATAACTACAATTCCAATTAAAATGCCACTTAAAAAATTAAGTTGAAAAAAATATTCACATATAAGACCAAATGCAATAATTTGCATTGATGATGCCCCTATACTTTCTAGTAAAACAGTATAAAGCCCTATCATTTTTCCAGATCTGCCAAAAATTTTATTCATTATTTGTGTTAAAGTTTTGCAATCTTTTATTCTATCAATGCCAGATAAAAGCACTTTACTTGTAATGATCCAGTAAAGTGGTTGAGTAATGATAAAGATTAATATTATAGAATTTTTATAAATTTCATTTACATACCCCATAATAGTGCCACCACCAATTGCTGTTGCGAAAATAGTACATATTAAAATTGTTGGTAATGATTTACCAAAATTAAGTGAATAAAAATCTACATCTGTCTTAATTTTTCTCCAGTGATAAAAACCAATCATTATACAAATAAAAAAATGTATAAGGACTATTGAAACGTCAATGATTGTTAGATTGTTAAAGTATCTATTAAAACTTTCCATCGCAATTGGATATTATTAGTCAATATCGGGTTGTTCATATAATAATAAGAGATTCTAACAAAACTCTAACTTCATGCAACTAAATAAAAATTTTTTATTAAATTACTTTGCTTTTTCAATTACAAAAGCATATTCTTCAGCAATTTCTTTTAAATGTGTATATCTTCCTGTTTTGCCAGCATGTCCTGCATCCATATTAATTTTAAACAATATTTTATTTTTATCTGTTTTATATTCTCTTAATTTTGCTACCCATTTTGCAGGTTCCCAATATGTTACCCTTGGATCGCTCAATCCTGCTGTTATAAAAAAATGGGGATAATTTTGCTTTTTAACATTATCATATGGAGAATAACTTTTTATATAATCATAATATTCTTTTTCTTTAGGATTTCCCCATTCTTTAAATTCTCCTGGTGTAAGTGGTAAGCTTTCATCAAGCATTGTATTAAGTACATCTACGAAAGGAACATGTGCAACAACAGTATTAAATAATTCTGGTTCTTCATTTGCACAAAATCCAACTAATATACCTCCTGCACTTCCTCCCATAATAGTGATATTTCCTTTTTTTACGTATTTATTAGTTATTAAATATTTTGCAGAATCAATAAAATCATAAAAAGTATTCTTTTTATTTAGAAATTTAGCAGATTCATACCATTCATATCCTAAGTCATCACCACCTCTAACATGAGCAATGGCATAAACAAATCCCCTATCAACTAATGAAAATATATTTTTTCTAAATGTCTGTGGGATTGATATTCCATATGACCCATATCCATATAGATACAAAGGATTATCTGATCCTAATTTAAATTTATCTTTTTTATAAATTAATGAGATGGGAACTTTTTTGCCATCTCTGGCTTTTGCATATAATCTCTTAACTTTATAATTATTTAAATCAAATCCTGAAGGAATTTTGTCAACTTTTAATATTTTTTCTTTTCCTGATTTAAAATTATACTCTTTTATAGTAAGTGGCGTAGATAGCGAACTATAATTAAATCTAAAACCATCTGCATCATAGGTAGTAAAAATAACATCAACATGATAGCTTTGATTAGGAAAAGCCAATTTTTTTGAAAATCCATTTTCTAAGTTTATTATTTCAATATCTAGCAGGCCATTATGATTATTAGAAGATGTAATAACCATGTTTTGATTGTACAGTTCAAAGTTTCTAATATATCTACTTTTTGAATAAGCAACAAAATCTTTCCATGGTTTATTCATATTATCTTTATCAATCTCAGCAATTCTGAAATTTTTACCTTTATCATTCGTTATAATAAAGAATTTATTATTATGATCATTAATAAAATATTTATGACCACTTTTTCTTTTATAGAAAAGCTTGGGTTCTAAATTATTTTTAGATAAATTAATAAAATAATCTTCATTTTCTTCATTATTTCCAGAAACAATTATTAAATATTTTTTACTATTACTTTTGTAAATATTAACACTAAAAGTTATATCTTTTTCCTCATAAACTAATATATCTTTTTCATAACTAGTTCCTAATTTATGAAATAATACTTTTTTAGCTCTCCAATTTTCACCAGTTGGAATATAGAAAAATCCTTTATTATTTTCATGCCAAACCAATTCACCAAATGTATTTGGAATATAATCATTTAACAATTTATCTTGTTTTATATTTTTTACTTTTATTTCATATTCTTCATTACCTTTATAATCTACTGCATATGCAATTAATTTATGATCTGGACTAATTTTAATACCTTTAACATTACAATAATCATGGTCTTGAGCTAATTTATTTTCATCTATTAATATTTCTTCTTTATTTTCTAGTGATTTGTATTTTCTTGAATGCACCCAATAATCCATGTCCTTACTAATATATGAATAATAGTAATAATCATCTATTTTAATTGGTACTGTTTCATCTTCTTCATTTATCCTATCTTTAACTTCATTGTATATTTTATCAATTAAATCTGAATACCTAGATAACTCATATTTAGAATAATTATTTTCAAATTTAAGATAGTCTAATATTTCATTATTATTAACTTTAGGGTAATTTTCATCCCTTAACCAAGAATAAAAATCAATTTTTTCATCATTAAAATTTTTAGAAATACTTTGATCCTTCTTTGCTATTGGTGGTTGGATATCATCGTTTACCATAACTCTTAATAAATTAAATAAAAATAATAATACAGCAAAATAAAGTAAATATATTAAAAGTCTATTAAATTTTTTTACACACATTGTTACCCCCACTAAATAGCTATTTATTAATGCTTATTCTCCAATCATTTTTAATGAGTCATCAGAAACTTCAAAAGAATTTAATTTATTCAAAAAACTCATTCCAAGTAGTGATTTTTCTAAGCCATTGTCTTGGCTAACTGAAGCCCTAATATCTTCAACTATAATATCATTAATCTGAATATAATCCAATTTTACTGGAGCAGATAATACAATACCATTTGCTGTTGAAACTTTTTGAGTGTAGTTTAATTTATTAATATCAATTCCTATTTTTTCTGCATCTGCTCTGGTTAATGATACTGTGGTTGCCCCAGTATCAATTAGATATTTAATATTAGCTCCTTGAGTTATAGAATTAACATAATAATGACCATATTGATTTGCATAAACAATAACGGTCTTTTTATTGTCTTTGACATAATTACCTGGTATTAAATTAGCATAAACCCTATTATAAATCCTTACTAATTCGCTTTTATAACTAAATCCTATTAATAGTACGCCTATAATAATTACCCAAGCTTCAGCAGCTTTTATAAGCTGTTTAAATAAAGTTTTAGAGTTAAATATAGCAATTATTAATGCAGATAAAACTAATACTGTATATATTGTATAAAGTAATTTATCATTGTCTAGTGCAATTGGACCTATATCTTTTTTAAAAAATATAATAAATAAAATTGTTATGATTATAATGATTATAAACTTACTTTTCATAAAATGGTTATTTATCACAATTTTCAATTACAAAGCTAATATCTCCTTTAAGATTTTCAATCATTGGAAATTTTTTTACTTCTAACCTTAAACTATTAGGATATATTATATTATTTAGCAATTCAAATATTTGTTGAGCAAGAAACTCTATAGTGCAGTAAACCTTGTTATTAAACTGCTTTAATTTATTACATAAGTTATAATAGCATATTGTATCTTTAATGTTGTCAGAATTAATAGCTTGTGGCACCTCTGTAAAAAAAATTTCTATTATTAATATGATTTTTTGTTTATGTGTCCTTTCTTCTTGAGAAATGCCAATAAAAACTTCTAGTTCATATTTACTGATTATTATTTTAGTTTTTAATTTTTGCATTAGCAAAATTTTCTTCAGGTTTTAACACACTAACTAATCTAAAAGAATTTTCACATTTTAAACATGTTTTAACAAAAAATTGTCCATTAATTTTTTTTATTTTACCTACATAAATACCATATGGCATATATCCACCTTCTCCAGATGTCACAACTATTGCATTATCATCAATTTTTGCTTGTTGAGGTAAGTAGAATAACTTTAAATATCCTTCTTTTTTACCACCACTCATAATTCCACTATACTCAGTACCCAAAACCATCACAGGAATTTTAGATTGATTGCTGCTAATTAATTGCATTTTTGATGATCTATCATTTACATCTATGATCCTTCCAATTAATTTACTATCATCTACTATTGCATATCCCTTTTTAACCCCATTATGCAGTCCAATATTTAACAAATACTGTTTATCAAAGTTATCTATTGATTCAACTACAACTCTACTAGTAACTTTTGAAAAATGAAAATTATCTTGAAAATTAACTAAGCGCCTAAGATTTTTATTTTCTTCCTTAATTAGTTCTATATTTTGAATTAATTTTTTTAATTGCTGATTTTCTAAATATATATCCTGCTTACTATTTACAAGTGAGAAATAATTTTTCAATTTATAATATCTATCCTGAATTAAATGTATAGGATAAGATATTACAGAGTATGTAGATGATGATATATCATAAAATTTTTTATTTAAAATTTTAAATTTTAAAGTATCTATAGCTAGCAAAGTAAAAATACAAATAAATAATAATGCTTTTAAATTTTTTTTACATTGCTTTTTATTCCAATAAAATATTTTAAATTTATTATCCCTAATACTATTCATTAATACATTTTTGTTTCAATTTTAAAAAATCTTCCTCTGCATGATAAGAAGATCTAGTAAGTGGGGTAGCTGAAACCATTTCAAATCCCTTCACTTTTGCCATTTTTTCGTAATATTTAAACTCATCAGGTTCAACATATTTTTTAACAGTAGCATGTTTTGAAGTAGGTTGTAAATACTGACCTATAGTCAAAAAGTTAACACCTGCAGATCTTAAATCATCCATAACCTGCAATACTTCTTCTGAATTCTCCCCTAAACCAACCATCATGCCAGATTTTGTAAAAATATTTTTATCATATTTTTTTACATTACTTAATAAATTTAAAGAATTAAAATATCTTGATCCTGGCCTAATTTTTGGATACAAAGATGGAACTGTTTCTATATTATGGTTAAATACTTCAGGTTTAGCATCTACAATAATTTTATATACATCTCCTTTTCTCAAAAAATCAGGGGTTAATACTTCAATAGTCACATCAGAACATTTATTTTTTACTTCCAGTATACATTTTGCAAAATGATTAGCTCCTCCATCTTCTAAATCATCTCTATCTACAGAAGTTATAACAACATGTTTCAATCCTAATTCAAAAACAGATTTAGCAATTTTTTCGGGTTCATGTGGATCTAATTTATCTGGCAAGCCTGTTTCAATATTACAAAATCTACAAGCTCTTGTGCAAACACTACCAAGAATAATAAATGTTGCATGTTTTTTATTCCAGCATTCGCCTATATTTGGGCATGCAGCTTCTTCACATACTGTATTTAAGGATTTTTCTTTTACAATCTTTTTAGTTTTTTCAAAAATTTCTCCTGTTGGAGCCTTTACTCTTAACCATTCAGGTTTCTTTAAATTATTCATAATAATATCATTTTTTTATTCATGCCCTTTACCCTGGCGGAAGGAAAGGGATTCGAACCCTTGTTACCTGTGAGGGTAAACACGCTTTCCAAGCGTGCGCCTTAAGCCGCTCGGCCACCCTTCCATAGTTTGCACTATTTAGCTATATTAATAATCTATTAAATTTAATAATCAATATAAAATTATATTGACATATACCATGAATATACAGTAATAAAAAACTTTATTATATAGTTTTTAGTTTTGTGATTAAATCTATTATTTCTTTTAAGCCTTCCAAGCACTTGTCAGGTATTTTATTAATGATAGCAAATGCATTTTTTATGTCTTTGTTATATATTATAGTTAAAATTTTAACAAATAATTTAGGCTTTACTTCTAATCAAGTGGGCTTTTTATATAAAATTACTATTTTAATTTTAACATTGTGTTCATGTTTAAAATTAGGCTTTATTCATCATTTAAAAACTAAAAAATTATTCTTTCATGCCTTAAGAGGTTTTTTCAGTATAATGGGATCACTCTCAATGTTTTATGCTGTATCAGTAATGAATGTGATCAATGCAGCTGCTATATCAGAATTAACACCTGTTTTTATGGTTATTGCTGGAATATTAGTATTTAATGAAAAAATCACTTTGCCTAAGATTATTTTACTATTAGGTAGTATTATAGGAATTATATTTATTGAAGATTTTCAAAGTTTTGGAAAAAATATAAATAAAGGTCATTACTTTGCATTTTTAGCATTATTATTTTGGTCTATTAATAATGTAATTATAAAAAAATTAACTAAAACTGAGCATTCTAGAGCACAATTATTTTATTCAAGTCTATTTGCATCAATTTTTGCTCTGCCATTAGCATTTTTCAAATTTTCATTTGTTTTTAGTAATTTTGATATCAATATGTCTTGTGCAAAATGGCCAGAGTTTACAACTCAATCATTATTACTAATTCTTTCCGCAGGATTGGCAAGTTTATTGCATAAGGTATCATTTTTTAGAGCTTATAAATTATCTGACATGTCTATAGTTGGGCCTTTTGATTATTTAAGATTACCTTTTACTGGTATATTTGCTTGTTTAATTTTAAAAGAAGCCATACCAGATGTATATTCACTTATAGGCTATTCATTTATAGTCTTTAGTGGAATGTATTTTATTGTACACAAGGGTAAAGAATAGTTTTTAATAAATAGGGAAAATTATGCTTTCTAAATTAATAAAATTTATAGATGTTGTTAATCTTCCAAATAGGATTAATCGTGTTAAATGTTTCGCACTAATAGGAATTTATACTTGTTTAATAGCTCCCATTATTTTTATTTTAGAAGCCGCAGTATCAAATATGTTAATATTAGTCACAAGTATTATAATATTTATAGTGCTTTTTGTGATGCTTATATTAATAGAAATTAAAAGGTTACATGATTTCAATTGCTCAGGTTGGTTTTTATTATTAAAGCTTATCCCTGTAATTGGTGTAATTTTTAATTTGTTTATCTTTTTTATGCCTGGAAGTAAAGGTAATAATAGATTTGGGCCAGCACCAGGAAAAGCAAGTAAATTAGAAAACCTAATAGCATTACTTTCGATCCCAACTTCATTTTTAATTATTTACTGCTTTTATTCAATGCTCCATTAATAATCCTACTGAATTGTTACATATGCTTGCAGCGTCTTTACAGTAATGATACATCATGAAGAAGAGATTTAACTCTACTGTGATGATAAAAATAAAAACGTCATTGCGAGGATGTCAAAAGCATCCGTGGCAATCCAGAAAAGTTGTAAGCAAATATAAGTATGGCAATAATACTGGATCACCACGCCCCTTGCGAGGTTCGTGATGACTGTGAGAGATATTGTGCTTCATGACGATAATATCTAGTATAAATTCTAACTTCTTATCTTCAGCTTGGGTTATTGTTTAAGATAATTTCAAACCTATTATTGATATTATTGCCAAAGCTATAAAAAATATTCTCATATAGGTAGCTGGTTCATTAAAAAATAAAATACCTATTATAACAGCTCCAACACCACCAATTCCAGTCCATACTAGATATGCAGTTCCTATAGGTATTTTTGTTAAAGACTTTGATAACAGATAAAAACTACATGCACTAAAAAGTATAAATAATACTATATATTTAGTTTTAGTAAAACCATCAGAAAGCTTTAATGCTATTGCAAAAGCAACTTCAAAAAAACCAGCTAAAACTAAATAAAGCCAAGACATATTTCACTACCAAAATAAATTATAATTTATATATAAAATTAATAATCTAGGTTAGCAACTTTTAAAGCATTACTTTTTATAAAATCTCTTCTTGGCTCTACAACATCACCCATTAAAGTTGAGAACACTTCCTCAGCATCGCTTGCATCGTTAACATTAACTTGAAGTAAAGTTCTATTATTTGGGTTAAGAGTCGTTTCCCATAGTTGATCTGGATTCATTTCACCAAGTCCTTTAAATCTTTGTATATACAATCCTTTTTTAGAATAATTAAAGATAGTATCTACTAAATCAGTTATAGTTGAAGTTTTAAGAATTTTTTCATCTTTATAGGTAAATTCATTATCTTTATTAAATTCAGAAAGCATGTTCGTTAATTCAATAATTATATCTTTATTTTTCTCAGAGAATAAATGATTACTTATTTCATATACTTCTTTTACACCCTTTTCTAACCTATGTATTTCTAACCCCTCTTCAACATCTATAACTTTCCATTCAATTTGATTATTTTTAAATAGTCTATTAAATCTGCTAATCAAGTTCTGTGAATCGATTTTCTTTGATGATGGCACATCATTAAAAAAGCCTAAAAATAATAATTCTTCAATAATGTAAGCAGACACTTGGTTTGTGTAGTTTTTTATTATATTTGAAAATCTTATTAAGTTATCCAAAAGTGTTTTGACTTTATCTTCATCCAACTCTTGATTACTAATTTTAATATTGCAATTTTTTAAAATTATGCTTTTTAGATAATTGCGAAGAGCTAATTCATCTTTTAAATATGTATCTGATTGCCCTCTTTTAACTTTATATAATGGTGGCTGAGCTATATATAAATAACCTTTTTCAATTAATCCAGGCATATACCTAAAAAAGAATGTTAAAAGCAAAGTTCTTATATGAGCACCATCTACATCAGCATCAGTCATAATTATAATTTTATGATATCTTAATTTTGTTAGATCAAACTCTTTATCTTCAAGTACAACTCCTAAAGCAGTGATTAATGTGCCAATTTCTGCAGAATTAAGCATTTTATCAAATCTAGCTCTTTCTACATTAAGTATTTTACCCTTCAGAGGTAAAATTGCTTGAGTTTTTCTATCACGCCCTTGTTTTGCAGATCCTCCTGCCGAATCACCCTCAACTAAAAATAATTCTGATTTAGCTGGGTCTTTTTCTTGACAATTGGCTAATTTCCCTGGAAGAGTTGAGATTTGATTTCCAAGTTGCTTTCTAGATAGATCTCTTGCTTTTCTTGCAGCATCTCTTGCAATTGCTGATTCAGCCATTCTGCCAATTATTGTTTTGGCATCTTTAGGATTTATTTCAAGCCATTTGGCAAATTCCTCTGAAACAACTGATTCAACAACTGTACGAACTTCACTACTAATTAATTTATCTTTTGTCTGAGACGAAAATTTTGGATCAGGAACACGAACAGAAACAACAGATGTAAGTCCCTCTCTCATATCATCAGGAGAAATTTTAATTTTTTGTCTTTTATTTAATTGATTGGTTTCAATATAGTTATTTATCACTCTTGTAAGAGCACCTCTAAAGCCAGTCAAGTGAGCACCACCATCCTTTTGGCGAATATTATTGGTAAAAGTAAGTGTGTTCTCATGATAACTATTATTCCATTGAAAAGCAACGTCAGTTACAATTTCATTTGCTTCACCAGTAATTCTTATAGTCTTATTAATAGCATGCTTTGCTCTATCAAGATATTTTACAAAATTTAAGATACCACCTTCAAAATGTAAATTAGCTGATTTTTCTTCTTCCCCTCTTTTATCATAAAGTTCTATAGATATTTCTGGATTTAAAAATGCTAATTCCCTATATCTATGTTCTAGAGTAGAATAATTAAAATCTATATGAGAGAAGGTTTTATCAGATGGAAAAAATTTAACTTGAGTTCCAGTTTTTTGGGGATCATCGCTTGGCTTTGATTCTAACTCTTTAACTTTGTGACCATGTTCAAACCGCATAGTGAACTCTTTGCCATCCCTCCAAATAGTTAATTCTAACCATTCTGAAAGAGCATTTACAACTGATACCCCTACTCCATGTAACCCACCAGAAACTTTATAAGAGTTATCATCAAACTTTCCTCCAGCATGCAATTGAGTCATTATTAACTCTGCAGCTGATATACCCTCATCTTTATGAATATCTGTAGGTATCCCTCTTCCATTATCAACTACAATGACAGATCCATCTGTATTTAAAATTATAATAACTTTATCACAGTGACCAGCTAATGCTTCATCTATAGCATTATCAGTAACCTCATAAACCATATGGTGTAATCCAGAGCCATCATCCGTATCTCCAATATACATTCCTGGACGCTTTTTAACAGCTTCAAGACCTTTTAAAACTTTAATGGAATCAGCACTATAATTTTGAGCTTCTTTCGTCATATATTTATTTTAAATGAAAATTTACATCACAAGATTGTATCATAAATCTAATGTTTAATCAAAGAGTCACTTTGTATTAATTTAATATCTATTGAATATATATCTAAATCATATAAAATCTTGCTCAAATTTATTTTTACCTAATTTTTAATGTTAGTACTTGGAATTGAAACTAGTTGTGATGAAACTGCTGTAGCAATTATAGATGATAAAAAGAAAATTTATTCTAATAAGATTTATTCTCAAATTGATTTGCATAAGAAATTTGGTGGAGTAGTGCCAGAAATTGCTGCAAGAAGCCATGTTGAATTATTACCATATATACTTGAAGAAGCAATTAAAGAAGCACAAGTTGATTTAAAAAATATTGATGCTGTTGTTGCAACTGGTGGACCTGGATTGATTGGTGGTGTGATGGTTGGAGTGATGTATGGAAAAACAATAGCTTCTGCTCTTAATAAAAAGTTCATAGCCATAAATCATCTTGAAGGTCATGCATTAATTCCGAGAATGACAGAAAATATTGACTATCCATATTTATTGCTTTTAATTTCAGGCGGACATTGTCAAATAGTTATTGTTGAAAAGCTTGGTAAATATGAAATTATAGGTAAAACAATTGATGATGCAGCAGGAGAAGCTTTTGATAAAACTGCTAAATTATTAGATTTAGGTTACCCTGGTGGCCCTATTGTAGAGAAATATGCAGAAAATGGAGATGAAAAGGCTTTTACTTTTCCAAAACCTTTATTGAAAAAAGGTGAGTGCAACTTTTCTTTTTCAGGACTTAAAACTGCTGTAAGAAATCAAATTAACAAATTAGACAAATTATCTGAAAAGACTAAATCAGATATATGTGCTTCATTTCAATATACCGTTTCAGAAATTATTAATCATAAAATTATGGAATCCTTTAAATTATTCAATTCTAAATTTCCACACTCAAAGAATGTTGTTATTTCTGGAGGAGTTGCTGCAAATAAATATATAAGAAAAAAATTAAGTGAAAATATTAGTACTTTAGGTTATAAATTATTTTATCCACCAGTTAACTTATGTACAGATAATGCTGTTATGATTGCTTATGCAGGGATTGAAAGGTTAAACAACGGAGATTATAGTAATTTAGATTTTGAACCTAAGTCTCGGTGGAGCTTAGATAACATTACTTATTAAAACACATATATAATGACAAAATTAGATAATATAAGAAATTTTTCAATAATTGCTCATATTGACCATGGCAAATCTACTCTTGCTGATAGACTAATTGAAATGTGTGGTAATCTAGAAGAAAGAGAGATGTCAGATCAAATATTAGATTCCATGGATATAGAAAAGGAAAGAGGGATAACTATTAAAGCCCAGACTGTAAAGCTAAAGTATAAATCAAAATCTGGCAAAGATTACATCTTGAATTTAATTGATACTCCAGGACACGTTGACTTTAGTTATGAGGTGGATAGATCACTCGCTGCATGTGAAGGCTCAATTTTAGTTATTGATGCATCTCAAGGAGTAGAGGCTCAAACTCTTGCTAATACCTATAAAGCAATAGAAAATAACCATGAAATTATTCTTGTACTTAATAAAATTGACTTACCTGCTGCTGATCCAGATAGAATTAAAAGACAAATTGAAGATGTAATAGGACTTGATACAGAAAATGCAATTGAAATATCTGCAAAAACAGGTAAAGGCGTTGATAATGTATTAGAAGCAATTGTCAATATTTTGCCACCGCCAAAGGGTAAAATAAAAGAACATCTTAAGGTTATGTTGGTAGATAGTTGGTATGATAAATATCTAGGGGTTGTAATATTAGTCAGAGTTATAGATGGAGTACTTAAAAAAGGCATGAATATAAAAATGATGTCAACAAATTCAGAATATATAATTGAAAGAGTTGGTATTTTTACTCCTAAAAAAATAGTAATTAATGAATTAAGTGCTGGTGACGTTGGATTTATTACAGGTAGCATAAAGCAAGTATCTGATTGTAATGTTGGTGATACAATTATAGATGCAAAAAATTCTATAGACAAGGCATTGCCTGGGTTTAAACCAAGTAAGCCTGTGATTTTTTGTGGCATATATCCAACTGATTCCAGTAATTATCCAGTACTTAGAGATAGTATAGCAAAACTAAAACTTAATGACTCAAGCTTACAATATGAACCTGATACATCCAAAGCATTAGGTTTTGGTTTTAGATGTGGATTTCTAGGAATGCTTCATCTTGAAATAATTCAAGAAAGATTAGAGCGAGAATTTGACTTAGACCTTGTTACAACTGCCCCTAGTGTAATATATAAATTATATATGCGTTCAGGAAAAATGATGGAGCTACACAATCCTGCAGATATGCCAGATCCAACTCAAATTGAATATATGGAAGAGCCATGGGTAAAAGCGACAATAATGGTTCCAGATGAATACTTAGGTGTTGTTATTAGTCTATGTACGGATAAAAGAGGCAAACAAGAGGAATTAACTTATGTAGGTAGTAGGGTAATGCTCATATACAAGCTACCTCTTAATGAAATAGTCTTTGATTTTTATGAGAAATTAAAATCTTGCTCTAAGGGATATGCTAGTTGTGATTGGGAATTGGATGTATATCAAAGAGGTGATTTAGTTAAAATGAATATACTAATCAATGCATTATCTGTCGATGCACTAAGCTTGCTGATACATAAATCAAAAGCAGAAACAAGAGGAAGAGAAATATGCGAACACCTAAAAGAATTGATACCTAGACATTTATTTGCAATACCAATTCAGGCTGCGATCGGTGGTAAAATTATTGCACGAGAAACAATTAGTGCACTGAGAAAAGATGTTACAGCAAAATGCTATGGTGGGGATGTTACAAGAAAACGTAAATTGCTTGAAAAGCAAAAGAAAGGTAAAAAACGCATGAGATCAGTTGGTAATGTAAATATTCCACAAAGTGCATTTATTTCTGTGTTAAAAGTTGGAAAATAAAAATTTTTATATAAAATATACCTAAATAATTATTGATATTTATACAAAAGTTATTATGTTACTGAGTTTATATAAATATAAATAAAGGTAAAGTCATGAGTGCTAATAATATAGACAGAGATGAAATTGATACAAGTAAGGAAAAAATCCACCTTTCTCAAAAAGAAATCATAAAATATAAAATTTCTGCACACCCTGATAAAAACACAAAATTAAGTAAAGAAGAATATGATTGTGTTATTAAGCACTTTAGTTTATTTAGCGATAATAAAAAAAATGAAGTTGATATTTATGACAGTAAATTTTGTATAAACTTTATAAAAAAAATACTAAAAGCATATTGGGATGAAAGAAAAGAAGAAGAAAGAAAGTTTAAGGCTGAATATACTAATATGCTTAAATTAAAAACTTCTCATATTCAAAATTTAAAAAAAATAGATATTTGTAAAGCTACTATTAAGGAAGTTATCAGTATTATAAACCTAATTCAAGAATCAAATAAAAACATATTAAAACTTCATAAAGATTTCGATTTTGAACCTAGCGAAAATTTTAACCTTACAGCAACAGACATATTATCAGAGCATACTAAATTAAATGATGGGTGTAAACATACGTACGATGAATTATAGATTAATAATTATATATTTTTCATAACTTAACAGCAACAGTTAATCCTTCATTTGTTGGTAATATTAAGCTTTTATATTTCTTTTGATTGCTTATTTCTTCATTAAACTGCCTCATACCTTCCCATTTTTCATTATATTTAGGTGGATTATCTTCATAAACAGTTCCAAATAAAAACGTATTATCAGCAATTATCAAACCCCCTATCCTTAATAATGGATATATAAGTTCTAAATATTTTGGGTATTCATCTTTTTTTGCATCAATAAATACTGCATCAAGTTTATAATTAAGCTTTAAATCTGTTAAATATTTTATAGCATCACTATTTACTGATTTAATTTTATTAGCAAAAGGGGTTTTTGCAAAATTTTGATTTGCAATTTTATAATTAGCTTCATTAGTTTCTATTGTTATTACTTTTCCATAATCTGGAATAGATGATGCTATCCAACAACAAGAATATCCGACTAAAGTACCAATTTCTAAAACGTATTTAGATTTATTAATCATTAAAATCATACTCAGTAACTTGCCCTCTTCTGGACTTAATTGAATATTCTTTTTATCCATTGCAGTATCAAATACATCTTTAAATAAATTTTCTTCTTTACAGTAAAGTGATCTTACGTATTTTTGCCTTTTAGTTACACTATCATTTCTTGCCATTGTTTATTTGCAATTTTTATTTTGGAGATTATAATTAATTGAAGTGTTTTACAATATTTGTTAGTGTCACATAATAAATTTAAATATTACGTTAATGAACATAAAAAATTTATTACAAAAAATAACTACTGATTCAAATTTAAAATCATTTATTATTAAATCTGAAATATCTTTTGATGAATTAACTATTACAGTGGATAAAAATAGTATTCAAGAAATATTAATAAGATTAAAAGAGAATAGAGATTATTTATTTAGAATTTTAATAGATATTTGTGGTGTTGATTATCCCAGTAGAGAAAAAAGATTTGATGTAGTATATCAACTTTTAAGTATAGAAAAAAATTTAAGAATAAGAATTAAAGTTGAATCCTCAGAAGAAGATTTAATTCCAAGTGTTGTTAATATTTTTACTTGTGCACATTGGTATGAAAGAGAAATTTGGGATATGTATGGGGTATTCTTTGTTGGTAATAATGATTTAAGAAGAATATTAACCGATTATGGCTTTTCTGGCTATCCTATGAGAAAAGATTTTCCAGTAACAGGCAATGTAGAGGTAACATATGATGAAGAAAAACAAAAAGTAATTTACGAACCAGTCAAATTAGCACAAGAATTTAGAGACTTTAATTTTACCTCTCCATGGGAAGGAGAAGAATACATTTTACCAGGTGATGAAAAAGCAACAAAATAGTAAATTTCAAAAATTAATAGATAATGGCAATCTTTTTATTGATGAAAATATTCAATTAATTAAATCAGCATATATAAATTTTCAGAATTTTACCTTTAAAAATCCTTATGCAAGGTTAATGAGATTACATCAACCAATAGGAATTCAATTGGTTGTTTTGCCAGTTTTATGGACTTTGACTATAATTTCATATGATATAATACATTTTCTATGTCTTACTATAATATTTATTTTTGGAGCTGTAATTATGAGGAGTGCAGGTTCAATAGTTAATGATATTATTGATAAAGACATTGATAAAAATGTAAAAAGAACAAAGATTAGACCACTGGCAAATGGTGAATTAACAATTAAACAGGGTTATAAGCTTTTAGCGATATTATTAATAATAGCACTAATGATTTTAATTATATTGCCGTTAAAATCTATCTATTTTGGCTTTTTAGCTTTATTTTTAACAGTTATTTACCCATTTATAAAAAGATATAGTTATTATCCTCAAATATTTTTAGGATTTACCTTTAATATTGGAGTTTTTATTGCTTGGTATTCTGTTAAAAATCATATATCTTTTATACCAATCTTAATTTATCTTTCAGCGGTGCTTTGGACTATTGTTTATGATACAATTTACGCACATCAAGATAAAATAGATGATATAAAAATAGGAGTTAAATCTACAGCTTTAAAGTTTAATAACAAAACAAAAATTATTCTAAATTATGTTTATAAAATATTAATAGCCACATTAGCTTTAACAGGTTTAAACTCAAATTTAAATATCATATATTTTGCAATATTATTTATTGTTTTATTTTTATCATTGCAAAAACTAGATAATATAAATTTAAATTCACCTGATGAATGTAATCAAAATTTCAAAACCCATTTTGATTATGGAGTACTAATACTTATTGGATTTATCCTTGGTCATATATAAATAAATTATAGTTCAGTAAAATAATAATATTTTTTAAGTAATTCTTATTTAATTACTATTTAATTTTATATCAACAAAATCAAATGATGCTTTTTTTAAAAAATTTTTTATAATAAGCGAGTTTTTGGATTATTTAATGATTTTTTTTAATATTTAGATTGATTATATTGAGTTATTTTATAGCATTAAAATGTTTTGTAATTGAAACATGTAATGAGCAGTTTTTAATATGTTACCTACCTCTGATCATTACTAAGGCATTGCTTAGGCAATGCCTTATTTTTTTAATCATATAATTTTATTAGGAAAAATCTTGCAAACTAAGCTATTTATCATATACAATTTTCTAATAATAAGATTCTATTTTAAAAAATTAATATGCAAAATTTAGATAGCTTAAAAAGTAAAAACAAAATAATAATTAACAATAATGATTACTATTTTTATAATTTAAAAAAAGCTGCTAAAAAATTAAACATAAATTTAAATGAATTACCAAATGTTATTAAGATTATTTTTGAAAATTTACTTAGAAAAGAAGATGGTAAAAATATTACTTTAAAGAGTATTAAAAATTTACTTAAGTATTTCCAAGATGATTCATCTAATGAAGAGATTTTATTTTATCCATCAAGAGTTTTAATGCAAGATTTTACAGGAGTGCCTGCTGTTGTTGATTTAGCTGTAATGAGAGATGCATTAAATGACAAAGGAATTAATCCTGAGGTAATTAATCCACAGATTCCTGTTGACTTAGTGATAGATCATTCAGTGCAAATTGATAAATTTGGTTCCTCAAACTCTTATTCTGAAAACATTAAATATGAATTTCAAAGAAATAATGAACGTTATAAATTTTTGAAATGGGGGCAAGAATCTTTTAAAAATTTTAGAGTTATTCCACCTGGAAAAGGAATATGTCACCAAGTTAATTTAGAATATTTAGCAAATGTTATTTCAAATCAAGAAGTTGATGGAGAAAATGTTGCATACTTTGATACTTTAGTTGGAACAGATAGTCATACCACAATGATTAATGGATTATCTATATTGGGGTGGGGAGTTGGAGGAATAGAAGCTGAAGCTGCAATGTTAGGTCAACCAATTTCACTTCTAATACCTAAAGTAGTTGGGTTTAAATTAAAGGGAGAGCTATCTAGTGGAGTAACTGCAACAGATTTAGTTTTAACAATTACAGAAATACTTAGACAAAAGAATGTTGTAGGTAAATTTGTAGAATTTTTTGGATCTGGGTTAAAAACTCTCTCACTATTTGAAAGAGCTACCATTGCTAACATGGCGCCTGAGTATGGAGCAACATGTGGTTATTTTCCTATTGATGAAGAAGTTATAAAATACTTAAATATAACTGGAAGGGATCAATCTCAAATAGATTTAGTGAAACAGTATGCAAAAGAACAATGTATTTGGGAAGAAGGTCATGAAAAAAATAAGAAAAAATTTAATGAAGAATATGAATTAGATATATCTCAAGTTAAACCTTGTATAGCTGGTCCTAAGAGACCTCAAGATAGAATTTTGCTCTCTGAATTAAAATCAAAAAAAGAAGATAAAAATAACACCAATTTAAAGGATGGCGATATTGTTATATCTGCTATCACAAGCTGTACTAACACATCAAATCCATATGTACTTATTGGAGCAGGAATTTTAGCTAAAAAAGCCTATGATTTAGGATTAAGAACAAAAAAATGGATTAAAACATCTTTAGCTCCTGGCTCTCAGGTTGTTACAGAATATCTTAAAGTATCAGGATTACTTTATTATCTTGAACAGCTTGGATTTTATATAGTAGGTTATGGATGCACAACATGCATTGGTAATTCTGGACCATTATTAAAAGATGTTGAAGAAGAAATAAAATCAAATAATTTATCTGTTTCTGCAATTTTATCAGGTAACAGAAATTTTGAAGGAAGAATACATCCGTTGGTAAAACAAAATTATCTAGCATCTCCAATTTTATGTGTTGCATTCGCATTAGTTGGAACAATCAATATTAATATTTTAGAGGAACCAATAGGTAATGATAAAAATGGGAAAGAAATATTTTTAAAAGACATTTGGCCAGATCATAATGAGATAAAAGAGTTAATTGACAAGATTATTACTAAAGACATGTTTATTGAAAAATATAATGACATTCTTGATGGAGATGAAAAGTGGAAAGAAATTAATATTAGTAAAACAACATGTTATGCATGGCAAGAAGATAGTACTTATATTAAAAAACCTCCTTTTTTTGAAAATTCTCAAAGTAATTCATCAATAGATAATATAGAAAATGCTAGAATCCTTGCAATCTTAGGTGATAGCGTAACAACAGATCATATAAGCCCTGCAGGAAGTATAGCAGCTAATCATTCAGCAGGACGATATCTAATCGAAAAAGGAATTAAGCAAGAAAATTTCAATTCATATGGCTCAAGACGAGGTAATGATGAAGTAATGGTTAGAGGTACTTTTGCAAATATTAGAATTAAAAATAAAATGGTAAGTGGTAAAGAAGGAGGTTTTACTAAATATTTTGATAAAAAAAATAATGACACACTTACGACAATTTATGATGCATCGCAAAAATATATTAATGATAATGTACCATTAATAATTCTTGCAGGCAAAGAATATGGAACTGGCTCTTCTAGAGATTGGGCTGCTAAAGGAACAAAATTACTTGGAGTTAAGGCAGTTATTGCAGAAAGTTTTGAAAGAATTCATAGATCAAATTTAATTGGAATGGGTGTTTTACCTTTACAATTTATTGATACTACGTTAGATAGCCTACTTTTGAAGGGAGATGAAACAATATCATTACTTGGGTATAATAAAGTAACACCAAAAGGATTGATTGAATGTCAAATTAAAAAAAATAATAAAATTATTAAAAATATAAAGATACTTTCACGTATTGATACTCAAATAGAACTAGATTATTTTCTAAATAATGGTATCCTAAACTACGTTCTTAAAAAATTTTATTAAATGCTTATTTTATGTAGTGGGATCTAATTAAATGGATAATGTAAAAAATAGTATTTTAAGTTTAAAGGAAAATAAATTAATTAGCAAATTTATTAATATATCATCACAAAAAGATATAATATTTGCAGTAGGTATTTTATTAATTATAAGTTTTTTAATTTTCCCTGTTTCACCTGGATTATTAGACTATTTATTAAGTTTATCAATTGCATTTTCTGCATTAATTTTAATGACAGTTTTATTTATTGATAAACCTTTAGATTTTAATGCTTTTCCTAGCATACTCTTGGTAATAACTATGTTTAGACTTGCTTTAAATATCTCTACTACAAGGCTTATCCTTGCAGATGATCACTTAGGACCTTCTGCTGCTGGCCATGTAGTTGAAGCATTTGGATATTTTGTTATGCAGGGGTCAGTTATAATAGGTGCTATAGTTTTTGGTATTTTAACTATTATTAATTTTGTTGTTATAACAAAGGGTTCTGGAAGAATAGCAGAGGTAGCAGCAAGATTTAGCTTAGATGCCATGCCAGGTAAACAAATGTCTATTGATGCAGATTTATCAGCAGGCATTATTAATGAAGAACAGGCTAGAGAAAAAAGAAAAACACTTGAAGATGAAAATACATTTTTTGGCTCTATGGATGGAGCTAATAAATTTGTTAGAGGAGATGCAATTGCTGGATTATTAATAACTTTTATTAATTTTATAGCTGGGATAATAATAGGAGTTATTATAAATGGAATGACTTTTAATGAAGCTATAAAGACTTATACTTTACTTACAATAGGTGATGGATTAGTAGCACAAATTCCTGCTCTTATTGTTTCGATTAGTGCTGGACTTCTTGTAACTAAATCTGGAGTACATGGTTCTGCAGACAAAGCAATTTTTCAACAATTAAGTAAACATCCTCAAGCATTAGCTGCATGTAGTGGATTGCTAATAGTTATGAGTATAATGCCAGGCATTCCATTTGTTCCATTTTTTATAATTTCTTGTCTATCGGGTATACTTTCATATTTTTTAAATAAAAAGAAGAAAGATACAGAATTATTAGAAAAAAAACTAAAACAAGATCCTGTAAAAAAGGAACTTACCCAAGAAGAAATGATAGTTCAATCTTTACATATAGACTATGTTAAAATTGAACTAGGATATGAGTTGTTGCAAATGGTTGATAATAATGCTGATTATCAATTGACTGACCAAATTAAAAATTTAAGAAAACAGATCGCACAAGATTTAGGATTTATCTTACCATCTGTAAGAATACAAGATAACGTGCAACTTGATTCAAAAATATATGTAATAAAAATTAAAGATATTGAATGTGGAAGAGGAGAATTAAAGCCATTGAAACTTTTAATATTAAATCCCACAGGTGGTAAAATTGATATAAATGGTGAAGATACTATAGAGCCAGCCTTTAATTTACCTGCAAAATGGGTTGACAGAAGTGCTAAAGAAGAAGCTGTATTTAAAAAATATACAATAATTGAACCAATTACTATAATTTCAACTCACCTTACTGAAATTGTAAAAGAAAATATCACAGAATTATTAACTTATAGTGAAACAAAAAAATTATTATCTAATTTAGATGGGGATCACAAAAAACTTGCAGAAGAAGTTGTCCCTGCTCAAATATCTGTCGTTAAATTTCAACGTATTTTACAAAGTTTATTAAGTGAATCAGTAGCTGTAAAAGACCTACCATCTATATTAGAAGCTATCTCAGAAATTGCAAATAATACCACAAATGTTGCAAGAATGGTAGAACACATTAGAACTAGACTAAGTAAGCAAATTTGCCATGGATTTTTAAACGAAGATGGATATATCCCTATCGTCATTTTATCATCACACTGGGAGCAACTTTTTATGGAAAATTTAGTTGGAGATGATGATAATAAACATTTGGCTATGCAACCAAGTAAACTTAGAGAATTTGTTGAAAAAGTAAACTTAACTATAGATAAGCTTACAGCCTCTAAAATTATACCAGTATTGTTGACATCCCCTATTTTAAGACCATTTGTGAGATCAGTAACAGAAAGATTTAAACCTAATTTGATTATTTTATCTCAAAATGAAATACATCCAAAAATAAAAATAAAAACATTTGGAGAAATATAGTTTTTGATTATTTATTTTTTATTCCTGCTATTTATACATTTTATAGCTAGTTGAGTATCTTTATTATCATATTTATAGTAGTTGATATAAGAAATATTTATGATAGGCTTGATATTATATTTTAAATAAACTTTGTAATTAATGAGGTACTTATGCCTAAATTAGATAAAGAACAACAAGATGCAATAAAAGTAGCAAGAGAAGCTGATAAAGCTGATGATAGGCAACAAAGGCGTCAAGAGATGAGAGATAACAATAAGGATCTTCAAAGGAGGAAAATAGCTCTTGAACAATTAAGACATGAACTAGAAGCAAGAAAACAAAGGTTGCAACCAAAAAGTGAGTTAGATAAAGATCAACAAGAAGCAATAAAGATAGCAAGAGAGGCTGATAAAGCTGATGATAGAAAACGAAGACGTGAAGATATGAGAGATAATAATAAAGATTTAAAAAAACGAAGAGCAGCTCTTGAACAATTAAAACAAGAAAGAGCAAAACGAAATACTGGTATTAGAGTAATATAATAGCTCACAAGTTTAAAATTACTTTAATATAGATATATTAATAAAAAGCGTTAAATCTTTTAGCTTTATTAAACTTTAGAAAAACAAAATCCCTTTCAGACATAAAAACTTGAAGAGTGATATAAATTAGAATATATTATCACCCATTGTTTTATATAATAAGTGAGGAAGTATGTCTAAGTTATTAAGTTCAAATCGTGGTGTATTGTCTTTAGGAATAGTAGCGTTATTTTTATTTTATGATTATTTTCTAAAGTATTCTATAACTGTTTTTAAACCTGCGTTAATGCAGGAGTTTTATATCTCAGCAACAGAATTTGGATTAATTATGTCTATGTATATGCTTCCATATGAGGGAACTATGAACTTTTAGGTTAAAAAGTGGTCTAAGGCTATAGATATGATAATAAGAGAGGTTCAAAGGTTGCATTTAATGGTTTTTGTAAAATTCATTCAGTAAAAAGACATGTTTTAGGATCATCCGAATTTTCTGCATACTCCAATATACCGATACTCATATTTTATAACTTTCTGATAAAAGGTTATTTTATTGCAAGAGAGAATCTTTCTTTTAATTTTATAATTTTCAAACATTAACTTTCCGTAAAATAATTATTAGAGTATCAAACTTTTATTAATATTATACTCTCCATATAATACAACATTTTCCCATCCAATTGGACTTATATGTTTAATCATTGAGAGATCTACCCATTCTGGGATATCACTCTCCCTTAAAATTCGACTCATCTCATTTGCTTGCCAATATATTATACAGGCCATTATTAAAGTTAAACAGTTACAACTATTTCTTTGTGCTATTAAATCACGTCCTGTAATCTTACCTTGATTACCATAATTTATATCTCTTGCTAATTGATGCATTTCTTCTCCCTTCAATAAATCTTCATTTCTTTTTTTTCGTATTTCTGGGTCAACCATGCTTTTTAATGTATTTGCTGTTTTAAATATACGGCCTAATTGTAAATTAGCTTTATAAAATTCATTTTTTGAGTTAAATGACAATAGCTTTCTCATTGCAAGAGATGCACTAACATGCCCTGTAGATATAGAGGCATAAAAATGTGCCATTCTATCCCATTGATTGACTATACTTGTCATATCTATTGTACTTTCTTTATGAGTTAATAGTGGACTTAAACTTTTATAATTTCTATTATTATCTATTTTAAATATATTATGATTTTGTATTCCTCTTATTCTTGGATTAAATTTACTTCCAATAAATGCAAAAGCAGAGAATGTTATTGCACCTGCTGCTGCCGTATCTGTAAAATGTTCTTCCAAAGGCAAATCACTTTCGTTATATAGCTTACCATCTAACACATGAGCTCCCTCACTTTCATAACATTGAATTGGCTTACTCAAAAATGGCGCATAATTGTCAGCAACAAAAGTATAAAATTTTAAAGCAAATTCTCCTAGCTTTACACTAAACTCTTGCTGTAAAACTTTCTCTTTAAAGGTTACTAAATGGCTATCACTACTAGATCTCTTACCTTCTCCCCAATTCTTTGTAATATTTAATTTTGATATTGCATTTACTATCCATGCCAGTGCTGTTCTTAATGCTTCATCAGTTAATTGCCAATCTGTAATTCTCTTCATATAATCATATGATACATCGCTTACTAATTGAGCCATAGTATAAATACCTATATTACATCCATGGGCCATTATAGTTAATATAAGACCACATATATCTTCTTTAATTCTTAAGTTTTCTTGATTGGGTAGCATAAATGCTTCTGTAAATTGTAATTTATTATCTACTTCTACTAATAAATCAGGTAATTTGATGCTTCTCAAATTACTTTCAATTAAATTTTTTAAAAATGTTAAGGATTCTTGTTGTTTTTTTGTTAATTGCTCCCCAGGATCACGTTTTAACTCCCACTTACCATCCACTATTCTAGCATGTTTATTACCTTTCTCTCCTATAAAATAGGTATCATAAGCTTGACCTAAATAGTTAGTTAAAAAAGCTTCAGCATTTCTCGCATTTGATGGAAGCTTATTGTTATGAAAAAATTCTGTCATATAGTTTTTCCAGATATATTCAGGCATAAAAAACCTATCGAAAGAACTAAACCTTTTTCCATTTTCTAGAACTAAATTATTATGTTTTAAATCTTCTTTGATTTTAAATAATAATGCGCATTCCCAAGCTCTTCTATCTATTTTTCCATTTGTAATTACAAATTTCTTTATCCCCTTTGATATAAACTTAGTTGGAATATCTTTTGGCAATTGACGTTTTTTCTTTTTGTTTAAGTTTTTTAAAATCTCTATTGCCTTTAGTATATCTGATTTACTTCCTTCTTCTAATTTTATTTCTAAACTTTCTAATAATTTAGGAGTAAATTGCCTAAAATATCCATACTTTTCTACAAATAAATTAAATGCATGCCTATATTTCCCTGCTAATAATAATTCTAAGTTATCTTTTTTAATTAGCTCTGCTTTAAATTTTTTATATAAAAATGCTCTTAATTCAATATCTGGTACAGTTTCATCTCTTACTACTTCCTTTATTTTTGAATAATTTTCTAGAGCTTTCCTTATTTCTTTTTCGTTTTGTGTTACTTTTAGTTTAATAATTTTATCTGCTCTTTTATAACTAGAAGAAAGTAATTTAATGCAAGACTCTGCTAAAAAATCATTATTATCTTTGTAACTTTGATGTAAGAAGCATACAATTGCTGCATACCTGTATAAAGGATCTATTCTCCTTAATCTTGTAATTGAATATGACTTAACTTCTCTTGTTAATATTTTTTGATAATTATTATTGATCATACTTACATCAATAGATAATGCTCCAGTACTCCTTATATATTCTAATTTCTCTAATAAATTAAGAATTCCGTTTACAGATGCTCGATATGGAGGTTTCTTTAAAAACTCTAATTTAGATATTGTGCTTTGGCTTTCTAATAATAAATTTAGATTATCAATAATTTCTAAAGATAATTTTTGTTGTACATTGTCAAAAATAGCCTTTCTTGCTCTTTGCCTTTCTCCTGATATTATCTTTGATAATCTAATCTCTGTTGGTGACAATATTCTATTCTTTTTTAAATACAATATTGTTTTGCTCTTTAGTAAGCTTTTTGCTTCTAATCTTAAAGCTTCATTATATACATATTCTTTAGTTTTTACTTCATTTTCTGTATCAAATTTACTAAGACATAAATAATTTGTAATCTCTTGTTGATGTTCTATGATTTTAAATCTGTTTCTAGAATATTTTTCAATTTTATCTGCATCTACCTTAATTTGTAGGCCTACAAACGTTACTATTTCTTCTATAACCTCAAAAGGTGCTATTTTAGGAAAGTAATTAAATAATTTTACAAAGGCTACCTGATAACCAAATCCTAATTTATTATAATCATTCCTACATCTATTAACAGCTTGTATATCAGTGTTCTTTAATGTGCCATATTCTACAAGACTTTGCTGTGAAAAATTTTTATCAGCCATTAATCATTCCAAAACTTTGTAAATTTTGTAGGTAGAATTTCAGTATATCTTACTGTATGCCTTATATTTTTATGCCCAAGATATTGTTGTATACTACGTGTATCATGCGATGCATTTGCTAATTTAAAACCAGTGGAATGTCTTAGCATATGGGGATGAATCGATAATTCTATTCCTGCATTCTCACCAGCTCTAGTTAATATTTTGCTAAATATTGATGTAGTTAAGAGGACTTTTTCTTTCTGAAACAAAAACATACTGAGTTTCTGGATACTCTCTTTTTACTTTCCTTAATGCTCTTAACTCAGGACCAAATAATGGATGTGCACTATCTATACCATTCTTTAATCTATTTATCTGTATAGTACCTATATTGAAATTTATTTGTTGCCATTTTAAAGTTAATAATTCTCCTACTCTGAGTCCATGCCTATAAGCCACTAAAATCATTGTTGCATCTCGATTTTTATGACGTCCTATATTTTTAGCTGCTGTAATTATTTTTTCTATCTCATCTTCTGTTAAATATTCACGCGCTCTTCTATCTTTATTTTTAGGCTTTTTTAGCATAAGTTGTATAATGTTTATTTAATATTTATATCTTTCAGTAAAAAGGATATTGAGTCTAATTAACATTAGGATCTTTATCATAGTACTTGTCAAGTGAAAAATTTTTAACATTCAATAAAAGGTACCATTTACTGAATGTTTTTTATTGTAAATTTACATACTATAGATAGTATTTTCTCTCTCTTTCAGTAAAAGAAACTTTTATCAGAAAGTTATAAAATATGAGTATCGGTATATTGGAGTATGCAGAAAATTTGGATGATCCTAAAACATGTCTTTTTACTGAATGAATTTTACAGAAACCATTAAATACAACCTTTGAACCTCTCTTATTATCATATCTATAGCCTTAGACCACTTTTTAACCTAAAAGTTCATAGTTCCCTTATATAGACAATATCACATTATTACCATCAAGGAAATTTTAACAAGACTAATTATCTTTGAGATTGCTAGGAACAAAGAATTTATTAATTCCTTCTTGCCAAGGATAAATAGTAATATTATCTAATTGTTTAGAACGAAAATCTTTAGATAAACATATAGCTTCACAATCTTGAAAATCTTTAGCTAATTTTGAAAAAGTTGTTAATTGTTCTTTATGGATATTGTTACTACTTTTTATTTCAATAAATAAGATTTTTTTCCAGGCCTCTCAACTACTAAATCTACTTCAGCATCATCCTTTGTTCTTAAATAAGAAAATTTATATTCCGGAAAGAAATAAGCTCCTAATCTTAGTATTTCTAAAATAATAAAATGTTCAAAAGCAACACTGTAACCACTTGTAGACTCAACTAATGGAATTGATAACATTCTTGCTAAAGCATTTTTAACTCCGAGATCAAAATAGTAGAATTTTGGTTTTTGACTTAATCTCTTTCTAAAAGAATGATGAAAAGGTTCTAAAAAAAAGCCAATCAATGTATCTTCAAGTATAGAAAAATATTGTTTTATAGTTTTATCATCTACTCCGACATCACGTGATATATTAGCATAATTTATGATTTGTCCATTACTTTGAGCTGAAACTTCTAAAAATTTTCTAAAAGGATTCAACTTTCTAATATATTGTTCCATCCAGATTTCTTCTCTTATATATGTGTGAGTGTAAGATTGTAAAAACTGTATTTTTTCTTCTTCAGTTTTCATAGAAAATAAAATAGATGGTAATGATCCCCATCTAAGCACTTCATTTAATTCAAAATAATTTTTAATTTCTAAAGATAAGAAAGGAAATAAGTTATATGTAAAAGCTCTACCTGCAAGTAAATTAGCTCCTCCATATTTTAATTTTCTAGAACTTGACCCTGTTAATATAAAAATCTTATTAGTAGTTTCGATTAGTTTATGTACTATATCAAGTAATTTAGGTATTTTTTGAATTTCATCTATAATCACATATTTGAGATCGTTTGCAGCTAAGACATCAAATTCTAAAGTTTGGGGATTCCTAGAATAACGTTCTTCTTCAGTGTAATCTAGTAAATATATCCATAGACAATTACTTTTACTAAAAGTACTTTTTAAAAGTGTACTTTTACCAGTATTTCTTGCACCAAAAAGAAAGAAAGTTTTATCTAATGGTAGTTTAATGATTCTATTAATATATTGCATAGAGTGCACTCATATATTGAACGACTAATATGGAGTTTAATCTCTTTTAAAAGATTGTCAATAAACAATGATTGATTATGTATAACTTAGAACTAAAATTAAAGGATGAAGGGGTGAAGAGCATGCTTATAAACTTTATCTAGTACTTAGATGGGTTTATTAATCATACCGTCCAAGCAGTCTATTTTTAATTTTACTAACTTATTTCAATAATATCATCATCTTCTAATAATTCAATGGCTATAACATCGTTTTTATTAAAATGATACCATTCTTCAGTTGCAGTAAATAACCTCATTACATTACTATGAAGCTGCATCACACCTTTAGGTTCTCCTGTAGTACCTGAAGTATATATAATATAAGCTATACTTTTTGGGTTTAAATCTTGTATTTGTAAATTTTTATCTAATGCTTTATCGTGAGGTAAAACTTTATCTATTTCTTGGATAAGTTCATTACTCTCTATTGAAAATATTGAAACAGCATTATCATACTTGTTTATACTTTTACTTACAACCTTATTATTTAACATTTCTTGTAATCTTATTTCATACTTCTCATTAATTAAGATTACTTTTGCTTTTGTGTCTTTAAGGATATAATTTATTCTTTTATTTGGATATTCTGGGTCCATAGGAACATATGCTCCTCCTATTTTAAGAACAGCTAAAATAGAAACAATCATATGTTCGCTTCTATCAATAAGCAAAGGAATGAGAGTATTTGGGGTAACATTACAATGTTCAATCAAATAGTGAGCAAGATTATTTGCTTTTTGATTAAGTTCTTTATAAGTAAGTTTTACATCCTCATATACAACAGCAATACTATCCGGTGTTCTTTCTACCTGTTCCTCAAAAAGCTCATGTATTGTCTTGTTTTCTGGGTATGGTGTAGATGTCTTATTCCACTTATTTACTATCAGATTCTCTTCTTCTCTCGTAAGGTAACTTATCTCATCTATCTTGAATCTTTCTTTCTTTTCTATATCCCTTAGAACTTTAGCTATTTGACCTAATATCGTTTTATATATACTTATCAATCTTTTTATACTTTCTTCTTTATATAAACTTACTCTATAATTAAATAAACCTTTTAGTGCTCCACTATCATTTCTATCATCTATAAATGTCTCTATATCAAACTTCGCTATCTTATATAACTCCTCTTTCGTATCATTAATATAAGGCTCTAATAACTTATTACTTCCATCTGTATCCTCATCATCACTAAAACTTCTCAATTCAAATATCACCTGGAAAATTGGATGCCTACTTGTATCTTTTGCTACTTGCAGTTCTTCCACTAGCTTTTCAAATGGTAAGTCTTGATGTACTTGACCTTCTATTACTTTACTTCCTACATACTTGATAAATTCTTTTAACGTTTTATTTTTTAAACTTCCTATCTCTACTCTCAGTGCTAACGTATTTACAAAAAAGCCTATTAAATCTTCTATCTGCATATAATGCCTGTTTGCTACTGGCATCCCTATTACTATGTCTTCTTGCCCACTATATCCTTTTAGCATTAGATAATATCCTGATAACATCAGACTATATAAACTTACTCCTAACTCTCTTGCTATCTCTCTTAACGATATAGATACTTTTTCATCTATCTCAAATCTTATTTCTTTCCCTTCATAATCCATCTCTACTGGCCTTGCATAATCTGTACTTATCTGCAAAGTTTCATATCCTTCTAGCTCTCTCTTCCAATACGATAGTTGATTATCTAATACTTCCCCTGTTAAATATCCTCTCTGCCACAATGCAAAATCCTTATATTGTATACTAAGCTCTGCTAACTTTACTTTATACTCTCCTAATCCAGCTCCTTTACTCTTGTAGTACTTATAATACTCTTTTATTTCTTTTAGAAAAATATCTGCTGACCATCCATCAAATGCTATATGATGTATTATTATACTTAAAATATAATCAGATCTATCACCTACTTCAAGTCTATATATTTTTACTCTTATAGGGTATTCCTCCCCTAGATTAAATATATGATTTGCTTCTTCTTCTAGATACTTTTCTAATTCTTCTTTATTACAACATTTTATCTCTTCTATCTCAAAAGTCTTTTCCTTTATATCTATTACTTCCTGATAATGTATACCTTCTTTCCCATCTTCTCTTATAACACTTCTTAGAATCTCATGCCTCTCCACTATTGCTCTAATACTTTCTTTTAAAAACTCTATCCTCACTCCCTCATTAATACTAAATATCATTGGAACATTATATGCATTACTCCCACCTTCATACTTCTCTATAAACCAAAGCCTCTCTTGTGCATACGATAGTAATTGCATCACATTATTATATTTATAGATATAAGGACGCAAATATCCTTTAGGAGACTTTGTATTATCTTTTAATAATTCCAATAACTTCTCCTTATTTCCTTTTATCCATTCTAAAATCTTATCTTTTTCTGCGTAATTTTTACTAATCATGTACCTTAGCTTTTTTCCTTGCTCTACCCAAAAGATAAAACCTTGATCATTTAACCTAGCTAATTTTCTTATAAATTCATTCATTAAATTTTTCCCCAAAATACTATCAAAAAACTAAGCGAACTATTAAGGTTAACCCATACTAAAAACAAATAAAGCTATCTCTGTACACACCTTAAACTCTATAGGCTATTTATCAAACAATTGTTTTACTCAATTCCCCTTATATACTCGCTTTACTAATAAATTATTATATTATTTGAGACCTTTTGAAGTCACGCTCTTATCAATATACTCATAGGAAATAAGATTTTTCAAGTAGAAATGTATCAATTTCCTTAAAGAGTGCTAAAAAATACAATCACTGGAGGTAAAAAATATTAAAGGGGGTAGGAAAGAAAATAAATAATTAAAAAGATTAACTATAACTGAAGTAGTTATCCTAGTTGGTTGGACATAATTGCAGCATCGTTAAGGATAAATTTGAAGAGCAGAGCATTTTTCTTCCTGTCCAATTTTTTGGACTATCTCAAACTTTAATACTAAATATAAAGAAAGTTTTAAAATTATTGACTTAAAAATGAAAAGGGAATAGCCTTTAAAGTATTTAAGCCTTAATTAAGTAAAGCTAATTTATAAAAGATTAATTTTTACTAATTACTAAAACGAAAAATAGAACAAGTTATAAGGCACAATAGGTATAAAAAATATGGAGTACGTTTATGGTAAATGCGAATTCAAAATTATCAAAGCCTAAATTTAATAAAAATGAAAACTTATTTAATGAAGAAAATAAAAAGGTTTGGGAGCTTTCATTAAAAAAAAGAGAAGACTTTTTAAAAAAATATAATGATTTTATCTTACAAAACTATATAAATGGGTTTTATACTTTAAAATTAGATCCAACGCAAATTCCTACTTTAGAAAAATTAAACTTATCCTTAAAAAAAACTGGGTGGCAAGTAATATATGTTGATGGTTACTTAGATCAAAGTTACTATGCGGAACTTTTATCACAAAAAATATCTCCTATTAGTAAACATTTACGCTCTCTATCTCACCTAGATTATGCTCCTGGACCTGATATGTTACACGATATTTTTGGGCACTTACCTATGTTGTTTTCACCTAATTATTCAGACTATATTATTTCACTTGGAAAAGTTATGAAAGAAATTAAAGCCAATACATATGAAAATCAACTATATCAATTATATATAAAACTTGCAAATTGTCATGAAACATTAGGAAGCAACCATTCTCAAACAAAAGAATTAGAAGAAAGGATTAAAAAAATTGAGGATAATTTAGATTTATCTCCACCTATTTATACATTGATAGGTCGATTTTTTATGTGGACTATTGAGTTTGGAATTCTATTAAATAATAAAGGTAAATGTCAAATGTATGGAGCAGGTTTATTATCATCAGAAAATGAGTCTGAATGCTTTTGTAAAAAACAAACTAAAGTTATTCCTTTCACTAATGTTGCAACAAAAATTGGATATAATTTTTCTTCTTTTCAAAAACAATTATTTTTTGCTAATTCATTTGAATATTTAAAGAATGAATTAAAAAAATTTGAGCAATCAATCGCTGCTTAATAAATAAACCACTTTAATTTATTGAAAAAATCTAAAAATTTTTAACGTTATAAATAACAGTAGTACACAAATAATAAAAACTTGCCTAATGATCTTTATGATACCGAATTGGATTATTAGCTAAATACTTTTTATAAATTTTGTAAATTAGTTTCTCAGACTCATTACTATCTGGATCAGAAATTATTTCTTGAGACTCTAATAATTCATCAATAATTTTACAGTAAAATGATTCTAGTTTTACTGCTTGTTTATATGGAATAATCGTAAATGCAATGCGAGAATAAAGAGAAAAATATTCTGACGGAAACAATAAATTCATTTTTCTTTCTATTCTTTTTCTCAAAAGAAAATTCGGATCAGCCACAAGATGTCTGATTTCATTAAAGTGTGTTTCAGAAAGATCAGCAATAGTGTCAAGATTAGCTTTTCTCTTCTCTTGAAACTCAACAAATGAGGCTAGTAAATTATCAGGATACTGTTCCATACACTTAATTAAAATTTCACAATCTTCAAAACCAGCGTTAGCACCTTGCCCATAGGAAGGCCATACACCATGTGCTGAATCACCAATCAAAAGCACCTTGTCTTTAATATGCCAAGGTGAACATCGAACAGTCATCATGGGAATTTCAGGATTTTGAAAAAACTCTTCTGCAAGTTTTGGTATCAATGCAATTGCATCTGGAAAAAGCTTTTTAAAATAATAAAACATCTCTGATTCCGAATTTAACTTCTTAAAAGAAATGCTACTACCATTAACAGGAAGTTGTAACGTGCAAGTAAAGCTATCGTTACTATTTGGAAATGCAATAATCATAGATTCATTACGTGGCCAAATATGAATATAATTTTGTTTTAATTTATACTTTTTTGCATTTTCAGTTGGAATAGTAAGCTCTTTATTAACATGCTTAGAATAAAACTGTGAATAGTTAAATCCAAAACTTCTCTGCATTTGACTTCGAATTGCTGAATAAATACCATCTGCAGCTATCAATGTATTAAAGGGTAACTCTGTTTTATGTTGATTTTTATCTATCAAAAAAATAGTTGATTTTGATAAGTCATATCCTACGCATTTCATGCCAAATATAATTGATACTCCTGAAGTTTTTTGAGCTATAGAAAGCAATAGTGTATTTAATTCTTGCCTTGATATAGAATAAAGAGCTTCACCATAATTACCATATAGCTGAGTTTCAATTTGAGACTCATTTAAATGAAGACAACCACCATATACTGGAACCCATAATTTTTGAACTTCATCAATAATTCCTGCTTTTTTAAGAGCATTTATTCCTCTTTTACAAAGAGTTAAGTTAATTGATTTTCCAAGCTTTGCAAAAGTGTGCTTTTGGTCTTTGTTTTCATATATCTGAACTGAATAACCCCTTTTACCTAAGAGAATGCCAAGCAGCAAACCAACTAACCCTGCTCCAATTATAGTTATTTTTTTCAAACAATCCTCCTTAGACACTTATCGGTTATAGAATTTAAAGATTCTTGTTTTTCTTGAATCAACATTCATAAAAGGTTAACTCTTTTTATTTTATATAACATAATGACCAATGACGATCAGAAGTTTGCTTAATGCTAGCATTTGAAAGCCCTGCAGCTTCAGCACTTACTTTTACTTCATCTAATGTTAAAGCAGCATGAAGAGAATTTCTAAATAATACTCTTTGATAATCACTGGCATCATATGCATATTGACTAACTAAATGCTCAAGCTCAACCAAGCTTTTTGGCCTTAAGAGATCCTTAAAATAAATAACCCCTCCGTTGCTTACTAATCGTTTAGCTTCAGCAAATAATTCTATAGGATTATGCATATGATGGATACAGCTATTTGATATAACAATATCAAAACTTTTTTCTGTTAGCATTGTATGTTTAATATCTTGTTTTCTTATTATAATTCTATCTTCTACATTAGCATTTTTAATATTTTGCTGTGCTATTACAATCATTTCTTCGGCTAATTCTACAGCAGTTATTATAAGCTGAGGTCTTTTTAACGCAAACAATATAGGAATATGAGCAGGTCCAGAACCAAGATCAACTAGCTTAATTGCATTAATTGATGCTAAATTAAGCGTTTCTTCTACAAATTCTGCATTTACATCGTCATTTGGAATTGAATCATATTCAGCCGCGTCTTCTTCTGTGTCCATTATTTCTGGTTCTAATACTCTAGATAACATTAAACTTCTACCCCTTTAAAACTTTCTAGATAATATATATTATATACTTGATAATTTTATTGTACACAGCTTTTTATATAAGTCAAATTCAGATTATAATTCTTAGTATTGCAAAATAAAGATAAATAATTAATACTTTTTAGCTTTAATTGCAAATTAAACACATAAACTTTACGCACCTTGTACAAAGTGTGACACCATCAAATAGAATAATTTGTTAATCTTAATTGTCTATAACTATTTTTATTTTACAGTAACCAGTTTTTGTTTATAATAGTAATCAAGTTATAAGTAAAATTTAATATACTGCTTGGAAAGAGCTTAATATACGTAATTGTTTGCTCTATATCTTAGTAAATATATTGAAATACCACATTGATAGATAAAAACTGGATTAGTAAAATTAGTTATAACCAATCAATAAGGTGAAAAATATGGAAAAAAAATCTCTATTTTCAAAGACAGAAACGTCTATATATGATATGGCAAGCGACTATGATTTTTTATTTGTACCTATAGCAAACTCAGTTGCAGGGGCAGTTGGGTTTGGTTTACCTGGAGCTTTTCTAGGAGGTGCAACAGGTATCATAGATGAAGTTTTAGTAAGTTATAATTTGACAAATGGTCGTTATTTATCCCCAATAATACAGGGACTAAGTTCATTTGCAACCCTTACTAATTCTTGGGGAGTAAGATGTATAGGAGGAATATTAAGCTTTGTATTTTCTCAACTTGCAATTAGTGAATATAACCAATATCTAGATAAGATTATCAAACCAACACAAACAGCATTACAGGTAGGATATGTATTTGGCTGGAAAGGTGTATTAGCTGGGATAGCATTAGGTGCTTCAGAAGAAATGATCATATACTATGATATATATAATAAACATTATATTTCTACTGCTATATCATTTGCTTCAATTACACATTTGCTTAAGATAAAAACAGGATTATTTATTAGTGATTTTATAAATGATAGCTCTAAGTCAGGTATTATAATTGCTTTACTAAATCACTTTGAACAAGGAAGAATATATGATTTAATAATAAGCCCTTTCTCTCATATCTTGTGTTTACTTAAAGAAAAATCATCACCGTATCTTTTAGAAGGCATTGCAGCTGTAACCAGTTTAATAATATCCACTTATAAAGAGGAAGTAGAGAGCACTATTACTGTATTAGAACTTCAAAAAGATATAAGTGTAATATATGAAAAATTAGGAACAAAAGAAGTCTACATTGATATGTTAGAAAAACAAGTATTGTCTACGTCTGGTTTTATGATAGCAGAACAATTTTTATATTTTAGATTCGTAGGTAGTGTTCAAAAACAAATGGAGGGATTTTATGGACAGTTAAAAAATGATATTGTATGGAGTAATTTTAAAATTGCTTCATGTAGTATATTAATTTCCATACCATATCTAGTGATAATTAAACAAGCATTCATTGCTCCTATTGAGTCATATTTTAGTTTTGCATCTCAGAATTTATTATATGATTCAGTAAGTCAAAAATGGCTAATAGGTGAAATTCCACAGAAGATTTTACAACAAGAAGATGCAGAAGTATTAATCGATAATTTAAATAAAGATATAACCACTATATCAGATAGTGGAGAAGGATTAAGAAAAAGCTTTTTTAATGGGGTTGCACAAAGTGTATATAGTCAATATTTAATGTATCAATATAATACACAAGACTTAATAATACTTTACCAAATATATTATTCTTACACACAATATATATCTGAGTATCTTTCAAAATGGGAAATATCATATAACAATGAAATAAGAGAGCTTGAAACTAAAAGAAATATTATTACAAAACACGATATAAGAAATGTGGAGACGGTTGTAGAAAGAGATGGGTTTGTATATAGCCAAATTGTACTAAAAGAAGTAAACAATGAAATCAAAGCTACAAAAACAAGGAAATTAATGGTTGAATATATTCATGATACATGGAGAAATATTCAAAAATATACTGATGTTATAGTAAGCATTTTTTCGATAGGATATAAAGTTCGCATAGAAGAATTGAACACAGGTCTCCAGTTAAAGGTCTGGATTGCATCTGAAAGTATATCTTCATTGATGAGTTGGAGAGGAAAAAATGCTGGAACAGTTGAAGAAGTAAGTAGTTCAATAGAAAAACTCAATATTTTTATAAATAAAATTAATAACATTGATGTTGTTCATGATAAAAAGTTACAACAAATAGAGAATACAAGAGATGAAATGATATTAGAAAATTTACATATAACAATAGGTGATGTAGAATTATTGCATATTGAAGAATTAGTGTTAAAATCAGGTAGATATTATGCATTAACAGGAGATTCAGGTTCAGGAAAAAGTAGTTTGTTATCTAAAATAAAAGGCATAATGTATAATGGAATAACAGCAAATGGTATAATAAAATATCCAAACGGATTAAATCATACAAAAGATATAGTATTAATGTCTCAAAGAGATTTCTTTCCAATAAATGTAACGCTTTTAGAAGCAATTTATTATCCTAAACGTATAGATTTAGATAAAAAAGAACAAATATACTATGAAGTCTTCAGTATACTTGAAAAACTAAAGCTTTGCAGTGGAAGTGATGACATTAAAAATACATGTAACATTGAAGAATTTCTCATGTTCAAAAAAGAATGGAGCAATGTCCTAAGTGGAGGACAAAAGAAAAAAGTATTATTGGTTTCTGCATTGATGAAAAAAGCTAAAATACTTCTTTTAGATGAACCATTTACAGGACTACACCAAAAAGAAATCCCCGAACTACAATTATTTATAAAAAATAGTTTAAAATACACTAATACTTTAGTTATTTGCATAGATCATCATATATCGGATAGTTTAAATTTTTATGATGCTGAATTACATATAGAAAATAAAACATTAGAATTAATGGAATCTTCTTCAGCTGTAAATTATGCATCATTAAAAGAAGAACAATGCTCTTTAGGAAATGAGATTTTTGCTTTAAATATGAATGCAGATCACAATTTATTTACCAATACCAATATATGTACTATAAATCAAAATATCTAAAAGAGTACTTGCAAATTAGAAAAATTATTTTTAAGCTTAGCACTTATATAAACTATAAATGTACGCTATGGATACGAAAAATTTGGTATCAAAACTACTAGAAAACCCATCCAGTAATTTCTCAAAACAGAATGGATGAACTAAAAAAAATAGATACTAGTGTAAGTAGTAAACTTATCTTTATTAAGCTTACAAATTGAGTTAAAAATTAGATATAATTCTTGATAAAGTGCTAACTCTAAAACAGTGTAGACAATATAGCTATTATGAGTATTTGTGAGTTAGATGACGAAAAATTTAAATATTTTACAGATATCACTTAGTATAAATAATATTTAATATAGTGACTAATTTAAGTAGAAAATAATGAATAAATTAAATGATATAGTGATAATAAAAGAGAGAAGTTTAGTATATATCAAAGAGTATTAAGACACTTAACCTTAATAAAAAGCAGAACGTAATCTTAAAGCAAATGTTGAATCAAAAAAGAAACAAGAAGTATTTCTTAAAAATAGATTAAATAGAATATACACTATGAGAGTTTGGAAATTTATATTAGAATCAACACGCCCATATCGACTCCATTTAGGATGTATGATCTTTATCATTTGTATTATAGCAATAGATACGAATGTACGTCCTTATCTTATTAAATTGCTAATTGATACTACAATAAGTCCGAATGCAAGTAATCTCTTATTGCTAGTGATAATTTATTCCTGCCTTCAATTTTTAATGGTTTATATATCTGCAGCAAGAGATTGGTGCTCTATAAAGTATTTATTTAAATTTCAATCCTATATAGTGTCAAGATTTATAGATAATATTGATCAATATGCATATAGCTTTTTTCAAAATCATACATCAGGAACAATTTTGGCTAAAGCGCAAGATGTGTTTAATCTAATACCAACGATTATAGGTACAGTAATATATCAATTCATATATATTGTATTTTCTACACTAATCACACTCATTTTTTTGGCACAAGTACATATATTATTTGTAGTGGTAATGCTTATATGGATGTCTATATTTTTTATCATTACGTATTTTGGTATAAAAAAAGTTCGGCCAATAACAAGCGAATTTGCGGAAACAAGATCTAAGATATGGGGACATTTATCAGATTATTTAAGCAATATACTTAATGTGAAGTGTTTTGTAATGAGTAGTTGGGAAAATAGTAAATTAAGCAATATAAGCCAAATATTTATATCAAAAGCAGAGCAGCAAGGATATTTTTTAATGAAGTTTTATGTAATACAAGGTGTTATAGTATCTATATATACTATTGGATTTTTGATTGGTTTAATATACCTACACCGAGAAGGAATAATCAGTCCAGGAGATTTTGCATTAGTTTTTATGTTAAATTTTACCCTTTTCACAAATCTATATAATTTATCATATAATTTACAAGAGTTTATTATAAATTGCGGTACAGTTAACCAAGCATTAAAAATACTAGAATTGCCCAAGGAGGTACAAGATAAACCAGATGCAACAAAATTAGTACTAACAAAGGGAGAAATTGAATTTAGCAATGTACAATTTAATTATAAGGGAACGACAGAATTGTTTAAAAATAAATCTATTATAATTAAAGGAGGACAAAAGGTAAGTTTGGTAGGACATTCAGGAGGTGGAAAAACAACATTTAGCAATTTAATATTACGATTATTTGATGTAACATCAGGAGAAATTTTAATTGATGGACAAAATATTAAAAAAGTAACACAAGATTCACTACGTGCTGCCATTAGCATAATTCCACAGGAATCTTTACTATTTCATCGCACAATTGAAGAGAATATAGGATATGGTAATCTAAATGCAAGTGAGTATGAAATTATAGAGGCAGCAAAAAAAGCCCATGCTCATGAATTTATTAAAAAATTACCATATGGATATAAATCCTTAATAGGAGAAAGAGGGGGCAAATTATCTGGTGGTCAACGACAAAGGATAGTAATAGCAAGAGCAATACTAAAAAATGCTCCGATAGTAATATTAGATGAAGCAACATCACAGTTAGACTTAGAAACAGAGAATAAAATTCAAGAGTCACTAAAAGAATTAATGAAAGGAAAAACATCAATAGTAATAGCACACCGGCTATCTACATTATTAGGAATGGATAGAGTATTAGTATTTGAGCATGGAAAGATTATAAAAGATGGAACCTATGAAGAGTTATTTGTCAATAAAAGTAGTATTTATAAAAGATTATAGAAATTTATATATAAAATTTCTAAGTTAATTATTGCTGAAGTGTTGATTTTATGCTACTGAATGTTAAAATTTAAATACAGAATTATCATATAATTTTTAATATTTTCTTACAATTAATAATTTTAACTTATATATAGTGTTATTTTTTTATAAAAATACTTGATCTGCTACCAAAAAAAAGAGACAGAAAATAATCATAAAAATCTCAAAAAAGAAGTATAAATAACAAAAAAGAGGTTTTATAAAAACCCAAAAATTTACGGAAGAACAAATAGCATTATATCCATCAAGTGTCCTGTTAAATATTTTTTGCTCCATTAAAAATTACTCAAAATACAATAAAATAATAGCTGTGATACTTATAGAATTTATTTAAATAAAACTATTGAAATGTTCTTATCTCGGCAGCCCTATACCTGTTGATAATATACCACCATCAATAATTATTTCAGAAGCAGTTGAATATAATGATGCATCTGATGCTAAGTATAGTGCAGCATGTGCCACTTCCTTAACATCCCCCATTTTTTTTAATGGTAATGAGTCAAGAAATAATTTAAATTTATTTCTATTTTGCTTTATATGGTCCCATATCCTTGTATCAATAGCTGCAGCACTAATGGTATTACACCTAATATTATATTCTTTTTGAGCACAATACAGAGCTACTGATTTAGTATAATTTCTTATCGCTGCCTTGCTAGAAGCATAGGCGGACAAATTAGGAACACCTACAATACCAGACCTAGACGCCATGTTTATTATAGAACAATTCTTATTATTTTCTTTCATAATTTTTATAGAGTATTTACACCCCAAAAATATACTAGTAAGATTTATTCTATGTATGTGTTCCCATACCTCTAAAGACATATTTTCTGGATCTTGATTATATTTAAATCCATTTGTAGCAGCATTATTAACTAAGATGTTCAATTTTTTATATTTTTTTCGTATGTAATCTATTATTTTTATCCAATTGTTTTCAACACTAACATCGAATCTTAAGTACTCTATATTTTTATCACATGTACTACCATTATAATTTTCATCTATATCTATAACTATTACCTGAGAGCCATTTTTTGCAAATATCTCAGATATACTCTTTCCTATACCATTTACTCCCCCTGTCACTAAAGCTACTTTATTTATTAATTTTTTATCCATAAATTACTATATACTAACTTTTTATGTTTGAATAAATGAAAAAATAACTATAGCATAAAAATATTAAAATTATTATTTTTATTGTAAAATATGTTGATTAATATAAAATACATAGAAATTTATGTAGCTAATTTAGTACAATCAAAATTTTATTACAAAAAAGGATTCGGATTTAAAGAAATTTATCATAACATCAATAAAAAATCTGAAACTGAGCAGTCTTTGCTAAAATTAGGAAATATTCTTTTATTACTAACTTCTTCTAAAAATAGTAGTAGTAATATTAATAAAGAAATTAATATACATGGAGACGCAGTTAAAGATATAGCTTTTGAAGTTGATAATATAGAACTATTAATGAATAATGTAAATAATTTTGGGATCCAAATATTAGAACAACCAAAAGAATGTTTATTATTTGAATCTGAAAAAATAATTAAAGCTACAATTGGCGCTTTTGGAGATACAAGACATACCTTAATCCAAAAAATTAACAAAGATACTACATATATTGAAGAAATGCATGATAATAATATCAGTATGAGTCATATAGATCATTTGGCAATTGCAGTGGATGATTTTGATTGTTGGAGAAATTATTATAAAGATATATTTGGATTTTATCAGTCTTACAAGGAAAAAATTGAGACAAATTTTACTGGCATGGATTCAATAGTAATGAGTCTACCAAATAATGAAATAAAACTAGTATTTGTAAAACCTCTAAAAAAGAAGCTAACATCCCAGATTGATATGTTTTTAAAATATAACTGTTCCCCAGGAGTACAACACGTAGCCTTTCTAACTACTAATATAATTAATACATTACAAATCTTAAAAAATAATGGTATTGAATTATTAGATGTACCAGATTCTTACTATAAGAATCTTTCACAAAACATAAAATTGAATTATAAAAAAGTCTTAAATCAGTTACAAAACTTAAATGTGCTTATTGATGAAGAAAATGAGAACTTTCTTCTACAAGTATTTACAAAACCAACACAAACAAGACCTACATTGTTTTATGAAATTATACAAAGAGAAGGAGCAAAAAACTTTGGTAAAAACAATATTACAGCTTTGTTTAAAGCTATGGAACAACAACAAAAATCTAATCAAGAAATATGATACAATTTGCTGATTGGACAAAAAATTTATCACCATCTGCAATGCAAAGGTCTTTACAAGTTGGAGATTTATCTCAGTATATTTCCTTTGCTTTAGGACTCCCAGATGAATCAACCCTGCCTTCAGAATTTTGTTCATCATTCAAGTTTGCTCAGCATAACTTACAATATTCACCTACCAATCACTTGCTAAAAACTCATATCACTAAAATAATGAAAAAAAGAGGAGTAAAATGTAAGGAAGATGAAATATTTATAACTAGTGGTGCACAACAAGGTATTAGTCTATTAACAAGATTATTAAGTAATGAAGGAGATAATGTTTTAGTAGAAAATTTATCATATCCAGGCTTTATACAAGCAGCTCAAGCATCAAGAATTAACCTTATCCCAATATTAACAAACTATAATAATGGAATTAGTTTAGAAGACTTAACAAAACAAATAAGATTATCAAATAAAAAGCCTAGTTTTATTTATATTGTATCTGATGGTAGTAATCCTTTAGGTAATAGTTTAACAATAGAAAAAAGAAAACAATTAATAGATTTATCATTGCAATATAATATTCCAATAGTTGAAGATGACCCTTATGGTTTACTATACTATGAACAAAATTATCCCGCTTTGAAAGCTTATAATAATGATAATATATGCTATGTAGGCTCATTCTCAAAAGTAATAGCCCCATCTTTAAGAGTTGGTTGGATAGTAATTCCATATCATTTGATAAATAAATTATCTATTCTAAAAGAATCACTAGATATTAATACTCAAACATTATCACAAAAAATAGTACTGGAATTTTTAGCACAAAATAAATTTGAATCGCACTTAATTAACATTAGAAATTTATATAAAAGAAAAAGAGATCATATGATAAATAGTTTTTATACTAATTTACAGGATAAGATAACTTTATATAAACCAAATAACGGTATTTGTTTATGGATAAAATTTCATAACAATTATGCAAAAGAAATATTCAATAAAGCATCTGAGAAAAAAATATTATTCATACCTGGTAGTGATTTTTGTGTCATTGACAATATAGAAATTGCTAATGATTGTGCCAGATTTAATTTTAGTCATTGTAAATTAGACGACATTAGCAAAGGCATAGAAATTTTATCAAATATTATTACTTAATCTTTTGATGATAGTAACAGCTATAGAAGAAATAAAGACCAACCCTATATTTTATGAAGCAGTAGATTTTTTTAATATAAATAACTTTTATATTAAAATAGAAGGATTAAATGTTGCTGGTTCTATTAAAATAAAACCAGCTTCTGCACTAATAGAACCTTTAGAAAAAAAATATAATATTTCTCCTAAAAAGAATACTATAATCGAATCATCATCTGGTAATTTAGGAATCGCATTAAGTATAATTTGCAAACAAAAAGGATACAACTTTATATGTGTTGTGGATCCTAATATTTCTCTTCATGCAGAAAAATTAATGTCTATTTATGATGCTAAATTAATCAAGGTCATAGAAAAAGATAAAAATGGAGGATATTTAAACACAAGAATAAATAAAATTAATGAAATTACTAAAAACGATCCCAATATTATTTGGACTAATCAATATGCATCTTTAGTTAATACAGAATCTCATTACGAAACTACAGCAAAAGAGATTTTTAACCAGATAAAGAATATAGATTATTTATTTATAGGAGCAGGTACAACTGGGACTTTAACTGGATGTGCTAAATATTTTGCTGAAAAATCCCCTAATACTAAAATTATTGCAGTTGATGCATATGGTTCAGTTACATTTGGTCATAAATCATTTAAACGTTTAGTTCCTGGACTAGGTACAAGTAGAAAACCTGAAATATTTAATAATTACAATATTTACGATACAATCTTAATAAAAGAGCCAGATACCATAAGAATGTGTTATTATCTACTAAAAAAATATGGCCTGTTTTTAGGGGGTTCTTCAGGCACTGTTATAGAAGCAATTAGACAATTCAGCAAAAATCATATTATAAATAAAAACAGTAATGTAGTTACTATATCTCCAGATTTTGGAGATAAATATATAAATACAATATATGATTATAATTGGATAGAAAAAAATTATAATACACAATTAGTTAATGAGGTAAAAAATGAATCAAAACTTTTCAGTTATTACAGCTAAATCAGTTGAAGGAATTATTAATAATAATCATCAAGCTGTATATGACATAATAAAAGATACATATATTGCTCATCATAATAAAGATACAGTCAATCCACCAAGTTATTTTATCTGGTATCCTGATAAACCTTTATCTAGAATAATAGCACTACCAGCACTAATTGCTAACAAAGATAAAATTGCTGGAATTAAATGGATCTCTAGTAATCCAGAAAATATTAATAATGGTTTAAATAGAGCTTCAGCAGTTATTATATTGAATGACTACGAAACAGGATATCCTTTAGCATGTATCGAAGGTAGTTTAATTAGTGCTGTAAGGACTGCTTATTCCGCAGTATTAGTTACCGATCATTTAATAAAAAATAAAAAAGTAAATACTATAGGAGTAGTTGGAACAGGTAGAATAGCATTTAATATAATAAAATGTCTTTCCAATCAAAAGTGGAGTGCCAAAAATATTATCTTATATGATAAAGTAACTAAAAATGCAGAAGATTTTAGTTCTCAACTACAAAATAAGAAATTTACCTTGCACTCCAATATAAAAGTAGAAAATAAATTAGATAAGTTACTACAAGAGTCTGATTTATTAATTTTTACTACCACTGGTAAAACACCATATGTAGATAAATATAATTTAATTAAAAAAAATGCGGTATTACTTAATATTTCTTTACGAGATATAGCTCCTGATATTATAGAACAATCATCAAATATAGTAGATGATATTGAGCATGTAATGAATGCAAATACTAGTCCTCATTTAGCTCAACAAAAGTATAATCATACTAACTTTATAAATGCTACTATTGGAGAGCTATTGGTTAATAATTTAAATTTTGATATAAAACCTATTATAGTATCACCTATGGGACTAGGAATATTAGATATTGCTTTATCTAAGTTTGTATATGAGCAAGCACAAAAACAACAGGAAAATATTATAATAAAAGATTTTTATTAATATAAAAATGAAGCTTTTACCTTTTAAAGCTATTTTTCCTAATACTAGAGAATATAGCTTTGTATTCAATCAAAAGAAACTGTATATAAAAAATGAAGCATCTTTATTTACAAAGAAAGCAGTTAATTATAATAAATATTTATTAGAGCAATATAAAAAAGGCTTCTTTTTCCAACCTTTCGATGAACATATATATTTAGTAAAAAAAGAAATCTTAAATTATTCTTATGTGGGAATTATAGCTAAAATTAATACTAATGACTTACATAGCAATAAGCTAAAATTACATGAAGAAACTATAAAAGAGAAAGTTTTTGAGTATCAAAATGATTTAAATAAGTTTAATATTTTAACTACTCCTTTAATTCTAAGTCATGAGAATAATATAGAAATAAATTCTTATTACGCACAAATAATGCAAGCTCATTATGATGTGAAAATTAGTGATTCAAATAACAACTATTATTTTTGGAAATTACCTAACGATAAGTTAATTAATTTATATTTCTCAAGTTTAAATCAATTTTTTATAATAGATGGACATCATAGAATCTCTTCATTAAAAACTTTATGTTCCAAAAATAATAACGCATATGGTTTTTTTATTTCAAAAGATCTTGTTCAATCAAAAAATATAACACGGTTTTATACTAATGAATATATTTGTCAAAATGTAATCAAGGAATTGAGCAATAAATATAATTTATCACCTACAAATAATCACTCAGAAAAAAATAGCTATGTGATGTTATCTCATCAAAATAAACTACTAAAACTAAGTTCACAAGAAATCAATGTAATTAAAAAATTTTTAAAAGATGTATACATAAAGTTAAGTAATGGAAAAATAAATTTTAACAATACGCCAGAAGGAAAAACACAAGATTCGCATAATGAAAAACTTATATTATACATACCAGGAATTATAGGAAAAAAATTAATGGATATACAAACAATTTTTCCTCCTCACTCTACATACTTTGAACCTAAATTTAACAATGGGGTAATATCGGTTATAGTAAAGGATTAAATTTAATTAATTTAAAACTCTAGGCTGCTCATCATTATTTGTAACATCTTTTTCCATTTGTTCTCTTAGACTCTTAGGTCTCATATCAGTCCATACTTTCTCTATATATTCTAAACATTCTTCTTTACTACCCTTAGGACCAACTTGCTTCCAACCTAATGGAATTTTCTTCCACGCAAACCATAAAGAATATTGTTCTTCTTCATTTATTAAACATATGTATTCTTCTTGTTCTTCCGACATTTTTTACCTCCTTTTCTATTTTTGTTTTTATATAATTTATAATTAGTTATTGGCCACTACTAAATAACCTTCTCCCTTTCTACTTTCTAAATCTACATCAGCTATACACCTTACATCACAATAATTTAAATTCGTTGTTCCCTCTATGTGTACTTTACCTTTTCCTTTATTAAAATCTGCTTTTGTTAAATCACAGCTTTCAGTATCTACATTTATACCAAGTTCAGTACCGCCTTTAGTATTTGGAAACATTACATGTATGTACTTCATATCTGTAAGTCTTTCTTCTATTTCACTATTAGGTTCTTCTCTATTCCCTATTGTTACTTTATGCTTGCCAGTACTGAGCCTTTTTACTAATTCATTAACCATAGTTTTTATATCTCTTAATTTGTTACGTAATAAAAATTAAATTGTTAATTTAATCTTGTCAACTATGATCTTACATAAATTTACTAATTAATGCATTATTGAAAAGTTAAAACTTGTATTCAAAAACATAAGAATAAACTATAGTTATTTTATCTTCAACCATATTGTCCAAATATAATCCACATAAAATAGTTAATTAATATGTTAAGGCAAATTCAAATCATTTGAAGTCCGTAAAATACATTAAAAATTAGGAAATAAATTTATATTATTATTTAATTAAAAAGTAGTTTAATTAATTCAAAATTAGAAAATTTTTACAAAAAAGAGACTGTATATACAGCACTTATAATATTTTAACATTTAAGAACCACAGTAATAATATCAAATTCTTTTAAATCATACTTAACACCAGAACAAATTTTTCTATTTATACATTTATTTAATTGCCAAGTTGTAATTGATATATTTAACTCTTAATGCTAACTTTTAAATACAATTAAAAAAATTTAGATTTTGATGTCAATTAGTACAATTTTATTATATATAATTGCATTAATACAACCAGGACCATCTTTTTTAATTATATGTAATAATACATTATTATATGGAAGGACTATTGGTCTAAGTACAAGTTTAGGGGTCATTTTAGGCATTTCTATTCAGTCAAGTATTGCAATAATCTTTAGTAACATTTTTTACAAAAATTATTTGTTTTTTAAAATATTAAAGATAATTTGTGCTTTAATATTTATTATATTTGGCATAAAAAATATTTTCATTTTTGATAATAAATTAAATAAAGAATTAGCATACACAAAAAAAATTAAAATATATGGATATTTTTTAAAAGGACTTTTAGTAGAAATATGCAACCCTTTAGCTTTTAGCTTCTTTCTAAGTATTTTTTCTCAAACTACTCATAATAAACATTATCTTATCTTAAATTTAATATACTGGATAATTATATGTTCAATTGGTGCAATATGGGTTTTTTCCCTAGTCTTTATTTCATCAAATCATATTTTGATAAGCAAGTTTAAAAAATACAATAAACTAATTTCCATTATTACAGGTATATTATTAATCTTTTATGCTCTTAAGTTTCTATTTAAAAATTTATAGTATATAACCAAATTATGCAATGTATACTTAGTAAGTGTTTTCCTATTTATTGGACCAATTTTGTTACATAAATATTCAATCTAGCTGTTTTCATACTTTTTAAAGCAATACAAATTATTATAGGCATTCCAATGCTTTTCATAATACTTAAATTAGCAGTGATATGTTTACTTCATTTTGTTGACCTAAAAAATTTTGTGCTTTAAATTTGTTTTCTATTATCCGTTTCTTATAAAAATAACTTATCCAATTCAATTCTCAAGATATTGTTTTAGCTAAGGGATTTCTAAAAGATATATATAATATCCTCAGTAAAGATAAAATAAATTTTAAAAATAAGTTATAAAAAATATCATATAATACATCTAATAATCAATTAATATTATATATACCTTCAATATTAGGTAAAAATTTAATAAATAATAATTTAATTTTTCCTCCTCATTCTACGTACTTTAAACCAAAATTTCATAATGGAATTATTTCTACATTCATCATTTGAAAATTGTTTTAACAGCCAATTACAATATCAATTATTAATATTTAAATATTGTGAAATTTTTCTTCATGATTAATTAGCACTTGCTTTCTATTTAGTCCACCACCATAACCACCTAATTCACCATTTGATTTTATAACTATATGACATGGTAATATTATGACTAATTTATTATAACTATTTACTCTACCAACTGCTCTAAATCCTTTTAAAGAACCTAAACCTTTTGCTTGCTCTAAATAACTTCTAGTTTCTCCATATGGTATATCTCTTAACTTTCTCCAAACCATCTTCTCAAATCTTCCACCTAACAACTTAACTGGTGTCTGAAAAACTTTTAACTTTCCCTGGAAATATAATGCAAGTTCTTTCTCTATAGATAAAATTATTCTATTTGTACCTGTACTAATAATTGAGTTTGTCTTGGTATATAACTGTAATACTTTATTTCCTAAATTCTTTGCGTCTATAAAATCTAGCATGTACACATAATTGTCATCTGCTATTACTAACATAACTCCTAATATAGTTTTAATATAATTAATTTTAAGAATTTGCACTTGTATATCATTATTAAAATCTAACTTACTAACATTATCTTTATTTGATAATATATCAAAACGAATTTTTTGTTTTTTTTACCTTCTTGATTATATTAATTTATCATAGTAAAATTTAACTAAATAATACTTATTTTACAATAAGCATTATAAATATTTTAAACTTAGTTTTTATAAATTAACAAAATGAAAAAAATAGCAGTAATACTATCAGGTTGTGGACATTTAGACGGAACAGAGATAAATGAAGCTGTATTCACTATACTTGCTATAAATAAATTTAATGCAGAAGCTAAAATATT
>NZ_NPHZ01000001.1:391531-398094 GCF_009690945.1 Rickettsiales endosymbiont of Trichoplax sp. H2
GCTCCTAATATTGAACAATTTGATGTTATTAATCATCTTGATAATACTGCAATCAATCAAAAAAGAAATATCTTTATTGAATCATCTCGTATCGCAAGAGGTAATATAAATACTTTAGATAAACTCAAAGTAAAAGATTTTGATGCATTGGTAATACCTGGTGGATTTGGAGTAGCTAAAAATCTTTCAAGTATTACTTCTTCAGATCAAAATTTCCAAGTAATATCTCCATTAAAAGAATTAATAATTTCTTTCTTTCATCATAAAAAACCTATCGGAGCAATATGTATAGCACCTGCATTAATTGCATGTGCACTTCAAAATATAACTACCTTAACTATTACCTTAGGCAATAAAAACAAACTTTTAGATAAAATAAATGCTAATCAAGTAATTTGTGATGCTTCTAACATAGTAATTGATAAGAAAAATAAAGTAATATCAACTCCTGCTTTTATGACAAACGAAAACATCTATAATATATACTTAGGTATAGAGAAACTTATAGTTAAACTTTTAGAAATTGTTGTTTATACCTCTATAAAAATATTAATTATTATATAGCAAAATTATCATTTTACTTAAAAAATATCAAAACTATAAATACTAGTTAAGTTATTATTGACTAGTACACATAATACATGTATAAGTACAATCTATTAAGTTGCTATCCTAGTTTTTTAGATCCCACATATACTTACTACTCCCCAAAATCAAATTAGGATAGTAATTTATCTTTAATCTTCCTTAATTAATATAAATTTATTAGAATACATTGTAATTTTAGTACATTACCAGAAAAAAATTGTTACTTTATATAAAAATATATAATTTATTCAAACTAAATACTATCAATCTAATTATTTTAACTCATCTAAAATTATATACTTTAACTTCTTTAATAGGATAATCATTTTTATATGCAATATGAGCCATATATGGCTCATCTATTTCTATCTTCTCTATCTGCCATATATACCTACCACAATAAAAATTATTTTTTATACCAATTGATAAATTTTTTACATCTTCATTCAAACCTTCCCCCATACTTTTTATTATTGCTTCCTTCTTTGTCCATATTTCATAAAACCTATCCTTCTTTTTATTGTTGTTGATATATTGCATCTCCTCTTCTGTAAATACTAACTTCCCTATTCCATTATAATCTTCTATTTCTTTTTTATATTCTATATCCACTCCTATATCTTCTCTATAAAACCCTATTAATCCTTTATTATCTGTATGTGATAAATTGAAGCAAATTCCTTCCTTTATTTTAGGCTTCCCTTTCTCTCCATATGCATATTCTATTTTATTTGCTTTTATACCTGTATATCTTGATATTAACTCTCTCATTGCTACATGGGTTATTAAATATATTTGATAATCTTTTTTATACTTAAATCCTTTTAGTTTTTTTATTTCTAATTTGGAAAGATTATTTATGTTTTCTTTTGCTCTTTCTAAATTTTGTTTATTTATATCTACTTCCCAAATTTCTATTACATTTTTGTCTAACATTTTTGCTATTTAATTTTAAGTTAATAATTTATAAATATTTAGTACAGCTCAAGTAATATTAATGGATTAATATTAAGTTTTAAACTTATTGCAATTAAAATAAAACACTTTAAATATTTCCTCACTTCTTTTATTTAATCTTCATTTCAATAATATTTTTTCTAACTAAAAAATAATTGATATTTATTGAAATATGTCCTAGCCTTTTTTAGTAACTAATAGAGGTAACAATTATGAATACTACAGAAAACAAAAATGTAAATCATATAAAACAAGTTACAAAAGTTAAAGATAATCAAAAGGAACTAGAAGATTCTTTAAAATGGACAATAAATATTAATGATTTTACCATTGATATTAGAAAAGCTGATCGTCATTTGCAGCTTGATGCACTTGAGTTTGGTTTAATACCACATTTGCCTACTTCTGATGATAATTCTTAACTTATAATTTTATAAATTATACAATCATAAACCTCACTTTATTTGATTGTGTTGTATAAATTTAATTAAAATTATTGAAAAATGTTAAATCAGTAATATATTTTAGAAAAAAGATTTATATTTCAAAAAATGACAAAGACAAATAATAAAAATAATAATGACATTAAAGTTTTTGATTTTGGTGCTGATGTTAGTAAGGTGTTACAATTAATGGCAAAAAGCCTATATACTAATAAAGACATTTTTTTAAGAGAACTTATCTCAAATGCTTCAGATGCTTGTAACAAATTAAGATATGAATCTATTAAAACCCCTGAATTATTAGCAGATGACACTGAATTAAAAATAACTATCAAAATTGATAAGAAAAAAAATATATTAACAATATCTGATAATGGTATTGGAATGAATGAAAAAGATCTTATTGATAGTCTTGGTACCATTGCAAATTCAGGTACGCAAAAATTTTTAGACAGTGTTAAAGATAATAAAGAAGAAACAAAAAACTTAATTGGACAATTCGGTGTTGGTTTTTATTCTGCTTTTATGGTATCAGATTTTGTAACTGTATACTCTACAAAAGCTGGAGAAAGTAAGACTTATGTTTGGGGATCTGATGGCTTAGGTAAATATTCTCTTAACTTACATGATAAACAACTTTCTCGAGGAACAATAATAGAATTAGAAATAAAAAAAGAATATAATGACATATTAGATGACTTTAATATTGAAAGAGTTATAAAACTTTATTCTGATCATGTTTCCTTCCCAGTTTCATTAATAAAAAGTGATAATAAAGAAAGTATAGTTAACAAGGGAACAGCTATATGGAATTTAACCAAATCAGAAGTGACAGATGAACAAAATATTGAATTTTATAGATATGTATCACAATCTTACGATAAACCTTGGTTAACGATAAAAAACAGAGTAGAAGGAAATATTGGATATACAAGTTTATTATATATACCTGGTAATTCAATATATAATATTCTCTACAATGACTTTAAGCCAAAAATAAAGCTATATATTAAAAGAGTATTTATTAGTGATGAAGTAAATGAAATTATACCAAACTATTTAAGATTCTTATGTGGTGTTATAGATGCAGAAGACTTGCCATTAAATATTAGTAGAGAAACCTTACAAAATAATTTAGATGTTATAAAAATAAAAAAATCTATTACAGATAAAGTATTAAAAGCTATAGAAAAAGCTCAAAAACAAGATGATTATAAAGAATTCTGGAAGAATTTTGGAGCAGTATTAAAAGAAGGATTATTAGGAGGCAGTGAGTTAGATAAAAAAGATCAAATACTAGAATTATGTAGATTTCATACTACTGAGAGTGAGTTAAGAAGCTTAAAAGATTATATTGAGAATATGAAAGAAGGTCAGGATAAAATATATTATTTTTATGGAGAAAATCTTGATAGACTGAAAAATCATTCTCAATTAGAAGGATTTAAAAAACATAATATAGAAGTCTTATTACTAACTGATAGAATAGATAATTTCTGGATAGACAATGTAATGGACTATAAAAATAAAAAGTTCCAATCTATCACAAGTGCTAATATAGATTTTAAATCAATAAAGAAGAAAAAGGATAAAAATGAAACTGTTGAAGGAGAAGTTGTAAAAGAAGAAGCTGAAAAAGATAATGAAAAAAAACTAATAGAAGAATTTAAGAAAATACTAGGGAATAAAGTAAAAGATGTAGTAATTTCCAATAAGTTAGTTGAAAGTCCTGCTTGTTTATCAGAGCCAGATAATAATATAGGAATGAATAAGTTTTTAATGCAGCAAAGTGCTAATCAACCAAAGATACTTGAGCTTAATGTTGATCATGAACTTATACAAGAAATTAAAAATAATGTTATAAATAATAATGTAGACAATGATAGAGTAAAAACATTAATTGATATTATATATTATCAAGCTTGTATTATTGAAGGTGATAAAATTACAGATACAAAAGATTTTATAAATAAAGTTAATACTTTATTAAAAAAATAATAAAATATTAAAAACAAATTTTATATTATTAAAAAAATTATGTTACTTATTATAAGTTATTTCCAAGTTATTAAACTTATTTAAGATGAAGCCCTTAGATAAGCTTTATTTTGTACTAGGATGTATATTTTGCACTACTGTTGTAACTGGTAACTTAACTTTCCAAAAGTTTATTTCTTTAGAAATTCCTTTTATCTTTACTTTAGATATATCTGTTGGTGTATTACTTTATCCTATAACCTTTCTTATTTCTGATTTACTAACTGAATTCTATGGTAAACAAAAAGCTAAGTTTGTTATTCAAGTTACTGTCTTGACCAGCTTTATTGTCATGTTACTTCTGTTCATTAGTATTAAATTACCTGCAGTTAGTTGGTCTCCTTTATCTGACTCAGAATTTAAAAAAGCTTTTAATGTCTATGGACTAGGATCTTTAGCTTCTATTATTGCAATTTATATAGGACAATTAACTGATATTATAATCTTTTCTTGGTTAAAATCTTTAACTAATAATAAACATTTATGGCTAAGAAATAATGTTAGTACTATTATTGCTCAATTTATTGATACCTCAACTGTATTACTAATTTTATGTTCTTTTAATATTATTCCATGGCAACACTTTTTTGATGTTTTTATTAGTAGTATAATTTTTAAGATTATAGCTGCTCTCCTTGATACTCCTTTCTGTTATCTTGGCCATTATTTAATTAGTAAACTTGTAAATAAAAATAATACTAGTTTATAACATCTTTTTTGCCTTGAAAAAATTATTATAGTAACAACTATAAATTAAATCTGCTTTCTAACAACTTTAACAAATAATTATTACTTGTAATAAAGCAAAAACTTGTATTTAAAATGAATAAAAAAGTTTTATTTCTTCTATTTTTGCTGCAAGGTAAAAATCACTTTCCGCCAATCCATTAATTTTATGTGTCCATATTTCAACTTTACAACTACCCCAAGATATATGTAAGTCTGGATGATGTCCCTCTTTCTCTGCAATTTCAGCAATTTTATTAGCAAATTCCATAGCTTCCATAAAATCTTGGAACTTATACTCTTTATTTATGTGTCCTTTCGAATTTACCTTCCAACCATTACCTAGGTTATTTAAATACTTATCTATTTCTTTTTTGTCCATTGGTGTTATACCTCCTGAACATGGTATACACTTTTTTGAAGCTAATTCCATTTTACTTATTACTAATACTATTATTTCTTTATTTTATTCTTTAATATAGTGAAAGTCTACCTTTACCTAATAAGCAATTGAATATTCACTAAACTAAATAAATTTAACTATCTATTAAATATATACATATAAATTATACCTAAAATCTATTTTTAGCTTTTAGCTGTAGAGAATTCTAATAATAACGTGGTGCTTTTATTAATCTTTTTTTAACATTCTCGCACCATGGCTCAAGTCTTCTCATTAATAACAAATCACTTAAAATATCTAGATAGTATCTTACAGTCTTAACATCTACTTCTAAATTTGTAGCAATCTTTGAATAATTTATAACCTCCCCTTGTCAATGTGCTAATATAGTCCATAATTTTCCAAGAAGATTTACCAGTATACAAAAACCCATCTATGATACATTTATATCATTATTTGTTTAACTAATTTCTAATATATTAAGACTATTCATAGAAAAATAGTACCTCAATACCAGTAATATTTATAAAAAATTAATAATAAATATTTTTCCTATGTTCAACTCTTACTATAACAATAGTAATCTCTTCTCTAAAAATTTGATATATAATCCTATAATCACTATACCTATACAGTCCCTTAAATCTTCCTGTTAATTTTTTTCCTAATTCATTTGGAGCTTTTGTTAATTGCTTTTCTACTTTTTTTACTAAATCTATAGCTTTCTTTTTATCAATATTTCTTAAATCATTGATTGCTTCTTTATCCCATACCAATTTATAAATTATTATTATCTTTCTAATTCCTCAATTGTTTTTTCTGTAGATAATAAAATACGATCTGGATTAGAAATACGTTCAAGTGCAATATAACTATCTTCTATATCCTCTAAATATCTTTCTATAGCTTCTTTAATATAAAACTCTTGGATCTTTTGGTCAACTTACATAAATTCTTTAATCTATCCTCTTGCATAGCTGTTAATCTTATTGATGTCATGTAATTATTTCAATTTATTCATTACTAAATTAATGTAATACATGTAGCACATATAGTCAATAGTACTACCTCTTAGTAATAAAAAAGCACTCAATGCCAATATCGAAATAATCTTGACTTATTCGATATTGATTATGGATTAATATGCATTACTATCATTCTACTAAATTAAACTTTTAATTTCCTTTATAAATTCATTAGTAACCGGCTTGTAAAATATTTTATCAAACACCATATATTTTTTATCACTTGCGTATTTAATATCAGTTGCTTGAGTTACTAATACTATTGGTATATCACTATGTTCATCAGACTTTTTTATCGTTTCTGCTAACTCTTGTACATTAATTATAGGCATTTGATAATCTGTTATTATTAGATCAAATTCCCCCTCTGATCCATTCATTATT
>NZ_NPHZ01000010.1:0-17015 GCF_009690945.1 Rickettsiales endosymbiont of Trichoplax sp. H2
AGAAAATATAGTTAATAAGTGGACAAGAGGAAATAGTTATTATATTGCAAAAGCAATAAATAGAGAAATAGATAATCCAGATCAAAGGATAGCAAATGATATTAACCAGGATATTTAGTTTGGGTTGCATTAATATATGCCTCATTAGGTACTTATTTAACGCATAAAATAGGTAAGCCATTATCAGAAATACTGTTTAGAGGTGAGAAAACAGAAGCCGATTTCAGGCATCAATTAATCAGAACAAGAGAAAATGCAGAAGCAATAGCTATGTATGATGCAGGAAAGTTTGAGAAAGATGGAATAATGCAAAAATTTACAAAAATAGTTAAAAATACTAAAAAGATGATATTTAGAGAAATGAAGATTATATCATTTGTATCATTTTATAATTAAACAGCAGTTATATTGCCGATTTTAGTATTAGCTCCTAGATATTTTGCAGCAGCAATAACTTTAGGGGTTTTAATGCAAACGATAAAAGCATTTGATGAAATAAAAACAGCATTATCCTGGATGATAGAGTCATATATTAATATAGCTACATTAAAGGCAGTATTAGAGAGATTACATGGATTTCAAAATAGCATAGAAGAATGTGGAGAGGAAAATAAAAAGAATAAAGTACAGATTAAATTTAAAGGAAGTAATATTCAATTAAAAAATTTAGAAATATGCTTGCCTAATGGTGAGAAAATATTAGAAAAAACAACAGAGAAAATAATAAAGAATAATTATATATTAAAGGGAGAGAATGGGAGTGGCAAATCCACTATATTTAGAACGTTAAAAGGTATATGGCCATATTCTTCTGGAGAAATTATATATCCTAAAAATTCAAAAATAATGTTTATACCGCAAAAAGGTTATATGCCATATGGAAAATTGAGATTAGCCCTTATTTACCCACTACTTGAGTATAAAAACACAACTATAATACTTATAACTCATAAAAATAAAGTAATGCCAAAATTTTCTAAGATTATTGATAAAAATCGGCTACATTTGTATTTTAACCATTAAAATCTGTAATGTTAAAAGAGATAATAATATATGCAACGTTAATTTTATTTTTATTTGTTGGGGTATTATTTAGAAAGAAAATAAAAAATTTTAAAGAGTATGCTTTAGGTGGTAAACCAATTTCAAAATTAGCGTTATCTGCAACTGTTACAGCAATAGCAATTGGTGGTGAATCAACAATAGGGAGTGTATCTCAAGTTCATGAAATAGGTTTGGTTTTTATGCCAATGCTGTTATGCATACCAATTTCTCTTGTTTTATTTTCTTATTTAATTCCAAAGATTAAGAGTTATTATGGCTGTATCTCAATGCCGGAGATGATAAGTAAAATGTATGGTGGTAATATAAGGCTAAGGCAACATATAGGGGGAGTTTCATTTGTTTTTTTATTAGGTGCGCTTTCAATGCAAGTCAAATCACTCTCTTCATTTTTTACTAGTATACTTGGATATAATGGGGAAATAAGTGCGATTATTTCATTCATAATAATTGTTGCTTATACCTCTACTAAAGGAATAGTAGGAGTTATAAAAACGGATATATTACAATTTTTCATTTTTATTATCATCTTACCTATAATTACAATATTTCTAGTGCAAGATAATGGTCATAATATAGAGAATTTAATTACCAGTGTGCCGCAAGAAAGCTTTAAGAAAAATATTAGCTGGTGGAGTATAATTGCAATAATTATAGGCTTTTGCCTTCCAGATGATACTCCTGATATGATGCATAGATTTTTGTTAACAAAAGATGTAAATAAGTTGAAATCAGCTATCAATCTATTATCCTTAATTACTGTTTTATCTACAATAATGGTGATTATTATTGGTGCAATAGGATTAATTAAATATCCAAATGATGATAGTAATCAAATGATATTTATAGTTATTAAAAATTTTTTAAATAACGAAGTATTATATTCTTTATTTGGAATCGCGTTAGCAGCAGTTATAATATCAACTGCTGATTCAGTTATTAATACTGCTTCAGTTATATTTGTTAATGATATATTGCTGAAATCACAACAAAAAAGTGGATTATTTTTTGCGAGAATTACATGTATAGCAATTGGAGTGTTATCTATTCTTATTACTCTAAATGCCGAGACTATATTTGGAATTATATTATTTTTTGCACAATTATATAATTCAGCAATTTTTGTTCCTTTTGTATTTGGGTTATTTAAGTACAATAAAACACCAATAATGTTTTGGAGTAGTTCATTATTAGGAATAATAAGCTACATAATAGTTTATTTGCTACCTTTAAAATTAGAAGAGGCAACATTTTTGATAAGCTTAAGTGTTAGTATAATAAGTTATATAATTTTTTCAGAAAAGCCTCTTAAATTCATTCTTAATAAGACAAGATTATTGTTTTATATTCAAAATGTTAATAATAAAATTAAAATATCACAATTAAGCTATACAATGTTACCAATCAGCTTATGGATAATTACAAGTGATATAGCTACTGGTAATTTTTCTTTTATAGAATTATCAATTGTAATAATAAATTTAATACTAATATTTTTTACATTCCATTTTGCCTTAACAATAACGTTATTAATTATATATTATAGATGGGATAAGATTATACTAAGGCTAATGTTGTGTTGTTTTTGTGGACTCATTACTGTTGTAATTCTAAATAATAATAGTAGTGATATATCTTCTCAAATAACTAGATTATCTTTAATGATATTATATATATGCGCATCTTCTATTATATTTTTTAGGAAAAATGATAAAATGCTTGAAGATATGCAGATTATGGGAAGTATAATAGCACATGAAATTCGAGGTCCGTTATCATCTATAGCAGGTAATATGGTTTTGCTATTAAATGAAAAAAATAACAATTTGATTAATGAAAATTTAAATATAATAAAGAGAGCGCAGAACAATATAGAAACATTCATAGTAAATATAAAACAAAATTATGATTTAATTCTAGAACTAACTTGCCTAGGTAAGTTAATCAGAGAAGCTTTAAATGATTATGGTTTAACTAATGAAGAATGGAAATTAATACAATATAAAGAGATAAAAAATAATAATCTAATAAAGCTTGATAAATTTTTAGTTAAGCAAGTAATTGTTAATCTTATAAAAAATGCTTTATATCAGAGAAAAAAATATCAAAGAGGAAATATTAAAATAGAAGCATATGAAAATAAAATAGTTGTATATGACGATATTATAGGGATAGATGAGAAATTTATTCCATATATTTTTCATCATTTTACTACAACAAATAAAGATGGTAGTGGATTGGGTTTAGCATTTTGTAAATATGCTATGGAAAAAATGAATGGGAGAAGAATATGTGAGTCTAAAATGAGTGAATATACAAAATTTACTTTGATATTTTCTATTAGTGAATAAAATTACATTATATTTGTAATATAATAAATTATCTATTATCATATAAATAATTTTATTATTATTATTTTTTAAGATGAAAATGTTACCAATATTAAATTTTAAAGGAACTGTAGTATTAGTAGATGATGATATTAACTTTTTAGATGCATCATTAAAATTTTTAAAAAAAGATACACGTAAAGTTCAAGGATTGAGTAACGTAAGTGAAGCAATAAAATATTGTAAAAATTCTATTAAAATAGAAAGCATAATACCTATAAATAATGTATTAGCGGAAGAATTAGAAAATAGTGCTATAGAGCTTTATGTAAGAGAAATATACAAAATATGTAATTCTGATATAAAAAATAATGTAATTCCAGTAATAATAGCAGATTATCATATGCCAGAGATGGATGGAATAGATTTATTTGAAAAACTAATAAAAATAGTAAATCTAGGAAGAAAAAAATATTTTCAAAGAGCAAGTAAACCATATATTGATATGATTTTAAAAAATGGATCTAATAGTTTATTAGACTCAGATAAATATTCTGATTTTCTCTGGGATATTATGGACCAAAAAGTTGAGGAAAGTTATTTATTGGTAGATAATAGTGGAAATGAAAAACTACTTATAATATCAACAATAGAGAAATCTGAATCAGTCAGTGAAATATGTCAAGAAAGTGAGTATGTTTCTCAGGAATATATAAATTATATAAAAGCTGGACAGAAAATATTATGCACTAATGAAAGCATGATTAATAATGATAAATTATCAAATCATATAAAGGATGCGAAAACATTAAAAATAGGAGATAAAAAAATATTTTATTATTATGGAGATAATATAGCTAATAATGGAGAAAAATTAATAAAAGTGAAATAAGAAAATTTAAATTTTCTTATTTTCTATAAGTGCGTGAGCATAACCAATTAAAATTTTAACATCCTTTATATTTAATTTTTTAGCATTTAAATAAGTATTAAAAATAAATTGTTCAATTTGATATTTAGTAAAATTTTCTTTCAAATCTTTGATCACAGTTAAACAAGCTTCACAAGCGGTGCCATAAAGTGAACTATTTATAATAGTTTTGTCATTATCATTACTGGAAAGAGGTAGATTAACTGCGTCAGCCATTAAGCTAATGTAATCAAATCTTTTGCTTTCTCCCATAAGAACATTAGTTACAGTATATTTTTTTAAACCAGTTATTTCAGCAATATGCCTAACTTCTAGTCTACTACTTCTCATGGCTTCTCTAATTTTTAAAACTATATCTAAAATTTGTTTATTATTGTTAATAGTATTTGACACTGCCTTATCAATGTGTTAATTACATAATAATTATGTATTCAGTGTTTTATTTATAAAATATTAAATTATAATACTCTTAATACATAAATTTTAATAATTATAATATAAAAATGAAGAAAAGTAAATTTTATATATTAAGACCAAGTATAGCCTTAGAGATTAGAGAGACTGAAGCAGTGATTTTAGAAAAGATAGCGATATTCAATAAGGTAAAAATACATAATCTCAAGGGTTGGTGTAATTCGCAAAATTAGGAGCAAGAAATGCAAAAACAAATAAAAAAATACCTAATAATAGCTGTTCTAACAACAGGAATCGGAATTCTACCAGCTTGCAATACAACCACAAAAATTATTAAACATGGTAGTTTAGCCGTTGAAACTAAAATGAGCGACACAGTATTTCTTGATCCAATAGAGGGTGATAAAAAAACAGTATTATTACAAATCAGAAATACTTCAGATAAGTCAGGACTCGATATAGAAGGTAAAATAAGATCAGCAATAGAAAGCAAAGGATATACAATTGTAAATAGTCCTAAAAAAGCCAACATAATGATACAAGCAAATATTTTACAAGTAGGTAGATCAACTTTAGAAAACCCATTTGAAGCAATCAGTAGTGGATATGGTTCAGGGCTTGAGGGATTTGCAACAGGAGCTGCAATTGCAGGTGCCACAGGTGGAAGTGGAAAAAGCATGTTAGGAGTTGGATTGATTACAGGTATAGGAAATACAATATTAGATACAGCAGTAGAGGTTGTCAATTTCACCATGGTTACAGATTTACAAATCAGCGAAAAAGCAGATGGTAATTTTGTCACAGAAAGTAGTGATGCAAGTTTAAAGCAAGGGACTAGTGGTTATAAAAAATCTACATGGGAACAAAAGACTAATTGGAAAAAATACCAAACAAGAATAATGAGTGTGGCTAAGAAAACTAATCTGAAGTTTGAAGAAGCAGAACCTAAGCTAACTGAGGGATTAGTAAAATCAATTTCAGGATTATTATAGCAAATGGAATAAGGAGTAAAGAATGGCAATAGTAAAAGGAATAATAACAAAAGATATAAAAATAGAAAAGATTGATATAAGTCCGATCAAAATAGGTGCATGGGCTCATATAGATCAAGGAGATGGCAAACTATGTTCTAGACTAATTTGCGGTCATAATACATTAGGTTATTGCCATATACATGAGCAAGAACTAGCAAGAGGTGCAAAAGTTAAACTCAATGGAATCATGATAAAAGGAGAGGATAATCACTTCTTAATCGTGAATGAAAAAGCTGGAGTTAAAATAATTAATTAAATACGAGGCCAATATGGATACTGCACAAATAAGTAAACAAGAGAAAGTAATATACCAAGAAAACGCAATAGTGAGTGGAGTAATTTCAAGTGGGTCATGTATTGCGAGTAGAGTAAGTGATGATATATCTGGATTTAGTTGGATGAATATTAAGGAAGACGATGGAGTTGAATGTGAAATTGTGGTGACAGGGAAGAAGTTACATAAATATTTAGAAGAAAATAAAGAGAAACTATGTGTTGGTAAAAAAGTACAGTTAACAGGTTCGTTAAATAAGGGTAAATATATGGATTACTTATATCTAGATGAAAAAAGCAGTATTGAGATAATAAATAATGAGGATTTATGAGCTTTGTAATTTCTTTATCAGTAATGCTAATAAGGAATTTTAAAGATAAAAAAGAGACTAGTCCCCATACTAAAAGACTAACTGGGGAAAGTCAGATCAATGATCAAGATGTAAGAATGATGAAGTAGAATAAAAAATAAAAAATAGAAAATAAAAATAAATTTTTAATAAAAAAGGAGAAAGCATGAGTGCGCCAAGGAAAGTGCATAAAGAACAATCGGTGAAAATCCGATCTATACAAAGTCTAACTAACAGTATAGAACCAACTATTGCATTACATGAGGTGACAAGTGTAATGGAGCCAGTAGAAGGGACATATCAGGCTGCAACGCAAGTGAAGGTGTTGAGCCCCGAAATACTCGATATTATAGAGGCCGACGTTTTTCATTGTGCGGAAGGCTGTATGAAGGGTGACGATATAGTAAGTCATCACTCACTCTATCGGGGTCTAAGTCCGTGGCATGATATGAAATGGAGTTTATGTAAACTTGGGAGATCTTCTATGTTCTCGAAAGAGTATGCTGGAACAAGTCAAAACAGGCGAGAACTGGCAAATGACATAGAAGAAGTCGGACTGCTTCATAATACTCGGAGCATAGGAAAGCTATGTATATGGGTAAGGGAGCAGCAATGTAGTGACTGTGATAGTGGCAACCTGAATAACACACGGAGGTTATAGAGGATGGAAGTAAAGCTAGCACAGATAGCCAAGAAGGCTCAACAGGACAAGAAGTTGAAGTTCACATTGTTGATACATCATGTGAATGATTTGAATCTTGTGGAGTGCTATCAAGAATTCAAGCGAAACAAGGCTTGTGGGATTGATGGCCAAACAGTTGAGGTATATGGCAAAAACCTAGATGCTAATGTTAAGCAATTGGTGGAAAGACTAAAGTCTAAAACTTATCAACCCAAACCAGTAAAAAGAGTATATATACCAAAGGCTGGAAAGAGAGGTAAGAGAGGACTTGGTATACCATCAGTTGAAGATAAATTAGTTCAGATAATGCTAAAGAAAATTCTGGAAAGAATTTATGAAGCAGACTTTCTGGATGTATCATATGGGTTTAGACCTAAACTTAGCTGTCATGATGCAGTTAAAGCGTTAAATAATGAGGTAATGAAGAAACCAATTAACTATATAGTAGAAGTAGATATAAAAGGGTTCTTTGATAATGTTAATCATGAATGGCTGCAACGATGTTTAAAGGAAAGAATTATTGATAAGAATTTAATACTGTTAATAAATAGATTCCTCAGAGCAGGATATGTTGAAGAAGGTAGATATATAGATACAATATGTGCTGGATTTATGGTTTGAAAAGAAAGTAAAGCCAGTATCAAAAGGGTATGTAGGATTAATAAGATACTGTGATGATTTTGTTGTATGTTGTGAAAGTGAAAAAGATGCAAAGGAATTTTTATTAAAGCTTCAAACTAGACTAGGGAAGTTTGGTTTAGAAATATCTAAAGATAAAACTAAAGTTTTAAGATTTGGACGACAGGTTTGGAAACAAGCTCAAAAGCATAAAAGAAAAGTGGAAACTTTTAACTTTCTTGGATTCACACATTATTGTGGTAAGAGTAGACGAGGATATTTTGTTGTGGGACATAAAACCAGTAAAGAAAATATATGTCGTAAACTCAAGGAAACTAAGGAATGGATAAAGAAGATACGGTCTAAACTGAAGCTTAAAGAGTGGTGGCCAACATTGAAGTCTAAATTGACGGGACATTATAATTATTTTGGAGTTAGCGGTAATTATCACTGCCTGAAACAGTTTTATAATCAAATAGTGAGTATGGTGTTTAAGTGGGTAAACAGAAGAAGTCAGAAGAAAAGTATATCTTTTGAAATATACTGTAGCTATTTACAACATAATCCACTACCAATACCGAGGATATGCTATGCACTGTATTGAGAGCCAGAGAGGTAAATACCATATTGAAGAGCCGTGTGCGAGAAAATCGCAAGCACGGTTCTGTAGTGGGAGTTATAGTATAAACTTCGGTATTAAACTAAATTTTAACTTAATTAAGGAGATAATACTATGACTTCTACCAGATATAAAATTATATATAAAAATAACAATGATCATAATTGCAACTTAGAGCCGAGCAAAGCTTTTAAAAAAAGACAATGGCTTTATTATTTATCAATAATATGCTTAGTAATCATATTATTTATACCAGATGCTAATGCTGCAAGTGGTGGAAGCCAAGAAGAGGTAGAGGTATTTAAGAATGTAACAAATAAAGTCATAAGTTGGATAGATGGTGGATTTGGAAAGATGGTCATAGTGTTATCTTTAGTTGTAACTATATTTATGGGAATCATGGGATTTAAAGTGCAGCAAATATTAATACCGATCACACTGGGATTATTATTGATGTCAGTAAAAATGATAGCAGGATTGTTTTTTTAATTAGTGAGGAAGAAATGGAACAAGAAAATGAGAAATAGAATACCAAAGACATTAGATAACCCAGTAAGGGCTATAGGAATACCAATAGATACTTTGATAATAGGTGGAGTGATATGGGTAATACTATTTTTATTTGATGTGGCATTTATAGGATTAGTAAGTGGTGTGATATCTGCGTATTTATATCAAAGATATAGGAAGAGATCATTCATAAGAGTAATGGCAAGGATGCTTTATTGGTATTTACCAGCATCACTTAATCCAATTAAGCAAGGAGTTAAGGGGTATGAAAGAAAAATAATAGTTAAAGGATATAAAGATGGAAAATAATTTAAGATTACAAAGAAATTTAGCATTACTTGGGTTTATTGTAATGATAGCTGCAAATATTGTATTGGGGGTGGTTATTTATACTAAAGATACAAAAACAATATTAGTACTTAGTATTGAGCAAAGGTTAGAAGTTACAACAAAAACTGCATCACAAGAATATTTAAAATTAAGAGCGGCAGAAGTTCATCATTTATTATTTGGAATGAACAAGGGGAACGCTGATAAAGTAAAAGAGTTATTGTTGGCAAATGTTGATAATGGGCTTCGGAAGGGATTTAAAGAACAAATAGAAAAGTTAGTAGAAGATATCAAGAAGAAAGAATATTATTATAATTTTTCTGATATTGTGGAGTACGGGATCAATGAAAAGCCAAGTCAAGATCTCTGGGTATTTAGAGACATATATAGGTGATCAGAGAATTAATAGAGAATATAAGAGTTATTTATATCAATTTGTAAATAGAGGTGGAGTAGTACTACTTTACTCATTTAAAGAGGTGGGTGATGATAAATAGTGGGTATAAATTTATAATAGGAGCAATCTTTATTGTACTTATAGGATTTGCAAATGAAGAAGCAGGAGCAAATGATGTTGCAGGAGAAGAAAATATATTCTATGCAAAGAATAATGAAAAGATCTATTTGGTATTATCGCAAAAAGAAATCAATAGGATACAGTTTTTAGGAGATAAAGTAGATAGTTTACATTATACAGAAGGAGAGATTGAATATAATCCAGCTGAAGAAGATCTGTATTTAAAAGTAAAGGTAGAGAAGCCAGTAAACTTTTTTGTAAAAGTAGAGAGCGGCAAAACATATCAGTTTTTAGTGGTTACATCAGATGTGCCGTCAGTGCAGGTTTTTGTAAAGCCAATATCAAGCAAATCACAAAATAAAAAAATAGGCAATCAAAGCAAATAAATATACAAAGCTCATTACAGAAAGTCAATAAAACTAAAACACTAACAGAGTATGAAGAATCGATACATAAGATAATCAAAGTAGCACAAGCAGAAAAGCCATATATGGGGTATAAGTTTACTAAAGTAAACAAGAATATTATACCTGCTAGATTAGAAATTCCAAATACAAATAAAAAGGCAATTCTGATTACAAATGTACTACTGCTAAAAGGGGAGGGATTAATTGCACATAAAATAGAGGTGACCAATAAAAGTAATAAAGAGGTGATTATAAGAGGTAAAATATTTGAAAGATATTTTTCAAAAGTAGTAGCAAATTATGTTGAGAAAGAGGTTATAAAGCCTGATGAGAGAGTAAGTGTAATAGTAGTTAGTGAGGCGAAATGAATAAGAGGTTTGATCTAAGAAAATATTATTTGGTATTAAAGGGTCAATTTGCGAAATATTTTTTAGCAAATGAAGATTCAAATGAGAAGAATCAGAAGAAGCAGAATAGGCTGGCAAAATTAGTAATAATATGTGCTATAGCGAGTTTAGCAGGTATATTTGTATTTGGAGATAAAAAGGAAGAGAAGGAGCCAGAAGAAAAGCCAGATACGCAAGGGTTTGAAGTGGATAATTTGGCTAAGGGAGTAAGTTATGAAGAGATGTGGATGAAACAGGCGGGACAAGTAGTAGAAGGAGTGAAGCAAAAGCAAGAGATGTCTGAGAAAAAGCATGAGCAGATAGTTAGTAATTTAGAAAAGAGTAAGATAGGAAGAGAAGAGCTAGATATAATTTTAAATGAGCAAAAGAAGCAATTACAAGAAGAATTTGATAGAAGGCTACAAGAGGAAAATGGCAAGTTAATGAAGGAGCAGGAAAGTCTTAAGAATGAAGTAGCTAATATGGGGTATGCGCAAGTACATAAGAAAACTAATTACCAATTTGGTAAGTATATACCAGCAGGATCACATGTAAAAGCCGTATTAATATCAGGAGTAGATGCTGGAATAGGGATAAGCAGTGAAGCTGATCCTAGGCATGTACTTATGAAGATAACTGGTAGTGTTACATCAGCAGGATTTGGAGCTGAGCCAATGAGAACAAAAGTATTAATTGGATGTATGATGCAGGGCACATTTGTGGGGGATATTTCAAGTGAAAAAGCTTATATTAAGCCAACTGTTATGACCTGTGCAAAAAAGCCAAATACGGTTATAGAGGTTTCAATAAAAGGATATGTTATATCACAAGGTAAGAGTGGTGTTAGAGGTCAGGTAATATCAAGAGAGGGTGATTTAGTACTCAAGAGTTTCTTAAGTGGTGCGATATCTGGAATGGGCACAGGAGTATCTAGAAGTACAGAGCCAACAATTAAGTTATCTGGTGGGACATTATCTGGAGAGAAGCCAGGTATTAAGGATATATTTAAAGGTGGGATATCAGAGGGTATTGGAAGTAGTAGCGATAGATTAAGTGATTATTTTATAAAGAAAGCTGAGCAGTATCAACCAGTGATTAGTATAGATGAGGGTACGATAATAGACATAGTTTTTCAAGAAGGTTTTAGTTTAGAAGAGGTGCAAAGTGAAAAATAGGTTAATTTTAATATTGTCATTGATAATCATTACATCATTTACAGGATGTTCTAAATATAGTCAAGAATGGCAATGTGGGATTATAAAAGGGATAGGTTGTGCTGATTTAGAAAAATCAGAAGCGGTTGCGAAGGATCAGATAATTTTAAATACTGAAAATTTAAAATCATCTGAATTAAAAGGAAAGCTTGAGATTAAAGAACATTATGAAGGATTTAAAAAAGTGAAAAAGAAAATAATAGAGGGTATTGAATAAGGGGGTATAGATGAAAGGTTTCTTTAACACAGTTCTAGATAGTTATAAAGAAGTATTTAAAGATATTAAGCATGATAGTTTAGAGATAATTGGGAGAGGATTAAAATCTAGAGAACTAAATAATAGTTTAGAAGAATCTAAAATATGGGATCATTTGCCATATGATGAGTATAGTGATGGAATTTTTAAAAATAAAAATAGTTATGGATTTATACTAAAAGTAAGTCATTTTTCAGGGCTTAGTGAACAAAAAAAGGATGTGCTTGGTAGCTTTGTAAATTATGAAGTGCCGACAGAATGTTATCTAGAAATAATAAACTATGCATCACCAAAAATAGGTCATATTACTAATAAATATTTAGATGCCAGTCAAAGGGGATCTTTATATGAAAAGCTAGCTAGAAGAAGGGTAGATTATATTAATTCTGGAAGTTGGAAGAACATACTTGGAAATAAAGGATTTTATATTTTTAGGGATTTCTCGTTATATTTTGTGGTTACAGTTAAAAGGGAAGAAGATTTAGAAGTACTAAAGACATTTAAAGAGAAGATGCATTATACGCTTGAAAGACTAGGGTGCAGTGTAGAGATAGTTGATGATATGGAGTTAGCGGTGTTACTTAAGGAGTTCTTATATTAAAAGATTTGAGTTTTTAGAAGATGATAGAGTGTTAACTGCAATCTGGATATTGATTGTGACGATATTATTTGGGTTAATATTATTTTATAAAACACCCAGTCATGCAAAAGACTTTGGAGTGGAAGGTCACTTATGGGAGATAGCAGAGGAAGATATATTAGAATATATAGAGAAAAAGCTAAAGGTAGTGGATGTTGAGAAGTTAAAAGAAGAGATGATAGATAAGACTAAAAAGAGAGTAGAGGAACCTGAAGAAGTTTCTGGCATAGGGACATCTAGTTCTGAAAGGATATATTATTATGATCCTAGTTATATAGTTCCTGAAGATATATATGATCAAAATGGAAATTTACTTTATAAAGCTGGATATAAAGTTAATCCGCTGGGTAAAGTGCCACTTAGAGAAAGGTTGATATTTGTAAGTGGGAATAATGAGTATCAAGTAAGATATGCACTTAAGAAGAGAAAAGAATATGGTGGTGCAGCAAAGATAATTTTAACATCGGGTAAGCCTCTTGATATACAGAGAAAGGAGAAAGTATGGATATATTTTGATCAGCAAGGAGTGCTTACAACAAAATTAGGTGTTAAAGCAGTGCCTGCGATAGTAGAGCAATCAGGTTTGAGACTTGAGATTACTGAACTGGGTGAAGAAGAATGGAAGAAATAAAAGTAATTCAGGAGAGTCAATATCAAAATAATCAGCCTTTGCGAGATATAAAGTATATGCCATACCAGACTTTAGAACCGATTAAGGGAGTGGGGCTCACAAAGGCTAATGATAAATTGATATGTGTATCAAATTACAGAAGCATTATACATTCTAATCAAGAAAAAAGCATCAAGAAAATTAGAAAAAAGTTAAAAAATTTAATAGAAAAGAGGCCTTTGTATAATGTTCTAAAGGGAAAATATGGTTTAAATAAAGAGAAATATCAATATGAAAGTGATTATTTAATTACAAAGGCCTCTTATAACAAATACACAACAGTCAGACTATCATTGATTTTAATTATTTGCACTATAAATATCTTTATAGTTACTCCAACTAAAGCAGAAGATGTTGAAAGTAATGCTAAAAGGTGCAAAGGACAGTTTATAAATCCAATAACAGATGTTTGCTGGGAATGTTTATTTCCAATCACAATAGGGAGTATAGAACTTAAAAGAAGTGACAAGCCAGATACGAAGAACTCAAGATCTCCATTATGCTTATGTATAAAGAATAAAATGCCTATACCAGGAGTTACAGGTGATTTTTGGGAGCCAGCTAGGATGACAGATATAAGTGCGGAGCCATATTGCTTTGTGAATCTAGGTGGAGTGAAGATAGATATGGGGATAGAAAGAGGGTATGGAGCAAGGAATAAAGCTGCGAGTGGAGAAACAGCTAAAGTATATGTGCATTATTATGTATATCCACTTTTATTAATGCTGAATATATTTACAGATGTAATTTGTTTGGAGAGAGTGGGGTTTGATTTATTTTGGACAACAGAGTTAGATCCAACTACAGATGATGAATTATCACTTTTAATGCATCCAGAGGCATTTTTATTTAATAATATGCGGTATCACAATCAGCATGTGCAGTAGATTGTATAAAAACCTCAATGCCAAAGGCATCACTACCAATAGATTCATTATTTTGGTGTAATGGGTGCCAGGGTACTTTTTATCCAATGAATGGATCAATTAATTATCATAATGGGGGAGTGTCAGATGCACTTTCTGCAACAGGTAAGATAATTGCAAAAATGCATAGAAGTGGACTGGGAGCTAATACAAGCGGTACTAGTAATAAAGCACTTTGTGAAAAAGTAATAGCACCAGTTATTAAGAAATCACAATATCGTTATCAGTTGATAAATCCAGATTCAAGTAAAACATGTTATCCCCCTGGTAGCAGTACTACCAAATTTGAAGCAGGAAAAGAAGTTCCAGTAGTGAGAGAAGACTTTGGATATCTTATATGGCAAAAGAGATCGTGTTGTATATTATGAGGTATTAGAAATGAGGTTTTATAAAAATAGCAATCATCAAGACCATAAAAAGACCAATCAGCCATTGTGTTATACTATTTTTATTGATAGCCATTTGCGCAATAATGTCTTTTCTAAGCAGTTCCATTTCAGATTTAGTATCTTTTTTAAGATCATGAATATCATGTTTGATACTAATAATTTCTTTATTAACAGTATCAAATCTTTCCTTAACTTCTTCTTTAAAATCAAAAAAATCATCTTTAGAGACAAGATTAGAAAGGTCAGTTTTCCTACTAATAGAAATGGAATTCACAATAGCTTCAGCAATTCTATCTTCAAGTCCAGCAGCATGGAGTTGCTTAACAGCAGCAAGAGTATCGAAATTAGTAAAATGTTCAGTTTTCATAAAGCTATTCATAAATTTATTAATAATATTATAAGGTATGGGGCTAATAAATTCAAGATAATAACCATTATTATGACAATTTTTTTGGTGCAAGAAATAGAAGCTAGAGAGGGGGTGTGGGATGCTAGAATAGCACAAGATAAAATAATTTCACGTCTTAAAGAAAGTGGAGCACTTAAAGAGCAAAAGAAATTAGCGAAGAAAATGCAAGAGAAGGCTGCTAGAGAAAAGATAGAATATGAAGGATTTAGTAAAACAGAAAATTTTGATAAAGGTGATACACTTAAAAATGAAAAGCTAGCAGAAGAAACTTTTAAAAAAATAAAAGTGGACGAAAAAGTGTATAAGAAGGTGGTATCGAATTTTGAAAATAAGGCAAAGGAAGAAGAGGAATGGGCTAAGGATGCTGTAAAAAATATAGAGAATAAGATATATGAATATAGTCAGAATCAATTAGAAATAAAGATTGATGAGGAAGCTCGAGAAGATGCTGAGATAAATAAATATCTAAACAGTTATAGCCAAATACTTAAGGACAATAAAACAGATCAGTCAATTCCTGAAGGGCTTTATGTAGCAGTAAGTTTATCGATGCCAGAGCAAACATTAGTTAATTTATTTAATTGGTCGCAGAAGTTAGGTGGCAAATTAATAATGAGAGGTTTAAAGAATAATAATTTCACAGAGACAATTGCTGCAATAAAGGGATTATCAGATAAAGGTATAGCAGTTGATATAAATCCAAAGATTTTTAGGGCTTATGAGATAAAGCAGGTGCCAGTATTTGTGTTAATACAAAATGGAAAATCGGATTTAATGAAAGGGAATGTAAGTTTAAAATATGCAGTTGAGCAGTTTAAAGAGAAGGGAGATTTAAAAAAGGAGGCTGCTGCGTGGTTAGAGAAATTACAATAATTAGCCTTGTACTAAAATTATTTTTAAGCAATGTTTGTTTTGCAAGCAATAGAGTATTAAGTGAAGCAAAGCTTAAGAAATATAAGGAAGAGGCACAGAGTTGTGCAAATAAGATTGCAAACACAATTATAAAAGGAATGTTTGAGCATGATTTAGATAGTTCGTATAATGTAAATTTAAAATCTAGTTTTAGTCATTATAAAGGAGAGAATGTTGAGGGAACAGGCCTTGATATAAAAAGAGCAGAAGATAAAGGAGCAGTACAAAGAAATCTTGGAAAGACAGGAGAAAACACAAAGTGTAATGAAAAAGAGTGTGAGCTAGGCAAGTTATTTAGTTCAAGTGCAATAAATGATAGGGATGTAAAGTTGGAAGAAGCTGGATTTAAAAAGGATGCTGAAGGAAATGTAATAGATAATAAGGGATATATAGATAAAGCAAAGAAAAAGTCTCAAAAAGCAGTAAAGAACTTTGATTTTATAAAGGGAGAATATAAAAACTGTACGCCACCTGATTCATATACAGTATCTAGGATAAAAGAGAGTTGTGATCAGTATTATGATGTAGCGCATAATAATTGTCCAATAGATTAGGTGGTGGAGATAGATCCTAGATATACATACGAGTGCCATAAAAAAAGAGAGGTAAGGGAGAAGATATGTAAAGAGGAAGTAAATACTAGGTGTAACAAGGTAATGGATTGTGGCTTTAATGCTGGGGGTATAGTTGAAGGAAGTGTAGATACAGGTATTGATTGGAATTATAGTTATCCTAGTGTGATTATCTCTAGCTTTTACATGTATACAATCTCTAAATATAATATTGGATATATACTCTCTAATGGTCGTGTTTGCCAGCTATTTACTTCTTCTATTACTCCGTCAGTGACTGTTGATATTAGGTCTTTTGATACTTCTGTTTGATATATTTCTTTTATATGCTCTTGGATCTCACTCATTGTCATACCTCTGCCATACAATGAGATAACTTGATCATCAAACCCTTTAAATCTCCTAATTCCCTTAGGTACTAATTGTGGCTCATATTCTCCCTCTCTATCTCTTGGTACTTCTATTGCTACTTTATTACCCTCATTATCTATTATTGTTTTATTATAACTACCATTCCTTCTATTACCACTCTTCTTCTCTTTTTTACTGTGCTTATCATATCCT
>NZ_NPHZ01000011.1:0-14486 GCF_009690945.1 Rickettsiales endosymbiont of Trichoplax sp. H2
CCTATCTAATAATAGAGTAGTTTTTAATATTAAAGGTAATAAATATAGATTAATAGTTAGTGTAAAATACGATTTGAAAATAGTCTATGTTAGATTTATAGGAACTCATGCATAGTATGATAAAATAGATGCCATTAATATTTAGGAGAAAAGAATGATAAAAATTAAACCAATTAAAACAAAATATGATTATAAAAATGCCCTTAACACTATTGATAAATTATGGGATGCTAAAGCAAACACAGAAAAAGGCGATTATCTAGAGATATTAACAACTTTAGTAGAAAAATATGAAGAAGAACATTATAATATCTCAGCTCCTGATCCAATAGAAGCAATTAAATTTATAATGGAGCAAAAAAATATAAAGCGTATTGAGTTAGAAAAAATTCTAGGAAGTAGAAGTAGAGTCTCTGAGATATTAAATAAGCAAAGAAAATTAAATTTACGAATGATTAGGAATCTTCATAACACGTTAAGTATACCATATGAAATTTTAGCAGAAGATTATAAAACAACTAAGCAAAGTGAAATAATATAAGGGCTTGCTCTGGGAAGAAAGTATGAAATTTTCACCAATTAGTATAGATACTGGTTCAAATATAAATTTTTAAGTGAGTAAATAGGATGATAAACAAGACATTCTATAAAGTTCAAATAATATTGAGTAATATATTTAGGTTAGAATAAGAAAGTAGCCTCTGTAGATATATTGATTAATGAGTGAGAATTATATATATAGTACAATATCAATATCTAATTAGTTAAGAGCATTTCGATATTGATTTTGATTATCTTTAAGTAAATTAAAGCTGAAATGGCAAAAGTGAAGATGACACATCTTGTTTGACTGTAAATTTATAAAAAATATAACTAAATTTTATTTTTATCCTAACATAAATCTTTGCGATAAATATTTATCAAAAAATTACGACATTTATTTTGCAAATTTACATTTACTATGCTTTTACTATTAAAATATAATAGCATTAAATTAAGATGTTCTAATCCCAATATATAAAAAAGTGGTAATATATGGATGATTATAAAAGTAGTGACAACTTAGAAAAGAAAAAAGGAAGTGAACACAAGAAGGGTCAACAAATTGCTTATTCCAGTATAGTTCATCCTATCCATAATCTTGATCAGCACGCATCAGATAATGCTTTTAACCAATATGCTAACATAAATTATCAGTATCAAGGAACTGATATATTAACTATAGGTAGAGTATTGCTACAAGGAATTGTTGATGTAAAATTTATTGGGGCATTAGGCAAGGGAAATGCTCACTTGAATGCTGAGGCAATACTTGTTCCATTGCTTCCGAATTTAGAACAAGGAATGAGACTTGTAGGGACTTATAACACCAGTGGTAATCACTGGATAGCATTTGCAATTATAGAGGGTGATAATAAAAAGAAAAAAGTGGCCTACAATGATTCTTTAGGCCATAAAAGAGAGGATTTTGAAAAAGAGATGAAGGAAATTTTAGGGGATGATGTAGAATTTCATGAATATCTTGAGAAGACACAAAAAGAATTTCCTGCGGTAGCTTGTGGTTTATTTGCACTAAAGAATATGGAAGTGCTTGCGAGAGCGAATGATATAGGTGAAGTAGATGGGTTTTACTCAACAACGGGTAATTATAATAGGGCAATTAGTTTATTAAGACATGATTTTGCTTTAACTTATGCAAATGGAGTGTATGAAGAAACTGTTGCAATTTTGGGAGAAAGGGCTATAAGGCATGCGGTTGCAGAGTTGCGTGGTACAGAAAGCGAAAAACTTAAAGAACTTATCGAAGATGAAATTGACTGCGAAATTATATGTGAAGTAAGGACTGAAGAAAATGTTATGAAATACGGTTATCATATTTTATTTGCTTCTGAAGATACTGAACAGGTGAAAAAAGCTTTAAGTGAGCTTGTAAACGATCATGCGCAAATTGAAGTTATTGACTTGCAAAATGGGAAAAGCAAAATAAAGGTTATGCCAGGAGAGATAGCCAATGAGGATATCTTAGAGATTATTGAGGGAAATAATCAAGAAACAGTAGTTCCTCAAGTTCCTTCTATTGAAAATATACAAGCGGATTGGAAGCAAGCATTAAATTTAGGAGGAAGAATTTTTGACCCAACATTAAAAGAAGCAATTTCAAAAGCAACAGGTGTTGAATTGGAGGATGGAACAAAGATGTTGGCTGAAGGTCTGAAATACAGCTTACATGGTAATTTATACCAATGGAGTTTACTGACATGGGTGGCTTTAAAAGCTGATTCTGAAAAACAATTTCAATTGATTACAGAAGCAGAAGGATTCGAAAAGTTTGATGATTTGGTTTTAGAATATGATGAGAGAATAATTTTTTTGCAAGCAAAACATAGTTCAAAAGATCTTGGAACAGATGATTATACTGAAAAAGATTTTGTTGATAATAATTACAAAGGGGAAGCAAGTTTAGCAAAATACTTTGACTCTTGGTATAGACTTAAAGATGGAAAATATAAAGGAAAAGATGGTTATTATGTATTTATCACCAATAGAAATGTAATGGATAGTGATGGTTATTTGGAAGATTATAATGTTAATATGCCTGAATTGGAGCTAGGTGCTAGAACACTGAGGTTTAAGCAAGGAGACAGTAGGAAAGACTTCATCACAGCAATTCGAGCAAGTTCTAAAGAGGTTGCAGACTATGATGGAGATTATGACATAGATATTGATGATGATGTTTATGAAGAGGCTGCACAATATATCGCAAAAAAATTCAGAGATTTTGCCAAGGGGAATAAAAGTGGAAAATCAGAGTTCGACATTAATGGAAGTGCTCAAATAAGCAAAGAGGCACGAGCTGTAATTAAATTGGCTCAAGTAGATGATGATGTTTTGAATAAAACAATAGAAAAAATAAAGGAAATTGAAAAAGGTAAAAGAAATGCTAAAGATAAACCAGTTACTAACGATGAAGCTGCCTTTAAAAATTGGTTGAGAGCAAAAGATAATGACGTATTCAAAATCAAGATTGATATAAAAAATCCCCAGCAAATTTTATCTGAAGTCCTGTTAGATGAGATTAATAAATTTCTGGATCAATTTATACTAAAAGTTGAGCAACTAAATTTTGGTGGAATGCTTGAGATGATTCAAGAAGAAACATCCCTTGAAACCCCAATCGCAGCTTCTGAGTTTTGTGCAAATGTTGGGCAAAAAGTGTTGATGTGGTTTGCAGAGCCGAAAATTTGTGTTTTGAGTTCAGAAGAAATTAAAGGCATAATTGAAGAAGCAAAAGGGGATGCTTTCAGATTTTATTTTCTTCATGAAACTCTTGAAATTAACGCTTTAGAAGGAGCTGCATTACCTGAGATTAAAGATTTTCTTGAAATGAAAGATCAAGGTGTTATAAGGATTGAAAATTCACCGGGTCTTGATTTAAGGCTTGCACAAACTATAAAAGAGCAAGGAATACATGTAGATCAGTATGCATTCTTCAAAGGAACTTCGGGTTATCTTGAATATGCTCCAACGATAATGAATGGAGCCCAAATCCAAGTTGCAGTTTTAGATTACAGCGGAACTGGTGATGATGTGCCATTTGATATGAATGATTTATCGGATATTTTAGAGAGTTCTGAGAAGAAGGGAAAAAAGATTATTTTACTGGTCAAGGAAGATGATAAGAGGTTTGATCAATTTGGTGAAGAATTGCAGATTGAAAGTGAGTTGCCAGACGATTTGCTAGATCAGATAATAGCTAAAAATGCTGGGAAAACAGTTAATCTGGCAGGAAAGCATTTTTTGTTATCTGCACTTACTAATAATAAAGATACTGGATTTTACCACGCTTTAAAAAGAGCTGATTTTCTTTTTGATATATTAAATCAACCTAAAGCTGAGGAAGTAGGTTTAGGATTGCCATATGGAGTTTATATAGAAAATGAATTAGTCAGAGGAGAAGATGTTTATCAATGGCCGTCTATCTTGTTGATAACAGAGACTAATTTATTGGTTATAAATAATATGGATGTGGATGAATTAAACAAGATTTTAGAGCATGATTCTTTTAAAGAGAGGGTTGTGAGAGGACAGACAAAAGTTAATGATAAAACTAAGTATCGTTTAATAGAAAGTAGGGATGATTTAGAAAAGCATGGCAAAGAAGAGAATGTTATACATATTTGTATTGGTGATTTTTTAACAAAGGAAGAGAGTGAGTTATATGACAATAATTACATTATCTTAGATGTTAATGATCATGAAGCAACTATTCAGGAGCTTGGAAATGTTAGGATGCCTGTTGCAAATTCTTATAGATTTACAGAAGAAAATGCTGTTAAAAGAAGTGAAATTGAATACAGTAATTTTTGCATTGTATCAGCTAATGCTGGTCGTGGAAAATCTTCGTTTTGTCTTAACGAAAGGCATAAGTGGGTTGAGAAGGAAGAAGTAGGAGGTTATTCTTGGGTAGTGAGAGTTAATCTGGCTAATTTAGAATTTAACGGCGATACGCTAAAAGACTTGTTCAATATGAGAACAACTAGTGTTGCTTGGCCTGATTGGCAGTTGGAAACTTTTACCTATGATATGGGTATATCGGGGATGATAAAAATCCTTTTAGATGGGTTTGATGAGATAAAGGATGTATCAATTATTCAGGAATTAGGTATATGGATGTCGACTTTACCTCGAGAAGTTAATTTAGTTTTAACAACGAGGCCATATGCGGCTCATAATATACCAATGCCTGACAACAGAGATTTAGATTTATTCTTAACTCTTAATCAATATACAGATGAAGAAAGAGATGATTATGTAAGAGATTATATAACTGCTGTTTTTAAGGGAGAAGAAGATATAAATCTTGAAAAAATAATAGCAAAATATCAAGGAATGATTGCCAGCAGTCCTGAGAACATAAGATCCACTCTTGGAATACCACTTGAAAGCTATCTTTTCTGTTCGGGGTTTGAATCTGATATGGTTGCTGATTATGAGGTACTGCAAGGTGGAGGGGAGATTGAAACTATTGCTGAGGCTTCACTTGGGGCAATAGATTTGTTTGAAAGATTTTTGAGAGGAAAATTATTAATATTCTTAGATAAACATTTGCAAGTTGAAAGCCACTTAAAATTAAAGCATGAACATTTCTTTTATACAAGTACAGCTTTATATATGGATATCTTACAAGCATTTGCGTTCAGACAGGTGTTTAGTTTGGATTATCAAGTTGTTGAGAATGCTTTAAAAGACCGTTATTTTGATGATGAAATAATGGAAGATCTTGAGGATACTGGTCTTCTCACAGTTGAGAGAAGAGGTGGCCAGTATCATTTGAGTTTTAACCATGCGACATACCAAGAATATTTCGCCGCTTTAAAAATTGTTTCTGGTTTATCGACTAATAATCTCGACGTTGAAAAAATCTTTAAGGAATACAAACACTATATGCCAGCATTTCAGGTGATTTTTCAATTTGCGGCACAAATAAGCCTAAGTGATAGTAAGTTCTTATCTAGATTTACTCTAACTCAAGAGATGACTGTAGTAAATTTTTGGGGTGCATTATATGGAGATGTTTCGGAAAGTAGTGATATATTAGGAGTTGCAGAAGCTAATCTAATTCAAAGGTGTTTAAATGTTCTTTCTGGTGATAATTTAGAGATTCTAGAGAAGTTAACAACAGATCAGTTATGGCATGGGAAGCTTTTAGAGACGAAAAAAGAGGGCAGAGATTCGAAACAAAAGTCTAAAATATCAGTGCAAGATGTACCAATTGAGCGCACCAAAAAAGCGGGAGAGCCAGCTGAATTTGAAACTGAAAGAGTTGAAAAAAGAATTGCTGAATTTTGTGATGATAAAAATAGTCTAAATGAGTTAGAAGGGTATATAAATAGCTTTGGTTGGGCTGAGCGAAGAGAAGTCAGAAAAATCTTGGCAAAAGAGCTTTTATCTAAAAAGGAATGGGATATAGAAGGTAGTTATTGGGCTTTAGATTTTGGAATAACTGCTATTGGTTTTTGTGGAGAATTTTTCTCACGAGAGTTGGCTGATAAATTGAAAATTAGGGCAGATGCTTGGGATAATAATTTTAGATCTGCCTTAACTTCACTAGATACAATTTACGACGCAGTTTATGGAACAATTTGGAACGAAAATGAGCATGGAATAAGGGAAGCTTTTTATTATGGAATAGGTCTATTGTTGGAAAGTAGGAATAATGATGGTTTTAGCAAGGCAACTTTTTTAAATCTGAGAAAGGTTAGTAATAGTTTGTTGGAGTATTTTGGAGATAGTAGTGAGTATACTTCATCCTTTCCTCAAATGTTAAGAATTGCTTTGGAAGCTGGTTATGCAGTTGTAATAAGTGCGGGTGATAGAGAATTACGCTTTATAGGGGAAAATGAAGTTATAATATCACAAGAAATTCTTGAATTTAGAAAAGCTTTGGGTATTTTAAGAAATACACAAAATGAAAATCCTGAAGGTTTTATCAAAAAATTTGAAAATAATGCTAAGTTAATAAAATTAGCAAGACAAGAAGAGTTGAAAAGGCAGTTAGAATCTTTTGATCTTGAAGGGCTACAAAACTACTTTATTGGTAAATTTATTACTTTCTCTGGTGGGAAGCAGTTAGGAGAAGTGAGGGAATTCTTTAATGATCTTGAAGAAATAAACTTTCCTCATGTCAATCTGGCCAAAAAAATATTCGCCGAGAATTTTCTTCAAGGTCAGCAAGAAGCAAATAGATTTTGGTGGTATGATTTTGGTGCTAAAGCTATTGTTTATTGTGGTCGATATATAAATGAAGGTGCAAAACAGGAAATAATAGAGCGTGGAAGAGTTATTTATGCTTCAGATGTAGAGGATTTAATCATAGATTCATGTTCTTCTTTAGTTGATGAGTTAAATGATGAAGCAAGAAAGGTACAGGATCCTAATGTATTACCAGAAATAGCAGAAGGATTAAGACAAATTGGAGATATTAGAAGAAGTATTGATAAAAAAGCACTAGAGAAAATAGATGAAGGTATAGCTTATATAGAAAGTATTATCGGACAAATAACTAGTGGTTTTAGTTTAGAACAAGCTAGAATGCTTTATGATATGGGTGTTATAAGACCTATACAAAAAGATAATGTATTAATAGGCGTTCAGGAAGAAGAAAAAGGTAAAGCAGCAGTATATAGAGAATATTTAATAGGTGAAGGATTTGAGGTGTATAGTACTACTGCAATGAACAGTTTTTTAGCCTTGAGGATGAAGAATTTAGATGATGCTAATGAATTAGGATTGAAATTATTACAAAGTCAGATTATTAGAGATAGTAGTAATATGGAAAGCCTATCTCAGGTGATAAGTTTATTGGCAAATAGAGAAAGGCAAACGATTGTAATGCCGTTACTAATTCCTTCTATTTTAGAAAAAGGACTAATGCATTGGGTAGGGATGATAATTGATCAGAGAAAAAGTTGGATAGCTATGAAGTACTTTGATTCAGAAAATCAAGATATGCCCTTAAGTTTAGGTATGTTTGTATCAGATATATTTGAAGTAAGAAATTTAGAATGTCCAGTAAAGTTTGAACAAATTAAAGTAGAGCAACAAAGATATAATAACTGTGGACCTGAGGTTATTGAAAATTTTATGTTATGTTTAGCTGGCACGAGGGCAACACAAGAGTCGGCAATTTTTTTACATTCGCTATTATTGGAAAACACACTTTTAGATCAAGAATATATTTTGAAGATTGAAGAGAATAAAAAATTAATTGAACTTTTTTCTAATACAGCTCCTTTTTTAGTTCATATGGCTGTTGGACCCAATGCTGATATATCTGTTTCTACCATAACTTCTCTGCCAGCAGGAGAACATTGTTCACTGATTACAAATCAAGCTAACGATAATACAGGTAGTATTCCTGATATAAAATTTAATTTTGTAAAAAGTTTAAATAGCTATATTGAATATTATTTAAAAAAACTATTTTTACCTAATGAATTTTATGAAATGCAACAACTTGCTAATAAACACAAAGTAGATATAAAAATAGTAGATGAAGTCACTTTAAAACAAGCATATAAAAAAATAGCTTTAAAAACGCATCCAGATAAATATCCAGATGCTACAGAAGATTTTATAAAAGCAAAGCTATTATTAGAACAAGAAGATACTCCTCTTCCTATAGGATTATATACAGCTATAATAGAGAGATTACAAAAGACAAATATAATAGTAAAAGCAACTGATACAGCTATTGATATTGTAAGAGCATTCAAGGATCCATCCTTAGAAAATGTACTAAAGGTTGGTACAGGATGTATTTATTTAACAAGTATGTATATAGGGAAAACTGGAGTTATGCTTCCTGTTGCAGTAGCAGAAGCTGGGTATCAGGTATATCAAGGTGATTATTGGGAAGCAGCCATATCAATGACAAAAACAATAGGTTATACATTGGTGTTTTCTACTGCATATGTTACTGCCCCAGCAATAGCAGTAGCAACTAGTACAGGATTTACATGTTATGCTACTTACTCAATGCTAAATAATGGTTATGAACTATATAATGATCTTTTAGAGCCGAATCCTACTAATAATACAAATTCAAATCAAGATGATTTTTTATTTTAACATTAAAAATAGAAATTTTTATGAAATATTTAAAAACAACAGATTACTATGATATATCAAGATAGCAGATGAAGGAACAGTGTTTTTAACTGAAGCTGCAAGTAAAAAATAAGCTTGCTATTTGATTATAGGAGCATGGAACTAGTGGTAAAGCTATCTTATATAGAAGAACTTAAATATTCAGGACAAAAACGTTATAATGGTTTAAAGTGAAGCAAAGGATCAAGTAGATAATTCATTTAAGACAAATAGGGTTGCCAAACAGATATCTAGCACTATGACTTCTATAAAAAAGTAGAAAGAAAAAAATACATGATTTATGCAGATATGAACACAAATATAAATAAGTTTTCGATATTTGCAAAATAAAACATTTTATTATACAATGCGTTAGCAAAAATATAAAATCGGTATAAATTTATGGATGACTTAAGAGTTTTAGTAATTAATGGTGGTGGTGTCAGAGGTATTATACCAGCAAGAATACTACAAGAATTAACCACTATAGCTGGGAAAGAAAAAAATGTTACAGATTTATTTGATTATATTATTGGTACTTTAATAGGTGGTATTGAAGCTGCAGCTCTTACAATACCTTCAGAGAATGGGAAAAATCCAAAATATACAACCAAAGATGTTGTAGACATTATGCTGAATGATGCACAAGTAATTTTTCCTACAAAAACCTCTACACTAGATACTTACTCAAATGAAGCAATATTAAGTACCACAGTAATAAGTGGCATGACTGGAGCAGGAGCATGTTGGTTGTATGGCACAGGAAAAATTGCAATGCTGGCAGCTGGAGTAGGCACCGGATTAGTAGGATTTACAATTGCTGGGTTAGCATATGCTTATTATAGTACAAACCTATTTTCTGCAAAATATAGCAGAGATGGAATAGATGGAATGCTAGAAAAACATTTTGGCAACGCTACTTTAAGTCAGACATTAATTCCTATTTCAACAGTATCATATTCTTTAAATATTGATGCACCAAAAATTTGGTCTACATATAAAGCAAAACTAAATCCTAATGAAGATTATTATTTAAAAGATGCTGCAGGTGCTACAAGTGCAGCTCCAACTTATTTTCCACCTAAAGTTACTGTCTCACCAAGTGGTCATATACATTACGATGTAGATGGAGGAATATTTGCAAATTCTCCAACATTTTTAGGCATCACAGAATTATTGAAAAATGAAAGAAGTCTAGAACTTCAAAAACTTATAGTGCTTTCAATTGGTACAGGTAAATTTCCAAAGAAAGTTTATGATCCAAATACAAATCATTTAGGAGGAGATGGACAAATTGGATGGATATCACCTAATGCTCATGATTTAGTAGGAAAAATGATGAAGGGCACAGAAAATGTAGATGTTTCAGAAGCAAATCATATATTCGGTGCATTAAGAATTAACCCTAAACTAGAAGAAAAATTTGCTCCACTTGATAAAAGCTCACCTGAACATATGAAGGAATTTTTGGAGGCTATAGAAAATGTCTTTATATCAGATCATAGGGGTATGCTTAAACATGTAGTAGATTGCTTAGAATCTAAAAACGTAAAAAGTGTATCTTGTGCAAAAGCAAGAGATACGCTTAAAGATTATGCTCCAGAAGAACATGCATTGGATACTATGTATCATCTTTTACATGAAAAATTTGAAATACCATTAAATGAATATAATGAGTAAGAGTTACTTACTTTTATAAACTTTCATAATAAATAGAACAAGAGGAAACGCTTAGTGTATTTTCCGTGAGTATATTGGCAATTTCTAAGTAATCCTCTTTTTCTATTACCTCTTTTTTTATAGCTGTATCTGTGCAAAATGTTTTACCCCAATAACTTAAACAATACGAAAATTCACTACACGCATATTTAATTGCTATATTTTTGCTCTCTTCTGTTATCTTTTCTAATATTTCTTTGTTTTGTAATAATTTAATATATAGCTTATATCCGTTTTTAGCGGCAAGTGGTAATAATTTTTCATGTTGTTCTAAAGAAAATATAGTACTTATATTTATTTTACTTATATCTTTATTTAATAATTTTTGAACACATAATTCTTCTCCTTTCTTACTCATACTCCATAAAAGCTCATTAAATAATAACTCTCCTTTTTTATCTTTATAATCAGTTACTTGAATCCATTTATCTATTACTTGACATCTTAATACATTATTTAGAGGATGTTCTGAATATTTTTCTCTTGGTAAATAAGGTAAATCTAAAATACATCCTCCATTTTCATCATTACGTAATACATCACTACATCTTTCAAAATGCCTGATTATAACTTTCTCAACTTTAGGAGTAATAAATTTTTGCCAATAATCCATGAGAGGAGCAAATAATTGCATATTTTCATCACTAATCCCTCGAACAAATAACTCAGGAATTCTAACCAATAATTCAGTAGATTGCAAATCCAACTCTCTACTAGCGTAATCAAACATTCTATCTAATATTACTGCCTTTTCACTTGACCAATTATTTGTTTCATATATTTTTACCAATAAATTAGTTTTTTCTTCTATTGTAAATTCTTGAGGATTCTTTTTTACCACTGTCACAAATAAGCGGTTTACTATTATTAATCCTTTCTCTTTATCTTTTTCTTGGTATTCATTTTTATGAAGGTACCAGTAATTTAATCTTAACATAATAGTTCTATCTTTAGATAAAACATTTTCTAAAACTTCGGTAGAAGTACAATTATATTTATTATCTATTTCTTTAATAATATTGCATAATACTTTATTTTTAGCCACTATGTACTCTTTGTATATATATGAACTACCAATTACAATCGCCGGAAGGATATGGTTTCCCCTCATTTTGAAATATAAAATATAAAAAAGCATGTCCCATTTCATGAATTAAGCTAGCATTAAAACTGGGATATGAACAAGGCATGTATATATGATGGTCTATATACTGAGCATCTAATCTACCAGGAGAAAAATATGGCAAATCACCATATAATGGAAATAAAAGATGTGTATTTTCATTATTTATATTACTAATGCTAATGAAATTTAAAATATTACTGACTGTAAAATGCTCTTCTTTACATAAAATTGGCATTTTATTACTAACTGTACCAATTTCATTATCATCATAGTGAGCCATGCTTTCAATAGAAGTAGTTATTCCATAAATCCCAAATTTCGAACCCGTATCAAACATTGATCTTACCAAGCTTAATGCTTTTTGATATTCTTGAGTTGCTATATGTTCTTTTATATTCTGTAGATGCTTTTCATATTGTGGATATGTATACAGTGGATTTGGTCTTATCAAGTATTTTAAAGAAAAAGTACGTCCTTCTTTTATTAGAACTTCTGATATAGTAAAGTAACCCTTATAATAAGATAATTTAAGAGAATTAGCTAACTCTTCTTTTGAGTATTTTCCCGCATTTTTTTCCAATAAATATTTTACCCCTAATTCATCATTTAAACGGACTGCATGATATATAGACTTAGAGAAAGGCTCATTTTGTAGAAATTCATCATAATAAATTAGGTAATTTAGTTCATTTTTACTAGTTTTATACGCATATTTTATACCTTCTAAGTCTAATAGGTTTTCAGCTAAAATAATTTGTCTTTCAAAATTAAGTTTTTTATATATAGAATCTGGATAAATTAAATTATGATCCTTTTTAATAATATATCTACATAGCTCTAAATCATTTATTAATATTGCAAATTTTAATGGTTCTTTTACTTTATTTACTTGTAGAGAACTATATAATACTTCTAAATAATTTCTTCCTTCTTTGGCACAGACATACTTAGCACCATTTACATTATCTTTAATTCTGTTACGTGTTTGATCTTCTAAATCTATACTTTCTTCTTCAGTAAACAAACTAAATACATCAGCACAAGCTAGACCTTGATAGTCAACTAAACTAGACATCTAAATTATGTTAAAAATTATAATAAGATAACTTACTTACTTTTAGTAAATTTTTAAAATAGATATTTTTATTCACCAGAAGTATCTACAGTTTGCGCTGTATTAAGCTCATGAGTGGAGTTATCTTCATCCCCCCTACCTTCCAGTCCCATTTCTTTCATTATTTCTAATGCTTTCTTATGAGTTTCTTCAGAAACCTCAGGTACTACACCATATTTTTCATATAGTTCATTTTCTTCTGTTAATCTTTTTTCAAGTACATTTTGTTCAATAATTCTATTATCTTTTGACATTTTTCTTATATCTTCATCAAGTTCAGCACTGAACCTTGTTCTTACTTCATGATCAGACATTTTACACCTCATAATTTTATTTACTTCATATTCAGTATAAAGCAATTATTTCAATTATGCAAGACAAGTATAAGCTCTAAGTGTGATAACAAAGTTTTAAAGAGCAAGTTGGATTGCATAAGGCAATGGTAGTAAATTAGAGAAAATAGAGTATAATAGATACTTTTAATAAAAATAGGCTTTATTTAAATACTACTTTTGCTCATTATATATTTTTTATTTGCAAGTTTATTTACTATAATGTGTCCATAGTCTTATAACTTTTATTACTTTTTTATCTTCATATACTTTGTAAATTAATCTATGCTTTATGTTTATTCTTCTGGATATATACCCCCTTAATTCTCCTACCAGTCTTTTATATGGAGGTGGTACTTGATATGGATTTTTTTCTATTATTTTTAGTAACTCTTCACACTTTGATTTGAGATTTGATTCCTTTATTTTTTTTACATCTTTTTGTGCCAGTGATGTATACAGAAGTTGATACATTTACCAATCTATTTCTTTTGAGCATTCTTCTAATTTCTCTTTATCTGCCTCTATAATTGATTCTTTCATTTTTGGTATTGATAGCAAATACATTGTTTCCTGTATATTCTCCCAATCTTCCTGCGATATTATCACTGCGTTATTCCTTCTTCCCTTTATTATTGCTGGTTCATGCGTGTTTGCTATTTCGTCTATCAGCTTGTATAAATTTTTTCTAGCATCACTGACTGTTAACAATTCCATAATTTTGTTTACCTCTTTGTTTTTTATAACGTACTATATCTTGTACGCTTTTGCAAATGATTTTCTTTGATTTACTTCTCAATATCATTTCTAATCTGAAGCCTCCAAATTCATCTTATAATTGTAAAGTGTCTGTCTCAATACTTTTGCCATTTTAGCAATATAACTTGATGTATATTTTCCACTACTCATCATATCTACATATTTTTTTCTATAGATTTCTCTGCTGAATATTGTCTATCTCTGTATTTTCCATGCTCCTTTGCTCTTTTTACACCATCATAAATTCTTCTATTGATTATGGTATATTTTATCACTATTATTCATTGAAAAGGTCATATATTTATCTATATTATAAATTATGATAAATCCTTAGAATAACCCATATTCGAACTTTGTATTCATTATTTTGTCCTCATTTTTGAAGTAGCTACTTCTTACAAATAATTATCAAAGCGACATGTAAAAAAATTTTACAATAGGCATGTAGTCTAGATTGGTGTAATAATTAAGTGTAGATATTTTTTGGTAAAATTTCATACTAAAAAAACGACTATATATTATAAAAACAGAAGGCTGAGATAAAAAATGGTAAATAAATCAATTTTCAAGCGTTTTTATTGTTTTTATATGTATTTATATATATTTATCAAAATAGATAGATTAAATCGCATTTATGGAAGAGAAATTTTTTACTATTTTAAAAATTTTAAATTATTGAAGTATAAATTTTCTAAAATCACTTTTTAAAATCATAATAATTTTTACAAAAACAAAATTTGTTAAATAAATAATAATGTTCTATAATGACCCTTATAAAACACTATAA
>NZ_NPHZ01000012.1:0-14349 GCF_009690945.1 Rickettsiales endosymbiont of Trichoplax sp. H2
TTGATACTTCCTCATATTTTTAATTAGCAATCTCTGCAAAACTCCTTAGTCCCACCTATCTAGTCACTCCCTTTGCCGTTTTCTCAACTTCCCTACCCTTAGGCCTATAATTGGCATTAATATATTGACTATTATACTGAGTTGATCGTGTTAGATGTTACCTGTAGAAATAAATTACACTAAATCTGCATAATTAATTTGTACCTATTAAATATTTTATTACCATTTTCTAATAAATTCATTTGGTCAGATATAGCAGATTATGCTAATACAAAGCCTTAATAAAAATAACAAGATTTTTTATGCTGTTAAAAGAAAATAAAAAAAGAGTAAGTGATGAAGAATGGCAAGAATTAGTATAAGAATATAAAAAAGTAAGTAAAATTTTAATCTCTCTTTTGTAAAACCGGCATCTATATTCATAGTCAAATTATAATAGTTATTTTTTAATATTATTTAATTTTCTATGGAGTTTATCTTTTTATAATGTTGCTCAATAAAATAAGTAATTTTTATATAAATTAGTGGTATTATTTTTTTAAAAGTATTTTCTATAACTCATTTAAAATGCAATATATAACATTCCTAATACTGGATTTATTTATATTTGTAATTATAGCCAAGAATTAAATAAAAAACTTGCAAATAAAAGAGAAGAAAGTTAGCATCAAAATAAGTTAAGAAATTTGTAAATCATAATAAAGCAAATTTTAAAGACTATACAGAGGGAAAGTAAGTTTTATCTGGGTTTTAAAATGCTAAATCAATATCTCAAAAATTAATATGTATATAGGATGTTTTTAAAGCTTATTTTTTCAAAAGTTGGTTTTATTAATAAGGCAGGAATAACTTATTTATAAACGTTATAATAATCTAACAAAAAAATGTAATTAGCTATGAATTTTGATAATATAAAATCACTATACGAGAGTAGTAGTAAAAGAGCCCATTATGATTGGAGACTAAGAGAGTATTTGCTTAAAGTATATCAGTATATGGCATTCGCACTTATTCTAACTGCAATAGTCTCAATGGGAGCTGCTTCATCTCCACAGTTTTTAAATTTAATATATGGCACACCTCTTAAATGGGTTATAGCATTTGCACCTTTGGCAATGGCTTTTTATATGGGGAGCAGGTTAATGTCTATGTCAGTAAATGGAGCACAAATTTGTTTAATGGTATTTGCAACTCTAATGGGACTGTCGTTATCATCGATATTTATAGTATTTACAGGAGAAAGTATTGCTAGAGTATTTTTTATAACAGCAAGTACCTTTGGGGCTATGAGTATTTATGGGCATACTACTAAAAAAGACTTAACAAGTATGGGGTCATTTCTAATAAGGGGAGTGGTAGGGCTATTAATAGCTAGTGTTGTAAATATATTTATGCAAAGTGGGGCTATGCAGTTTGTAATTTCTATAGTAGGTGTATTGGTATTCACATTATTTACAGCATATGATTCACAAAGGATTAAAGCATTATATTATCAAACACGTAGTAATACTGAAGTAACACAGAAATTAGCAGTATATGGGTCACTTACCTTATATATGGATTTTATAAATCTATTTGTATTCTTGTTACAATTATTAGGAGTTAGAAGAGATCACTAAGTATTAGTATAAAAAGGATTTATGCTTTTAACAAAATTAATTTATTAAGGAGTACTAGAATAATGAAACAAATAGGTAATGTAAAGTGGTATAATCCGGATAAGGGTTATGGATTTATAAAACCAGATAATGGAGTAAGAGATATATTTGTGCATAGTTCTGCAGTAAAAGCTGCAAGGCTTAGTACATTAGATGAAAATCAAAGGATAGAATTTGAAATAGAAGAAAAGCAAGGAAAAACTTCTGCAATTAATATTAAGAAAATTAATAAGTAGTTAAAAATTATGGCCGGAAGTATAAACAAAGTAATAATAGTAGGAAATGTAGGGAATCAACCTGAAATTAGGTTAACACAAGCAAGTGGAGAAGAACTCGCAACCTTTTCAGTAGCGACAAGTGAGAGATGGAAAGATAAGAGTACTGGAGAGCAAAAAGAAAAAACAGAATGGCATAGAGTAGTAGTGTTTTCACCAGGGCTAGTCAGAGTTGTGAAAGAATATGTGCATAAAGGGAGTAAACTTTATATAGAAGGCAAATTAAAAACCAGAGAGTATGAAGATGAATCTGGGGTTAAAAAATATACAACAGAAATAGTATTAGCATCTTATAGTAGTACGTTAGTATTACTGGATACAAAAAAGGATGGAATGGAATTTAGTGATCGGAGTGATAAAGAAGGAATGGAATATGCAAAAGCAAAAGGTTTAGAAGGTGATGGAGTTGAGGAAACAGAAAAAGATGGTGAGGGTAATGAAAATATAGCATCTGATGAAATACCTTTTTAAAAGTATATGTAAAAAATAAGATAATGACAAATAAAGAAGAATTATTAAAAATAATTACAAAACTAGAAAGATTAGAAGAAGAAAAAGTTGATATATTGCAAGAAGTAAGTGAGACTTTGGCAAGTGCTAGATCTAGAGGTTATGATATAAAAATATTAAGGCAAATATTAAAGTTAAGAAAAATTGATGATGAAGATAGAATAAAGCAAGAAAAAGAACTTGATGCTTATAAAGCAATTATTGGAATGCAATAATTGAAGAAATAAAACTGAGTTTACAAAAAAGTTAACTGAGAAACTATATATAAGCAAAGCAGAAGTTATAGATATTTAGATTAGATAAAATATTTAAGTGTGCAGCTATATTTATGAAAGAGGGTGATGAGTTAAAATTTATATTAAAAAATAAATATGAAATTACCAATAGGAATAAGTGATTTTAAAGAGGTTATAAAAGGTAAATATCAATTTACTGATAAGAGTTTATTACTTAAGGAAGTTATAAATGATGGTGCCAAAGTAATATTAATCACCCGTCCAAGAAGATTTGGAAAAACACTTAATTTATCAATGCTATATTATTTTTTACAACAAAATAATAAAGAAGAAGAGAATATATTTAAAAATCTACTTATTTCTGAAGATGATGATTTTTGTAAAAAACATCAAAATCAATATCCGGTAATATTTATTTCTTTTAAAGATATAAAGCAGGCTAGTTATAATGAAGCATATGGAGATGTTTTAGAGTTAATAAAGGGATTATATAGTAATCATAGATATTTACTAAAAAATGATGTCTTATATGAAGATGAAATAGAGACATTTATAAATATACTTAATAAAAAAGGTGACATATCAGATATAAAGAGTGCAATCAAGCAATTAACCATATATATAACAAGAAAATTTAAAAAATCACCAATTATATTAATAGACGAATATGATACGCCGGTACAAGAAGCTTATTTGAGAGGTTACTACCAAGAGATGATGAATTTAATGCGTAGTATATTAGGGCAGGCATTAAAGGATAATAGTTACTTAGAAAGAGCTGTGATTACAGGTATTACACGTGTATCACAAGAAAGTTTATTTTCTGGGCTTAATCATCTTAAGGTTTATTCACTTTTAAAAGAAAAATATGGTCAGTATTTTGGATTCACTGAGAAGGAAGTAATTAAGCTAATTAAGGATACAAAACAAAAAGTATCTCTGAATGCAATAAAAGAATGGTATAATGGATACCAACTTGGGAAATATATATTATATAACCCATGGTCAATAATAAATTGTTTAGATAATGAAGGTAAATTACAACCATATTGGCTAAATACTTCAAGTAATGAGTTAATAATACAATTGTTAAGTAAAGCTAAGCCTATTATCAAACAACAGTTTGAAGGATTGTTACAAGGAAAGATAATAGAGCAACCACTATCTGAAAATTTAATATTTCAAGATATAGAGACAGAAATAGAAGCATTATGGAGTTTATTATTATATGCTGGTTATCTAAAAGTCTTATCTAGTCAACTCAAAGGTAGTCGATTAATAGCGAAGATAGCTATTCCAAATAAGGAAGTAGGTTTTATTTATGATAAAATAGTAGAGCAGTGGTTTAGTAGAGCAATTAGCATAGAATCATATGACAACTTTATCCAAAGTATAGCAGAAGGAAATATGGATAAGTTTAAGATGTATATAACTAGTTATATCATGCAATCAGGAAGTTATTTTGATTTTAATAGCAATACATCAGAGCAAATATTTCATGTATTTATATTAGGATTAGTAGTAGGTTTAAGAGATAGATATAATATCCATTCAAATAAAGAATCTGGGTTGGGGAGGCTTGATGTAATATGTATACCAAAAGATAAAGAAGAGAGTGCTATATTATTGGAGTTTAAAGTAAGTGATGCGGCTGAATTATTAATAGAGAAAGCTAAAGAAGCGTTATTACAAATAAAAGAAAAGCAATACATAGAATTATTAAAACAACAAGAAATTAAATCGGTATTAGCGATAGGATTAGCATTTTATGGTAAACAAATGGAATTGATATATGAAGTACAGAAAATTTAGAAATTAAGAAGAAGAGAGTTAGTATGTTATCTAAAAATAGTATTAATTTATATTGTAGGTCTATTTATATAGGCTTATCAGTATTATAGTTATGAAAAAGTCCTATAGCATATATATGCGAAAAATATTTATACTAAAAAATAGCATAAAGATAGGAATAATCACAAAACAATAAAATTATTAAAATAAACAGTTTTGGTAATAGATATTGTACATACTATTTAAAAAAACTAATGCATTATACAAACTAAACACATATGCTAATTACATAGTTTGTTATTCATATAATATCTATTTCTTTCTCAATATTTTTGGAGTTGCTTCTTGTACTATGAATATAATACAAATATTAAATTACTATGCCAACACTACCAGTTAGATTGCCAGATGAAGTATTAAATGAAGTTAGCAGCAAAGCTAGCACCCTTCATCTTTCAAAAAATGCTTATATACATAAGGCAATAGATAAGTTCAATAAAGAAATTAAAATTAATAATAAGATAAAAAGGGAAAAGATTACCAAAGCAAGTCAAAAGATTTGTACTAATAGTATGGAAGTAAACAGCGAATTTAGTATTATTGAAAATTATACAGACTTATAAATTTGGTGAGGTTTGGTTTGCTGATTTAAATTTTAGAGTAGGAACTGAAGCATGAAAAACTATACCTGTAATCATTGTACAAAATCAGATTCTATTAGATGCTAATCATCCTTCTACAATTATTATTCCGTTGACTATAAAACTTATTGATAATGTAGATCCCTTAAGAATACGAATAAATTCTCAGGATAATCTTGATAAAAATTTAGATATAATGATTGATCAAATTAGAGCTATTGATAATAAAAGATTAATTAAAGGACCACTTTTACAGTGTGATAAAAATTTCATGATGAAGATTGAATCTGCTATAAATGATAGTCTGGGATTCAACTATGCATTTAGTTAATAGTTATTTGCTATTATTTATATAATAATATGCTGGGGGTGATTTCAGCAGCTATATTACGGATATGTATATAGAAATACAACTAAGGATATGGGTATTGTAATATAATTATAAGTTATTTAATGACAAATTAATAAGAAAATAACAATGAAGCTTAAGTTGTAAAAAATCTAACATATATTGTTCATTATTTATTGAAAAGAATTAAATAAATTATATATAAATAGTAATAATAATTTATTAAAATATTGGAGGTGACAATGAAAATGAAAGATTTTCTTCCACAAAGATTTTTTGGTGATAATAAACCAAAAGAATATAAAGGATATATTTCTCCTTTTTATCAAATGCAAAGAGAAATAGATGACTTATTTTCAAATTTCTATAATAAAGTTTTTCTTACAGAATCTAAAGAAAACTTTTTACCAAAGTTTGATATAATGGAAACAGATTCACAGTATTTAGTAAAAGCAGAGGTAGCTGGTATAGAAGAAAAAGATATAAAAGTGAGTCTTAATAATAGAATATTAAAGATAGAAGGTAAAAAAGAGCATAAAAAAGAAAGTAAAGATATAAAATATCATAGGATAGAAAGCCATTATGGAAGTTTTGAAAGAAGTTTAGAACTGCCAGATAATATAGATGAGGATAATATTAATGCTAAATTTAAAAATGGAATATTAGAAGTGAGTGTTAATAAAAAAGAAAAAGATAGTAGTGTAACTAAACAGATTACTATTAATAAAGAGTAATAGATTAATAAATTAATGTAGTTTTGCTATATAAAAAGAAAGAAGTAATATTCTTCTTTCTTTATATTAAATAAAAAGCTAAATATAAGTTATTATTATAATTAAATATTTTTAAGACTTTTTTAGTAGATAGATTTTTAATAAATTCTAATTTATATTAGAGTAGAATTTAAAAAAATTTAAAGGTTTTGTGTATGATGGGACATATGAAATTTAAGTATGATTTGTTAAGTCATTCAAGAGATAACCATTATTATTACTATGAAGATGATTATAGAAGTGTACCTACTATTCCTAGATTACATAGAGCTGCAAAAGAGGGTGATATCAATGCAATAAGACAATTAATAGAATCAGGAGAGGATATAAATAGTATATATTACCAAAATGGGTATACTCCACTACATTATGCAGCATTAAATCAAAATTTAAATATTGTGCAATTTCTAATTAATGCTGGAGCAGACATAACAATTACAGATCAAAGTGGAAGAACATCTAGGGATTTGTTGCCAAGTCATGGTTTGCAATTAAGGTATGATACAATGGTAGCAGAATTACAACAACATAATATAGAAGTAAGAGCTAGGATTATACATCAAGTAACAAATGAAGAAGAAGGATTACCAGTACTGCCTTATGAGATATGTGAATATATAGCGAATATAGAAGGAGGGACAGGAGCATGGTTAAATGAAGATACAAATGGACAACAGGAACAACAAAATAGTACATCTATTTTTTGTTGTTTGTGTAATTGTTTTTCTAGTTTTTTTGAGTAAATTTTTATCTTGTAGTTTAAATATTTATAAATAGTAAAAGTTTTTTTGTACATTAAAAGCAGTGATACAAAGTAAAGTAGTTATATTGAAAAGCCTTATATTTGGAAGATACTTGCAAGTCTTTATGAGGATTGTTATAGCAATGAAATTAAAGAGGAAACATGGCACCTGTTAAAAAAAACAATATTAGGATTGCAGCTGTTAAGAAGTAAAACTAGATATTAGTAAAATATATGGAATATATAATTTTTATAAAACAAGTATATTATTATTTCTTTATACCAATATTAACCATAGCTGGTAGTACAATATTATTTAAAGTCATTCCACTTAACTCATTTATAAGAAGTACTCTTCATTATTTTAGTGCTGGTGTTGTTTTTGCAGCTATTTCTATAGAGTTAATTCCAGAAATATATAAAAACTCATATAAATTTAATGTAATCCTTGGATATTTATTAGGTAGTTCCTTAATGCTTTTAATGCAAGCTCTTATTGTTAGATATAAAAAATTAAGTACTAATCCTACTAGTGAGTTATTAACTTTATTAATAACTGTTGGAATAGATATTTTTATAGATGGTTTATTACTTGGTGTCAGTTTTGTTATAAATGTTGAAAAAGGAATAGTAATGATTACAGCACTTTCTATTGAGCTTCTTTTTTTAATTTTATCTGTTAACTCATCTTTAGATAAAATAAATAAAAAAATGCGATTTATTATTTTATTAAATTTTACTTATATATTGTTAGTAGTTTTAGGAATTAGCTTAGGGTTAATTTTTATAAATTGTTCTAGAGATATTATTATTACAATGTGTGCTTTTGCTACCGCTGCATTTTTATATTTAGTTGTAGAAGAATTATTAAGAGAGGCACATAAAGAGGATGGCAATCAATTTTCAGCACTTATGTTTTTTATAGGATTTTTAATAATTTTAATTATCAAATGATTTATTATTATAAACTAATTCTTGAAATTTTGGTATGGTTAGTTTAGAAATAATATTCTATTATGTATGATACTATACTAATTATCTGTGGATCAGGGAGTTTAAGAAAATATTGAGTTATTTAAGATTAGATTTCATATTTTATAAATATAAAAGACGTTACAAGTAGAGAATTGTAAAGTTATAACTTGATATAACTCATATTAAATGTTATATTGAGCTATAAAGAATCGTTTTATAACTCATGCTTTGGAATTGGCAGTTAAGTAATTGGCCTAACTTTACTTTTGACAAAGGTATTACTAAAGGTTTGGAAGAGCAATTTATTGAAAAAGCTGGGATGTATAAAGGATCTTTAATACATCTTAGAAAACAAGATAAAAACTCTTTTATTATTGATATTCTTAGTAACGAAGCATTTTGCAGTTCTGAAATGGAAGGTCAGATTTTAAATAGGGATAGTCTATATTCTTCTATTTGTAATAATTTAGGAATAAAAGTACCTTCTAGTAATTCTCCTGCAGAAGAAGGCATGGCAAAGATTATGACAAATTTATATACTCATTATAACGCACCTTTATCAAAAGATATTATATTTAAATGGCATAGCTGGTTAATGTCAGGTAGGAATGATTTGTGGAATATAGGGTCTTATCGTAAAAATAAAGAGCCAATGCAAATTATTTCTGGTCCTATTGGTGATCCTAAAGTACATTTCGAAGCTCCACCTCCAGAAAGGTTATTAAGTGAGATGAAAAAGTATATATTGTGGTTTAATCAAAATGCAAAATCTTTGCCGTTATTACATGCTGCTATAGGACATGTTTATTTTGAATCTATTCACCCTTTTGAGGATGGGAACGGTAGAATTGGACGTATCTTAGTTATTAAATCTCTTTCACAATCTGCTAATCAACCATTATTAATAGCTTTATCTGAAATAATTCAACAAAAGAAAAAACAGTATTATGAATCATTACAGTTATGCAATAACGCTTTAGATATTACAGAATGGATACTCTATTTTGCGCAAACAATTTTGAAAGCTCAAGATTATAGTATTAAATTGATAGAATTGATTATTTATAAATCAAAAGTGATGAAATATTTCAAAGAAAAAATTAATAAACGTCAGGAAAAAGCAATATTACGTATTTTCCATGAAGGACCAAAAGGATTTTCAGGAGGTTTAAGCGTGAGTAATTACATGAAAATTACGAAAATTTCACGTGCTACTGCAACTAGGGATTTACAAGATTTAGTACAATTGGGGCTTTTATTCAAAAAGGGTGAATTAAAAGGTACAAGATATTATTTAAGATATGATCTAGAGCTATGAATATAAGTATCCTTTTACTTTAAATAGAATTTCATTACCAAATGTCAATTTTCATGTAAAATAGACCAATAAAAAATCTGTAGATATTGATTTGACAAAGCATTTGTATGGAGTATGAAACAATCACTTTTAATTTCACCTTGCTCTATGTCTTTTTTAATTTCAAAACTCAGAGAGTAAGAAACGAAACTGATATAAAGGTCAAAATATTTTTAATTAAGAATTTTAGCTGACTTCTAAAACTACATAAATAAAATTGACAGTGACTATTTTTAGTTGCTATTTTAAAGAAGATATTTTACACTTGCTTTAGTTACTATTTGAAGATTGGCAATGAGTAAAAGGCAGAAATTAATTATAAGATTGCTAAAAGTTCCAAAGGATTTTACTTGGGATGAATTACATGCTGCTCTACTTACATTAGGATTTGAGGAAATAAGTAATACTAAGACTGGAGACTCTAGAAGAAAGTTTTATCATTCTAAATTAGAACTTATAGTTAACCTGCACAAGCCTCATTCCTCAAATATAGTAAAAGCATATGCCATTAGACAAGTAATACAAAAACTTAAAGATGTGAGGTTTTTATGAAAAAAAATAATAGTTTAATTTACAAAGGCTTTTATGGATCAATCAATTTTGATCAAGAAGAAAAAATATTTTTCGGGAAAATAGAATTTATTAAAGATTTAGTTAATTATGAAGCAAAGGATGCAGAAAATTTAGTAAACTCTTTTAAAGATGCTGTAGATGACTATTTAATAAGTTGTAAAGAAGCCAATAAACAACCTGACAAACCATTTAAAGGAAGCTTTAATGTTAGAATAGGAACAGAATTACACGAAAAAGTTGGATTATATGCATTGCAACATGAAGATACATTAAATAATATTGTAAAAAATGCCTTAAGTGAATTTATAAATTCACATAATTAATTATAAAAGAATCTATGACGAGTGTGTAATATACTTAGTATAAGTTACTAAAAATTATTATTGGATATTTGTAATATTAAGCGTATAATAAGTTATACAGCGATAAAATTAAAATAATACTCCTTTTTTAAAATTATATCGTATAATTTAAAATATATGGAGGTTGATTATGATAAATATTAATGAATGCAAAAAAGTAGCAAAAAATTTAGCTATACAGAGTAAAAAAAATTAGGAGAATAAGAATTAAATAATTTTTTTGTAAGCTTGAACAAAATAGAAACCGAATATGAGCAGAAATATATGTTCTATTCCACAGCTATCGAACTTCAAAAATTAAAATTGTTTAACAAATGCCTATCTGACATTATAAAAGATAAAGATGTATTAACTCCAATAATTATAGATGAGATGGTAAATGAAGAAGATCTACACTCATTATCTATTTATTAAAATTTTCATGCTGGAACTCGTCTTATTCCAAATATCGAGGATGAGTATAAGTCAGAATACTATAATAATGGTGGGGGAGAAAATACTTTAGTATTAATTACTGGCTGTCACTGGATAGAACAAGCAGGAAGTAGCAAATTAGTGGAGTAATGTATATAGCAATTTCATTCGAATAAGATAGACAAAAAGATGAAGAAATGGTAAAAAGAAGGGTAACATGAGCAAATAATAAAAATATGGATAGTAAAAAGAAAAGGGTATATAGCCAAATAGCTAAAAAAGAGTTATAGTTATGAGCGTATGGAAAAAAAATATGAGAAAAATAAATGTATTCATTACACATGAGAAGAAAGATATTAGCAATAAAGAAAAGGGAAGGACTGAGCTTTGTAGAGGTAGGGAAAAGGTTTGGAATGAGCCCAAATATAATATATAGGTGGACAAAAAGAATAGAGCCAAAGAAAAAGTGGGGAAAAGGAGCAATAAAAATAGAAATGGAAGCGCTGAAGAAGGATGTGAAGGAAAATCCAGACTTATATCAGTATGAGAGAGCAAAAAAATTCAACGTAAGTCAAAATTACATCTGCAAAGGATGAAAGAGACTAGGTGTGTCGTATAAAAAAAACGTTGAAGCATCCAAAAGTAGACGAAGGAAGACGTACTACCTTCCGAGAGAAAATTAACAAATATGAGAAAGAGGGTAGTTCAGTGGTGTACGTAGATGAAAGTGGATTTGCGCATGACATGCCAAGAACGTATGGTTATTCTCCTGTAGGAGGTCGTTGCTATGGCACTCAAAACTGTAATGCAAAAGGTAGAAAGAACGTAATTGCTGGGTTATGTGGTGATTCGTTAATTGGATGCGGAATAGTTGAGGGTAATGTTGATACTGCAGTTTTCAATACTTGGGTTAAGAAAATATTTATTCCTGATTTACCAGAAAATTCTGTTGTTATCATGGATAATGCTGCTTTTCATAAGAGCCAGGAAACAAAGGAATTAATCGAGAATCACGGACACAAAATAGAATTTCTGCCTCCTTATTCTCCTGATCTAAATCCTATTGAGCATAAATGGGCTCAAGCTAAGGCTATTAGAAGAAGAGAAGATTGTGATGTTGTTGAACTTTTCAGGGACCATGTGCCATAACTCTTTTTTAGCTATTTAGCTATATAGAAAAATAAAGAAGATAATAGAAAAAGTTAGTAAAAAGTATGATAGAGAATGGATAAAGAGAAAACGAAAAATAGATAGTAAGTTCTTAATAGATTTTATATTCCAGTTAGTAATAAAAGGAGGGAAAGGATATGGGATTATAATATCAGAAATATGCGATAAATACGGAGATAAGAAGATAAATAAGAGTCAAGAAAATAGATATGCACAATCAACAATATGTGAAGCAAGGAAGAAGCTGTCACCAACAGCATTTAGAGAAATAAATGATGAAATAATAAAAACCCAAGATTTTGATACGAAATATAAGCTAATGGGAAAGCATAGAGTTTATGCAATAGATGGAACAAAAGTAAGATTGAGAAAAGAATTAGAAAAAGAGGGGTATAAAAAATTTAATAGGGATGTTTATTTTCCATCAGGCTTGTTAAGCTGTATGTATGATGTAAACACACATATAGTTCATGATTTCGCGATAATAAAAAGCTTTAGTGAAAGAGATCGAGCATTAAAGCATATAGAGACATTAGAGAAGAATGATATCTTAATAATAGATAGAGGATATTTCAGTTCTTTATTACTGAGAAAGATAGTTGATAAGAAGGCACATGGGCTATTTAGAATACAAGGGAATTTAAGGAATAAGGAGATAATTAGGTTTGTTAACAGCTCGAGAAATGATATGGTAATAAAATATAGCCCATCTGAAACAGTCAAAATAGATTTAAGGAAGATAGGACATGATATAAATTTCTCAGAGATAAAATTAAGATTGTTAAAAAGAAAGATAAAGGGAAAATTATATGTTTTTGCCACAACTTTAACAAAGAGTGAATATAAAGCTAAAATGTTTGATGATTTATACCATAAAAGATGGGATATAGAGGAATTGTATAAAATTTCAAAAGAGCATTTTGGAATAGAGGAGATGCACGCTAAAACAGATATAATAATTCGACGAGAAATCTATGCACATATTGTTTTAATCAATATTGCAAGATTACTTGAGCATAGTGATGATGAGGTAGAGGATAATAAAAAAGTAAATTTTAAAGCATGTCTAACCGCTATAGAAAATTGCAGCCTGCTTCTTATGCTTAAACGAATGATATTGTCCGATTTTTATGCCCAATTTGGACTGCATACCTATTGTAGTAAAAGTTTTTTATGTGATTTGAAAAAGTGATTTAATAGGCGGTATGAGTGATGTATTTTTAGATGTTTACTAAATTATGAATTAGTAAACAGAATATAAGAATTGACAAAGGAAAATTTAGTAGTAATAATAAAACTATTACTACTAAAAAGATTAATATATGTACATAAATGAAAAAGGGCAGGTGACAATACCAAAATCAATAAGAGAAAGATTTGGTTTTTTACCACATACAGAGATAGATTTTAAGGAAATAAATTCTAAGATAGTCTTAATTAAAAAAAAGCAAGCTAATAGAAGAGGCACTTCTGTTATAAAAGCCTTAAGAAATAAAGGAGATGTAAACGTAGCAACAGATGAAATAATGAAATATACAAGATTATAAGCATGTCGATTATTATTGATAGCAATATAATATTAGATATATTAACTGAAGATAGAACATGGTTTAAATGGTCTTCTGAAATGTTGGAAGAGTATGCAGAGAATAATGAATTAATTATTAATCAGATTATATATGCAGAAATTTCAATAAAGTTTAGCAGGATAGAGGAATTAGATGGGGTGATAAAAGAAGCAAATATCAAATGTGAGAATTTACCATGGGAAGCAGGATTTTTAGCTGGCAAGTGTTTTATGCAATATAAAAAAAGAGGAGGTGGTAAAGGTAGTGTTTTGCCAGATTTTTATATAGGAGCACATGCGGCTATAACCAAAAGAGCAATATTAACTAGGGATAAAGCTAGGTATTCAACTTATTTTTCAAATCTATCTATTATATCACCGTAAATTTAAAAGAACATGATTGAAAAAAATCATATGCAAGTCTTTTCATATTTAGAAATCTCATCAAATACTTTATGTCTTCTACTTTTTTAGTTGTAACATAAATAAAAGCTATATATGCATTCATGTTTATAGTTATCACAAAGGAACAATTATTGATGATATTTTAATATAAAAAATTACTCTATTATTGAAAAACAATATCTGCAGAACGAAAAGTTTCTTTAATATTGTTACATTAAGTTTATCCCATACACTATTTATTACAATTTCATACCAAGTTTTTTAAAGGTTGCTCTGCATTTACATAACTTTTTATGTATTACGTGCTATAATTATCAAATTGCATTAATTTTAATATACTAAGCTATATAGACAATATCACATTATTCCCATCAAGGAAATTTTAACAAGACTAATTATCTTTGAGATTGCTAGGAACAAAGAATTTATTAATTCCTTCTTTCCAGGGATAAATAGTAATATTATCTAATTGTTTAGAACGAAAATCTTTAGATAAACATATAGCTTCACAATCTTGAAAATCTTTAGCTAATTTTGAAAAAGTTGTTAAT
>NZ_NPHZ01000013.1:0-13771 GCF_009690945.1 Rickettsiales endosymbiont of Trichoplax sp. H2
CTTAACACTATTGATAAATTATGGGATGCTAAAGCAAACACAGAAAAAGGCGATTATCTAGAGATATTAACAACTTTAGTAGAAAAATATGAAGAAGAACATTATGATATCTCAGCTCCTGATCCAATAGAAGCAATTAAATTTATAATGGAGCAAAAAAATATAAAGCGTACTGAGTTAGAAAAAATTCTAGGAAGTAGAAGTAGGGTTTCTGAAATATTAAATAAGCAAAGAAAATTAAATTTACGAATGATTAGGAATCTTCACAACACGTTAAATATACCATATGAAATTTTAGCAGAAGATTATAAAACAACTAAAGAAAATCAAATGAAGTATGAATCATTATAAAGTAATATACAAAAAACTTTTACAATAGGCATTCAGTTATAATTAGTGCAATAATCAAATACAAGATTTATTGGTGAAATTTCATACTAATGTCATTTTTCAAAGAGGAGTTCAGCAGCATGTGTTGGAAGCCTGATAAATTCATAGAAAAAATATCAAAGAGGAGTTCAATTTTATCATATACAAGTTCAATATATTATGATTATATCAAAGTAGAGTTCAATATATGCAAAATTATATAAAAATGGAGGATATTTCTAGAATTAATGATAAATTTTGGGGGTTAGGCGAGCAACGTGCTAAAATTATCGTACCTCTAGCTAAAAGCAAGGTTTGTTCAAGAAGTATGGTGTTAGAAGCGGCAAAGGAGCTTGGATTATCGACACGCTACGTATACAAATTAATTCGAAATTATCGCGAATCTCAAGGTTTAATTACTTCTATAATTCCTCAAAAGCCAAATGGTGGTAAGGGTAGATCACGATTATTTAGACAACAAGAAGATGTTATAAATGAAGTAATTGATAAGTTCTATTTAAATTCGCAAAAACTTAGTGCTGCAAAAATTACAGAAGAGATAAGAAAGCAGTGTTTTGAAAAACAAATTAATGCACCATCAGAAATTACTATACGTAGACGTTTGAATTCAATTTGTTTGACATCATTAAAAAAACGAGGGGACGATAGTAATAAACTAATAACCCCTATTATTGGGAATTTTCCACAAGTTAATTACCCGTTAGATGTGGTGCAGATTGACCATACTTTAGTTGATATTATAATTGTTGATCCTGTAGAAAGATTACTTATTGGCAGACCTTATGTTACTTTTGCTATTGATGTATATAGTAGGTGTATTTGCAGGATTTGTTCTGTCATTAGAAGTTCCTTCTGCTGTATCAATTGGGTTATGCTTAATACATATTGCTATGGATAAAGCACCTTGGCTTGCGATGCTTGGGATTGATGCGTTTTGGCCAATTTTTGGGAAGCCAAATATTATTCATGTTGATAATGGCTCTGATTTTCATAGTAATGCACTGAGTAGAGGGTGTCTGCAGCATGGCATTAAGATAGAACATAGACCAATAGGAAAGCCGCATTATGGTGGTATTATAGAGCGTGTTATAGGAACAATGATGAAGCTGGTTCATACTTTACCTGGAAGCACTTTTTCAAATATTAAAGCAAAAGGTGATTATCCTTCTGAAAAAAAGGCTTGCCTCACACTTTCTGAACTTGAAAGGTGGTTGATTATAGCAATTACGAAATATTATCATTTACGTTTGCATAAAGGGATTTTTCAAACGCCAATAAAGTTATATGAGTCAGGGTTAGAAGTGATGAAGCAGGAAGGTATAAAGTTATCTTCTATAAATGATAAAAAGGCTTTTTTAATTGATTTTTTGCCTATAATATACCGCTCTTTAAGAAGAGATGGCTTTATATTAGATCATATTGTTTATTACAATAACTCTCTTCGTTCGTTTATAGAGAGAAGAAATAAATATGGAAAATTTTTAATCCGTCGTGATCCTAGAGATTTAAGTAGAATTTATGTTTATTTGGAAGAAGAAAAAAGTTATCTTGAAATACCATATCGTATTTTATCTCATCCTGCTATCAGTTTATTTGAACATCGTATTGCCTTAAGGAATCTTAAAGCAAAAGGTAAGGAACAAGTAAATGAAAATAATTTATTTAGAGCGATAGATGAAATGAGCCATATAGTTAAAAGCGCAGCATCTAAAACACGTGGCATGAGAAAAAATAGATCTCGCATACATGAAAATGCTAAAATCCAAAAACGAACTTCAAAAACAGAAATTACCAATGAAGAAAATATTGATATCGATAATACCAAGGCTTTTGACAATATAGAAATATGGTAAAAATGAAGCATCTCCTGCCGAATATTCGTGAAGTCACTTCATTATCTATAAAAGAAAGAATTGAGAAAATAAGAAACGAATATTGGATAGGATATAGTAAAGCCCAAGAAGCATTGAGCAGAATGGAAGAATTATTAAATTATCCTAAAAGAATAAGAATGCCTAATATGCTTCTTATTAGTCCAACAAATAATGGGAAAACAATGATTATAGAAAAATTCAAACGAAATAATTTGTCGTACACATCAGAAAATGAAGAACATGAAGTAATTCCTGTGTTAAAAGTGCAAATGCCATCTAATCCTTCTGTGAGAAGATTTTATGCCGTTATTATTACTGAATTAGGAGTACCTGTCACATATAATAGTACTGCTCAATGTGAAAGTATATGTATCAAATTAATGAAAGCAACAAAAGTAAAAATGCTTATTATAGATGAGTTGCATAATATATTAGCTGGTAATAATAATATACAAAGAGAATTTTTAAATGTTCTAAGATTTATTGGTAATGAAATGCAGTTACCAATAATTGAAGTGGGTATCAAAGATGCATATTTAGCTATCAGAAGTGATGATCAATTAGAGAATAGATTTGAACCTTTTATACTGCTAATATGGCAAAATAATAATGAATTTATCAAGCTGTTAAAAAGTATTATGATGATTTTACCTTTAAAAAAGCCATCACAGTTATTAGATGCAGAGGTGCGCTCTATGCTTTGAGTAAAAGCGAAGGAAGTATTGGAGAAATTATGATAATATTAACCAGAGCAGCAAGTGAAACTATTATATCTGGAAAAGAGTTTATTGATTTAGAAATTTTGGAAAAAACAAAATATAACCCTCCTAGTGAGCGTCGTAGGCTTTATGAGAGTGTATTAAATTAATGGATAAGAGATGGCCGTTACATCCAAAGCCTGGTGAATATCAACTACTATGTTGTTGGATTAGGGAGATGTCGGAAATTTATAAAGTTAGCTATAAAAGTTTTTGTAGAAATGCCCTAAAATTAACAGAGAAGGAAATAAGTGAATTAAGGAGGGTATTACCAGAAAAAGCTTTAATCATATTATCAAAAGGAACAGGAATACCAATATGGGATTTAAGAAAAATAGATTTACATGGAATATTTAGAAAAATTGAATTGGACTTAGAAAAAATGATTAAGTAAAATCCCGAACCATTTAATAAATATTTAGATAAGTTTTTCTATAAAAGCTAAAAGTAAGTTTATGGACGGCAATCATTTAAGGACTAGTTTTATGGACAGTGATAATTTTGGAAAAAATAAGAGTGTTATTTGTCTATACGGGGCTTATTAAGTTTGTTTGCAAGTATTAATTTTTATATCATTCTAAATGAACTTTAAATTATGTAGATCAGTAGTCTATAAAATGAACAATTGGTGGATTGCATCTTGCTTATTTTGTATAAGTGATATATAATTACTTGTATAACAATATAATTATACAACATTTTAGTAATAAAGATGAATAACTTTAAAAAGTAAATTAAACAATGACTACAGAAAAAATAATAACTAATTTAGATCAGCATGGTAGAATGCTTATACCTTCAAATATAAGAGAAAGGTTTAATATATCTCCTAACGATAAAGTGACTATAGAATTAACAGAAGATGCTTTAGTAATAAGAAATGTTGATTATATTATTAATGAGATGAATGCTATCTTTACAAAAAACCAAACTGTCAAAAAAGAAAATATAGTAGAAGATTTTATTGAGGATAAACATAAAGATTTAGAGATAGAACAAGCACGAGAGAATGCAAATGAATAATAAAATTATTTTTGATGCTTCTGCAGTAGTTGCTTTGCTTGCTAAAGAAAAGGGTTTTGAAGTGATTAAGAGACATTTAAAAAATGCAATCATATCAAGTGTTAATATATCAGAAGTCTATAAATATTGTATTGATAAGCAAAATCTAACTGCTGATGAATGTAAAAACATTATGAGAATTTCAGGAATTAAAATTATAGACTTTGATGAAAAACAAGCGCTCATTGCAGCAGATATTTATCCTAAAACCAAAGAATATGGACTATCACTTGGAGATAGAGCCTGTATAGCTTTAGCGATTGAGAAAAAATACCCTATTTTAACTTGTGATAAGATATGGGAGAAAATTAATTTAGATGTTAAATTCATAATGGTAAGATAATGCCTGATATACTAGGATATGCACGTGTATCAACAGAAGGACAGGATTTGGAAGGTCAGAGGCAAAGATTAAGAAAAGCAGGTGCACTAAAAATATTTGAAGATGTAATTAGTGGAAAAATATTTATAAGAAATGGTTTAGAGAATTTAATTGCATATGCCAGGCCAAATGATTTACTTTGCGTTGTTAGGCTTGATAGATTGGGACGAAGTTTAAAAGAGCTATTAGAAACTGTTGAAATGTTAAAACATTATCAGATAGGATTAATGTCATTAGAAGAAAAAATTGATACTTCATCTGCAGCTGGAGAATTAATATTTCATGTATTTGGAGCAATAGCACATTTTGAAAGAAGGTTAATATCTGAACGCACTAAGGATGGACTTAAAGCTGCCAAATTAAGAGGAACAAAATTAGGCAGACCAAATCTTGATATGGAGAAAATAGAGACAGCATTAAAACTCATAAAAGATGGTGATCCAGTTACTAAAGTAGCAAAACAATTAGGCTTAGGTCGTTCTACTCTTTATCGTGAATTGCAATATTCTAAAGCCTCTAATTAAAAAACAAATTGTTGCTGAATTGCACTTTGATAATCTGCTGAACTCGCCTTTGAAAAATGACAACTAAAAAAACGGCTATATATTATAAAAACAGAAGGCTGAGATAAAAAATGGCGAATAAATCAATTTTCAAGCGTTTTTAAAAATTTTTAAGATGTTATTTAATTATTTGACACAATTTTTTTAGTATTTATACTTGAGTTTATATTTATTATTATTTTATGAAATTTTTAAACATAATTACTGCTTATACTGTATTATTAGTTACTAATTTTATTATATTAGCAGATGCCTATGCTGTTACTGAATTAGAAATTGGAGATGCTTTTAGTGAGCCTGTGATTGATTCAAAGAACAATAGGGCTTATGTAACTCAAAATTTATTAAAAGGCAAATTATTAATCATGGATTTAAAAAATAACTTAATTAAAGATCAAATCTCAGTTAATAGTCATCCTTTTAAGCCAGTTTTAAGTCAAAAACACAATAAGTTATATATTATAAGTAGGTCTAAAAATATTATAGAAGTATTTGATTTAAGTAAATTGAAGCTTTTTAAAAAAATAAATCTTATATATCAACCTGATGGTGGAAGCGTTGTTTCTAATAATTTATCCCGTATGTACATTCCTCATGATAAGCAAGGAAAAATATCTGTTATAGATTTAAAATCTAATATTGTAATTAGTACAATAGATATAGGCACTAATATTAACGGTAAGCTAGTTTTATCTAATGATGAGTCAAAATTGTTAATTTCTAGTCATAGTGCTGGTGTAATTTATATCATTAATTTAACGCAAAATAATAATTAACATTATAAAAGTAGTGAATATGGTATTAATAAAAGTGCTAATACTGTTAACAATTTCTAATTTATTTATGATTTTTGCATGGTATGGGCATTTAAAGTACAAGAGTCAAGATTTATTTTTATTTATAGTTATAAGTTGGATAATAGCTTTGCCAGAATATATATTCCAAGTTCCAGCTAATAGATTAGGTTATCAACAATTTAATGTATTTCAATTAAAAGCTTTACAAGAAATTATTAATCTAGGTATTTTTATATTTTTTTCGATAATATATTTGAAAGAACCTTTTACTATAAAGCAGTTTATAGGGTTTATATTTTTATCTTTAGGAGTATATTTTTGCTTTAATAAATAATATTAACACCAATTTTAAATTAAGATTTAATAAAGTTATCATGATGAAGATCATTCAAAAGTGAGGGCAAAATAATAGATAAGAAGTTAGGATATGGATTTTTTAAGATATGATATTGGATATAGTGCTTTTTTTATTTAAGCCTACTTCTTATTTGTATATTCTATAAGGCCTGGAACTAAATGTTATACTCTCAGTAGTAAAGGTTAAAGTAGATGTTATTATTTACCATTAAGATTATTTTGGCTATAATTACAAATATAGACAAATTAGGCATTAGAAAGACTATACATTTTTAAGAGTGATACCCCTATTTATAGGGGAATTAGTCAATGCGTATTGAACGAAGCAAAGCCTATCTTTGAAGTTGAGAAAGTAGATAAATTTTCTAGTTCAAGGAGTATTTGTATTATGCGTCCAAGTACAATTGGATGAAGTGTAATATAAAAATATGTTGTATAGGATGTATTAATATAGTACGTTAAGCTATGTAATAAATATACATCCTATACATACAACATTAAATGAAAGAAAAAAATATTGAATTATTCAAAAAATATTTAAAGGAAAGAGATTTATCAGATAGAACGATAAAAAATTATTTAAGTGATATTCTACATTTTCGAAAATGGTTAACAGATTTATATCAAGAAGAAAGAGATTTAGAATCTACGGAACAAGATGATATAAAAGCATATAGGCAGGAGTTATTAGATATAAAAAGGCAAAAGGCAACGTCAATTAATAGAAGATTACAATCTATTAAAATATATTTTAAGTTTTTAAACATAATTTTAAATTCAGTAAATGACCCTGCAGAAAAAATTAAATTTGTAAGAAGAGGTAAGCCCAATAAACCACAAAGTATAAACAGAACAGAAGCACATTTATTGTTAAATGCAGCAAAACAGTCAAGATATGGTTTAGCAAGGCGCAATTACGCAATAATACAATTAATGTTGCAAGCTGGACTTAGGGTGGGAGAAATATGTAGATTACAGATAAGAGATATAAAAATAAATGAGAGATCAGGTTCTGTAAGAGTCATTGATAGCAAGGGTATTAAAGAACGTGAAGTACCATTAAACTCTAGTGTAAGAAATGCTTTAAAAGAGTATTTAAAAGAAAAAAAAGATGTTAAGGAAACAGATTATTTATTTACTAGTAAAAGAAGGACTGGGATTACAGTTCGTTCTTTGCAACTTGTCATTGATACGATATATAAAAGATCTAAAATAGAAAGAATTAAGGTAAGTGCACATACTTTAAGACATACATTTGCAATAAATTATTTGCATTCTAATCCGAATCAATTAAGTGAATTAGCATTATTAATGGGGCATGATTCAATAAATACAATGTTGATATATACAAAAGCATCAAAAGAAAAATTAGGTTTAGCAGTAGAAAAGACAGAGGTCAATATATATGGGTGATGTAGTAGAGAAACAAAATGTTATTGAAGTTCCAGAAGAAGAGTTATTAATAAATTGGACATTAATACCATCGGAGATAGAGTTTATTTATACCGCATGTAAAGGAGAAAATAATTCTATCATATGTTTTGCATTACAGTTGTGTAGCTTAAAGAATAACGGAAGGTTTATCGATAATTATAAACAGGTTGAGTATAAAATAATTCAACATTTATCACAACAATTTGGTGTTAAATATATAGATAGGCTAGAGAATGAAATTTCAGAAAGTAGTGAATATATATATCGCAAGAGAATAAAGGAATTTTTAAATTATCAAGACTATGATAAAAAAGTAGAACTAGAGCTTCAAGAATTTATATTGTCAAAACTTAAAGAAAAGCTGTATGTGAGAAATAGTTTATTAAAAGAAGCAGAAGAGTTTTTGATAAAATTAAAAGTAATTTTACCAACAAACAAAAGTTTAGGGAGAAAAATTGCAAAAATAAAGCAAGAGTCATTGATAAAGATATACGAAAAAATATCAAAATTAAATACAGAAAAAAAATTAAGAAAATATGATAAGTTATTAAAATCTAAAGGTAGAGGATCATTTACAGAATTTTTTAAGTTTAAGCAATCGGCACCAGAGGCAACAGCAAAAGTAATAAATGAATATTTAGATAGATTATCAATATTGCTAAAGCTAAAAGTGCATAAGCTAAATTTTGAAGATATAGATCAGGAATTGATTATATCAATAGCTAAGCTAGTAAGTACATATGATGCAGATTCCTTAAGAAAAATATCACCTTCAATAAAACGCTACGCCTATATCACATGTTTTTTAGTAGAATGTTATAAACATATAGTTGATAATGTTATAGATTTAAATAATCAATTACTAGCAAAAAAGAACAGAATTTCTAAAAATAGTTTAGATTTAAAGATAAAGCCATTGCGCAGGCAATCTACTAAAAGTATAGATATATTATTAGATACAGTGCAAAGCTTATTAGAATATACTACCCCAAAGAAGGTTACTTTAGAAGAGTATAAGGATAGTTTAGATGTAGAAGAAGTAAGAGAAGCTGTGAAAGAATGTAGAGAACTGAATGAGCTAGAAAAATATGGGTATTATGATGAATTATTATCTAGATATAGTAATTTAAGAGAATACACAAAAAGGTTTTATAAACTAGATTTTAAAGCAACAAAGGGATCAGAAGATATAATAAGATCAATAAAAATATTACAGCAATTAAATGAAAATAAAATAACAAAAATACCTGAAGATGCTCCTATAGAATTTGTTTTTGATTCTTGGAAGGAACTATTATATGATGAAAAGGGAAATATAAAACAAAAGACATGGGAAATATCTTTATACTTTGCAGTCAAGAAAGCATTGGGTAATGGAGATGTATATATAGAATTTTCTAAACATCATCGTAATTTCTGGAACATGATATATAGCAAATCAGTTTGGAAAGAAGAAAGGAAGGAATCATATAGAAAGTTAGAATTACCAAAGAATTTTAAAAACATCCTAAGAGTTTTAAAAAAGGAATATAAACAGTATTTTAATCAAGCAATAAAGAGTTTTAATAATATTGATAGTTTTGCATATATTAGTAAATCGGGAGAATTAAGATTACGTAAAGATGATGCTCTCCCAATATCAAATAAAGTAAAAAAGTTGAAGCAATTATTGGAATCAAGAATGCCAATAATAAGAATAGAAGAATTATTATATGAGGTAGATGAGAGAATTAATTATACAAAGAATTTTAAAGCAATGGTGGGGTATGAAGGCAAAGAACATGTTGAAAAGAATCTTTTATATGCATCATTAATAGCCCATGGAACAAATATGGGATTATATGGAATATTTAATAGCACAAAAGACATTGATATAGAGCCATTAAGGACAGTATCAAGATGGTATATGCATGATAATGCTTTATTAAAGACAAATAGATATATAGTAAACCAGCATAATAATCATCCACTTAGCAAAATATATGGGAGTGGTAAAATCTCAAGTTCAGATGGTCAACGTTATAGAATAAGAAGTAGTTCGAGTTTAGCAGCATTTTACCCAAGGTATTATGGCTACTATGAGAAGGTAATATCAGTATATACCCATATGTCAGATCAATATAGTGTATTCAATACACAAGTTATATCTTGTTCAGTAAGAGAGGCAACATATGTATTAACAGGATTATTATTCCATGGCACTCAATTAGAGACAGAGTTCCATACAACAGATACTCATGGATTTACGGAAATAGTATTTGCACTATGTTATTTATTAGGTCTAACATTTTGTCCTAGAATTAAAGGAATAAAATATCAGCAATTATATAAACTTGATAAAAGTATAAATTATCAAGGATATAATAAGTTATTCAGTGGATTTGCAGATATTGGTAATGTTCCTAAACAATGGGATCAAATAGTAAGAGTTGTAGCATCTTTAAAAAATGGTATAGCACCAGCGCATATAATAGTACAAAAATTAACTAATAGAAGTTCATCTGACAATCTAACCAAAGCATTGATAACTATGGGAAGGATAATAAAAACCATATATATATTTAGGTATATTTCTGACTCTACACTTAGATATAAAGTTTACTTACAGTTAAACAGAGGGGAATCAAGGCATAATTTAGCACAACATGTATTTTTTGCAAATCAAGGTATTTTTAAAACAAAAGAATATGTGCAAATAATGAATAAAGCTAGTTGCCTTAGTATATTATCTAACCTTATTTTATATTGGAATACAATCAAGCTTTATCAAATTATAGAAGAACTTAAAAATGAAGGATATGAAATAGATAATAATGATCTAGCTAAAATATCACCATTATTATTTAAGCATATCCTTGTGCATGGAACATATAGTTTTAAGAGGCAGGAACATGCTATATAGACCTAAATTTACAATTACAAATAAAATTACAATTGCAATTAGTAAAATAGAACGAGCTAGAGGTTTTTTTGATGCGATAAATTTGTCTAAAGAACTTTTATTGCAACTACAAAATAGAGCATTGGTATTAGAAGCCTATCATACAACCCATATAGAGGGTACACAGTTAACGCTTGAACAATCGAAAAAGGTAGTTAGAGGAGAGAGTATAGAGAATGCAAATCCAGATGATATTCAAGAAGTTAAAAATTATACTTATGCTTTTAATTTAGTTAGTGAATATTTAAATGATGGGAGTCCAATCACTGAATCTTTAATAAGAGAAATACATAAAAAGCTTGTATATCAAGTGCGTGGCAATACAGCAGCGCCTGGAGAATACAGAAAAATACAAAATTATGTAGTTAACTCAAAAACACAAGAAATTATATACACACCTCCTCCTGCATATGAGATTGGAATAATGATGCAAGAATTAATAGAATATATTAACAAAGTTACTGATATTAACGATATTATTATATCAGGAATAGCACAATTCCAACTAGTTCACATACATCCATTTTTAGATGGTAATGGTAGAACAGCAAGGCTACTTTCTACACTTTATTTATACAAGAAAGGATATGATTTTAAAAAGTTATTTACCTTAAGTGAGTACTATGATCGCAATAGATTAAAGTATTATGAGGCTATACAAAGTGTGAGAAATAATGATATGGATATGACTGAATGGCTTGAATATTTTATACATGCATTAGCATCACAAATATCAGAAATACAACAAAAAAGTGCTACATTTACAAAATATGAATATTTAAAAGAAAATCATAAATTATCTGAAAGACAAATTAATGTAATAATGTATATAATAGAGTTTGGAGAAATAAACATAAGGATTTATGAGACTTTATATCCTAAAGTAAGCAAGAGAACTTTACAAAGAGAATTAAAAGAATTAGTAGATATAGATTTGTTAGAAGTAAAGGGAAATACTAATAATAGAATATATACTCTAAAACTTATGACAAACATATGACAGAACTTATGACAATTATACGTCCAATACATACTAATCTTTCAACATTATGCATCCAATATGCATTGACTGAAAATTACACCAATCCGGACTGCATACCTATTACTAAAAATAGTTATTTTTGATAATATGTAAATTTATTACTTTAGTTATTGCTAATAAGAAATATACTTGTTATCATTTTTTAAATATTTTGCTAATAATATTTATTAATAAATTTAATTAAATGGAAATAAGAAGTTCTAGAATTGGAAAAATAGTAAAATCACTTGAAGGATATAATGCCTTTATTCCTAATATGTTACCACCAATAATTAGTTGGAATGAAAAAGTAATATATTCACTATCACGTGCAGATTTTTTACTAGGTAAGTTATCACGTGAAGGTAGTAAATTACCTAATCCTCATCTTATGATAAGACCTTTTATTACAAGAGAAGCTGTCTTATCTAGTAAAATAGAAGGAACACTTGCAACGGTAGGTGAAATACTTGCTCATAATGCAGGTGTACAGGTAAAGCAAGATGTAAATGATTTACAAGAAGTACAAAACTATATTACTGCACTTGATTATGGTATAGAACGGCTTAATGAATTACCATTATCACTCAGGTTAATAAAAGAGATTCATCAAAATTTAATGCAAGGTGTGAGAGGTGCACATGCTATGCCAGGTGAATTTAGGCAAACTCAAAATTGGATTGGTTCACCTGGATGCACCTTACATACTGCAAAATTTATTCCCCCTCCTGTTGATTATTTAGTGGATTGTCTCAAAAACTTTGAAAAATTCTTACATAATAGACAGTTACCAGTACTAATTCACATTGCGCTTTGCCATTATCAATTTGAAACCATACACTCATTTTTAGATGGAAACGGAAGAATAGGTAGATTATTAATTACATTATTACTTATAGAACAAAAAATACTGCCATCTCCTATTCTATATTTGAGTGCATTTTTTGAAGCAACACGTGATGAGTACTATAAGCAATTATATAATTTGAGCAAAAATGGAGATTGGAATGAATGGTTTATTTATTTTTTAAATGGGGTTGCTGAACAGTCAAAAGACGCTTTATCTCGTGCTGAAAGAATTAATGAGTTATTGAATAAGTGGAAAATGGAAGCAGCACAATCTGGATCTAAAGTGGCAGTACAGATAGTAGAGCAATTTGCTGTAAATCCATATTTAACAATCAATAAAATCTCAAAAGAGTTAGATATAGCTTATAGTACAGTTCAAAGAGGTGTGGAAAAACTAGAAAAGAATAACATTATTAAGCAAACTAATGATAATAAGCGAGACAAAGTTTATTGCGCTATAGAGATATTACATATATTGGAAGAACCAGTAAGTTTGTAGAACTTTGTTGCAAACTGCTTAGGCCATAGGTTAGAGAAGGTTTCTGTCGCAGCAAAAATTCATCCTAAAATTTCACAAATATTAATCGATGATTTAGAAATGGAGATATTGCCAAAAGCTAAAAAAAAGATAGAGACAAAAAATTGCTCATTAATAGTTATTGGAAAAATAGCAGAAGATATAAGGTGGCCAGATGATGAAGATGAAATAATGAGATCTATAGTACATTATAGATTAGATTCTGTATTTCAAATAGAGATATTAGAAAAACCAGAAGGTGCAAAAATAGGAAATTGGATAAAAATTTACGGAGAAATTGATTTTGTTTTAGCTAAAAATAAGAAGAGTGATATCAACTATGTTAAGTGATAAAATTTAAGAGTTTAAATTTTTATCACTTGAGATTTCGGCAGAAAATTCCATATTTTAGTATTTGCAATTATAATTATTTTGCGCATTAAAATTGTTAACACGACCATTTTCTTTTTTCCCTTAGAAATTATAGATCTTTGACGTGAAGACTATATAGGTTTTAGTAGTGCCAATGAAATTTTATACTAAAAAAAAGACTATATATTATAAAAATAGAAGTCTGAGATAAAAAATGGCAAATAAATCAATTTTAAGCGTTTTTATTGTTTTTATATATATTTATATATATTTATCAAAATAGATAGATTAAATCGCATTTATGGAAGAGAAATTTTTCACTATTTTAAAAATTTTGAATTATTAGAGCATAAATTTTCTAAAATCACTTTTTAAAATCATAATAATTTTTACAAAAACAAAATTTGTTAAATAAATAATAATGTTCTATAATGACCCTTATAAAACACTATAA
>NZ_NPHZ01000014.1:0-10044 GCF_009690945.1 Rickettsiales endosymbiont of Trichoplax sp. H2
ATCTTTTTTAATTTGTCTTTCTACTTCTTCAGGATTTTTTGCATTTAGCGTACTTACTACATATTGATTGAGCAAAAAAACTGCTATTAATATTTTAATTGTTTTAATCATTTTAATTACATCTCTTATTTAAATGAATCTTTTATATTATTTATATTAGTATTTTTATAATATTGCTTGCAAGCCATTTTTATCTATTCTATTGTTTAACTCCAAATATTCTATCTCTCTCTGTTTTTTAATTAATTCTTCCAATATTTTATTGTCTTTTCTCTGTTCATCAATTATTTTGTTCATCTTATTTCTTATCTTTTTCCTTACCTCAACTTTTGTAATACTTAAATATTTTTTCATTACATAACTTTCATATAAATTCTCTTTTACTCCCTTATATTCTTCTCTCTCTAATATATAATTTTTTGGCACTTGTTTTATTATTTTTTTTAATATTCCATATCTGTCATCTTCTATAATACTTGCACTTTTAACATATTCTATAAATTCTTCTCTTTCTTTTTTATCATTTATTTTTATTTTTATATATTCTGATATCTTTTTGTCTATTTTATTAACTACTTCTTCTTTTTTTTCTTCTATATTTTCTGATATATTATTCATATCTAATTCCCTATCTCCTACTCCGTATTCTCTATTTAATATCCTCTCTATTGTTTCTTCTTTTATTAACCAGCCAAATACTGCTTTGAAGTTGTTTTTTGTTTTCTTTTCTCCCATTAAAAATTGGCTGCTATTTACTTTACACGCATATTTTCTCCATTTGTCTAAATCACTATTAAATACTATTTTATATATATTTAATAATATTTGTTGATTCTTTTTATTACTATAAGCTTTAATTGGTTTTACTGAATATTCAAACACTTTATTCCATATATAAATCATTTTATTTATTATTTTTTCTTCTATTTTTATTTCAAAGTTGTTTTTAGTAACTTCTTCATTAGAAGATATATTATTTGTATAGTTATTATTTGTTATTATGATTTGTTCATTTTGAACATAGCGATTTGTCGATTTTATACTATTAACCTTATTAATTAGCGGATTATTCTTTCTTTTAATTTTGAATTTATTATTGTTTGCAGTTAATTCTTTATATTTTGTAAAATTAATTGAATACCATTTAGTATGGTTCCACTTATGGGCGTTTATTTTTTTAGATATTATTAATTCATAATCCTCTAGATATCTAATGATTTTTCTTATTTTATATTCAGATAAATATGGAAATTGTAGTTTCCAAGAATTTATAGAATTGTATATCCATTTACCAGGTAAATTTTTAATAGTTCTTCCACATTTATGTAACCAATATCGAAGTTGATTCAAAAACAAAGCATTTTCTATTCCAAGTATATTAGCAAAAGAAGTATTTATTACCCTCATATTATTGTAATTTTTATAAGAAGGGGTAGAGATAAAGCTATTTGTATTAGTATCCATGACTATAAATAAATTTTTAATTAAAATAAGTCCCCCTAGGGGGACAAAAATATTTATTGAATAACTAATAATTTTTTGATATATATAGATTATTAATATTATATATATATTTGGATAATTAATTATTCAAATAAATAACAAAGTAAAATAAACTCTTCTTTAAGTCGCCACTTTTAGAAGGGTTTTTTTATTTCACATTCATAAGCAAATCCTCCAATAACTGTTTAATTGAATCGGTAAGTTTATCTTTGTCTAATTTACCTTTTAAAATCAATGTAGAAACATTTCGTGGAAAATGAATAGATGGAATTGCATTATTATCATTTCTCCATGTATATAAATGTCTACCATTATAAGAATATACTTTTTCACTTTGTGGAGTGTTAATAACATTATTTACATTTTTATTAACTAATGTGTTAAGTGTGGTTTTTCCTATATTACCTTCTTGAATTTGAGAGGCATATTTTATTATAGCTTCTTTATATTTATCTCCTTTTGCTGCTATTTGTTTTATTTCTTCCGCAGTTCTAGCGCTTATTTTGGACATATCTTTTAAAGCACTTGTTATTTCAGTAGGTATCCTACTAAAAGAAAGCAAGCGAGAAACTTGTTGTTTACTAATTTTTAATTTTTCTACTAAGTCTGACTGGGTTAGGATATTATTATTAATTAATTTCGCATAACTCATTCCCTTGGCATAATCAGATAGTTCAGAGCGATTGGAATTTTCTGATATTTGGACTAATGCTGCTTCATTATTTGTTAAATTTCTTATTAATACTTTTAAAGGTATACCTGCTTTTAGTGCTGCTCTCCATCTTCTTTCTCCAGCAATTAACTCATATTGAAATTTTTCATTCTTAGGTATAGTTCTAACTATACATGGTATTTGTTGTCCCATGTTTTTAAATTCTTCCGCTAGAGAATCAATATCTCCTAACTCACTTTCAGGTCTATCATGATATTCCCAATTTTTGATTTTATTTGGGTCTACTGACACTACTTTATCGTTATTTTGTTCGGGAGGAGGAGTAATTTCATCATCTGCGACTATTGTATTATCTAGTGATGTTCCTGTAAGATTGTAGGGTCTATAATCTCGCTTTTTAAATGTTTTTTTCTTATTAGATTTTAAATCTTCTATATTTGGCATAAATTACTTATTTTTTTGAATTTCTATTTCTAATAATTCTTTTGTGAGTAAATCAAAATCATCTTTTGCAACAGATTTTTTAACTGAGCTAAAAAGATTTAGTTTTTGATCTATAATATTAGGTATTTCTTGGCTTTGTCTTACAGCAGTACTCAAAGTATTACCTTGTTCAGATTCATCATTAAAAATAGTTTGTAATGTTTTATCTGATAAAATGGTATTGCCACTAAATTTATTTAAAAATATCTTATATTTTAGATCTCTTTTATATTGTTTTTTAATATTTTTAATCTCATCTTTTAAAATTTGTAAACCTTTTGCACTAAATCTATCAGGATTTAATGGAATTAGCATTAAGTCTACATATAATGAAGCTGCAGTTACTGAATGACCAATCATAGGTGGACAGTCAATAAGAATAAAATCATATTTATCTTCAACTTTTTCTAATACATTATTAAATACATTATGTAGTGGAGCTCTAGTGAGTGCTAACTTACTATCTAAAGTTACATTTTCAATTCTGCTAGGTATTAAATCTATTCCTTCTTCTGCTTGAATTATAGCATCTTCTATAGGAGCTTGTTCTTCGATAACATCAATCATAGTAGGCATATCTTCAGGATTTATATTAAAAGCGTCAGTTAAATTGCCTTGAGGATCTAAATCAATTGTAAGAATTTTTGCTCCATATAAACTAGCTGCACAACTTACGTTATGTATGGCAGTTGTTTTGCCAGTACCACCTTTAACTATTTGGAAGGCTACTTTTTTCTTTTTGAAGCTTAAATTAAAAATCTTTTTACCAATATTGTGTATAATATATGATTTATTACCAACTTTAGGACACTTAATATCAAGTGATTTGAGTTGTTTATGTATAGCTTGTATACTAATTCCTAGTAGATCTGCTACTACAGTTGCGGCCAACTTAGGTTGTGATATTTTAATGTCCATTTATAGTAATATTATAAGTTCATATAAACTACATTATTAAGCTAAAACATCAACCATGTCAATGTAATAATACTAATATCTTTGCAAGATATGCCTTTATATTCAATATTTTAATGAGCTAGTAGTTAAATTTTTAATCAAAATATAAGTAATAGTTTTTTTATTAGTATATTAATTTCTTTGACTTTGTTCTTTTTTAAAATAATAGGAAGATATAAAGAAATTAATAACTATTTTTTTAATTTTATTTAAATAATAGAGCAGGGGATGACAAAGTTACAAATTGAGAGGAAGCACTAAAATAAAATTTTACTCATAAGTTTCCAGACCTTCTAATGTATCAGATATAATTTTCAAAAAATAATCAGCATATTTTTTTGCTTTAGATTGGCCAATACCATGAATATTTAGTATTTCAGAAAAGTTTTGAGGTTTTTTGGATGCCATATCAATTAATGTTTTATCATGAAAAATCATAAATGGCGGTATGTTTTGTTCTTTAGCAAGTCTCATACGTTCTTCTTTCAGTAATTCGTATAATTGTTTATCTATTGCTGTTTCTAATGTTGTAGATTCTAATTGTGGCTGAGATTTTTGTACTTTTATTTTACCTGTATATTTTTGTAGCTGTATCGTTTCTTTGGTTTTTAAAAAATCTCTTCCTTTTTTTGTTATTTTTATTGCACTATGATGAATCATGTCTACGTTAAGTATATTCATGGAAACTAATTGTCGAAAAATACTTTGCCATTCTCCTTTTGTTAAATTATGTCCAATACCATATACGCTTAATTTATCATGGCAAAAATTCTTAATTCTGGAATTCTCAGAGCCTATTAATACGTCTATTAGATAAATTACTCCAAATACTTGTCCTGTTCTATAAGCAGCTGAAATTGCCTTTTGAGTTTCTATTGTCCCATCAAACATTTCTGGCTTATTGATACAGGTGTCGCAATTATTGCAGGGTTTGCAGCTATCACCGAAATATTCTAGTAATATCTGTCTTCTGCACCTACTAGTTTCGCATAGTCCTAATAAATAGTTAAGTTTTTGCCTTTCTATTCTTTTTTAATCATCAGGAGCTTCTGAATTTTCAATAAAACTTCTTTGAATTGCTATATCATTTATACTATAGAACATAATAGCTTCTGAAGCGAGGCCATCTCTTCCTGCGCGACCTGTTTCTTGATAGTAACATTCTATGTTTTTTGGTATGTTCATATGTACTACAAATCTTACATCAGGCTTATCAATATCCATACCAAAAGCTACCGTTACAACTATAACTATTCCTGTTTCTACTTGGAATCTTTTTTGATTTTCAGTTCTTTCATAATTGCTCATTCCTGCATGATATATGATTGAAGTTATCACTTCTTTTTTAAGAAATTCTCCTATTTCTTCTGTCTTTTTTCTAGATAGACAGTAGACTACTCCACTATCACCATTATATTTGTTCTTTATAAATGCTAAGAGTTGCTTTTTAGGATTATTTGCAGCTTCTATTCCATAATATATATTTGGTCTATCAAATCCACTGATAAAAATTTCACCATCATGTAAACGTAGCTTGTCTAATATATCTCTTCTTGTTGGTTCATCTGCTGTTGCGGTTAGTGCTATTCTTGGCATATTAGCAAATTTATCTTTTAAGATCCAAAGTTGAGTGTATTCTTTCCTAAAGTCGTACCCCCATTGTGATACACAATGAGCTTCATCTATTGCAAACAATGATATTTTAGCTTCTGAAAGTAATTCTAAAAATTCTGGCATCAATAACCTTTCAGGTGCAACATATAATAGATCTAATTCACCAGCTTTAATTTTTTCTTTTGTAATCCATACTTCTTTTTTGCTAATAGATGAATTTATTGTTGCTGCTTTAACTCCTGCTTGTTTTAATGCTACAATTTGATCTTGCATCAAAGCAATAAGTGGAGAGACTACAATGCCTAATCCATCTTTTATTATTGCAGGAATTTGGTAGCAGATTGATTTCCCAGCACCTGTTGGCATTAGTACAAAGCAGTTTTTATTTGCTAAAACAGCTTCTATAATCTTTTCTTGTTTTCCTCTGAAGTTATCATATCCATATGTGCTTTTTAAGATCTTGTTGGCTTTTTCTAAATTCATAAATTAATTTCTATTAAAACAGGAGTATGGTTAAAAAGCGCATTATAACTTCAAATTTCTTTGATTATAGCCACTATAACTAATCATATCTATAATTAAAATTAGTTTGTTAATTTTACAAGGAAGTATTTTCAGAAATTTTTTTAGGATCTATAGATATTACTTATGGAGTACCAACAGCTATAACTTCACCTCCATTTATAACACCTTCTAGACAATATCAATTATATGATCTGCAGTTTTTATTACATAATCATAAATTTCTATAGCAGTAGCTACAATTGATCTTGGATTTCTAGAAGTTGTTTTTTAATCTATTGATATTGCCGGTTATAAATCTTCAATTGATTCTGTATCAGGCTTATTACTCATTTCTAAAAACTGTCTTGCATATGTGGAAAGGCTTTCAACATATCTTCTCTAAGCATATATTGTATCAAAGGTAATTGAAGACTTACCTGATCCACTTACACTACACCAGTTATAACAACTAATTTGTTTTTTGTTCAATATCAACCTTCTTAAGTTTATGCTCTTTTGCACTTTTAATTACAATATAATTACTCATTAATTTGAATTACCTAAATATTTAGCGTATAACTTTATGCATTAAATTTGTTTCAAATATCAGTAGAGCCAAAGCCAGCATTTCCTCTTGAATTATTTTGAGGTAAGTGCTCTACAACATCCCATATAATTTTTTCATATTTGCTAATTACTAATTGAGCTATTCTCATGCCTCTTTCAATAGTAAAATCTTTATCACCTAAATTTATAATAGGCACTTTAATTTCTCCTCTATAATCAGAATCTATGGTTCCAGGAGCATTAATCACAGTAATACCATGCTTAACAGCTAACCCAGAGCGAGGTCTAATTTGGCCTTCAAAACCCTCAGGTATAGCTATTGCAATTCCAGTAGGAATTAAAGTTCTATCTTTAGGTTTAAGTAGTATGTCTTGATCAACAGCAGCAATTAAATCAGCTCCTGCACTATGTATTGTTGCATGTTTAGGTAATGGTAATTCTTGTAAGTGATTAATTTTTGCAATACTAATTTTGTCCATAAAACTTTCTTTTTATATTAAAATTAAATTTTTCAGTAAATGTAAAATATAATTATTGAATAATATTATTAGCAGCAAAAGACCAATTAAGATTATTTTTAATGATTTGATCAAGATATTTTAATCTATCATTTTTATAATCAATATAATATGCATGTTCCCATACGTCTATTGTTAGTATTGGAGTTTTATCTAGAATTAATGGATTATCTGCATCTTTAGTTTGCAGTATCGATAATTTTTTAGATTCTTTATCTTGAACCAGCCATATCCAACCACTACCAAATAAAGTAACACCAGCTTGTATAAATTTTTCAATAAAGTCATCATAACTATTGAAGTCTCTATCCAATAGCTTAATTAATTCAGAAGGGCATTGTTGAGTTTTAGAAATAGACTTCCAATAAAAGTTATGATTCCAAACTTGAGCAGCATTATTATAAATAGCAGTATCGTTAGATTTATGAGATTCAAGAACAATATCAGTAAGGCTGAAATTAAAATATTTAGTATCTTCAATTAGCACACTCAATTTATTAGCGTATCCTAAGTGATGTCTATCAAAGTGGTAATCAAAAGTCTCTATTGACAAAGTAGGTTCTAGAGCATTCTTATCATAAGGTAAAGGTTGAGCTTTTATCATAAAGAAATATCAAATACTTAACTAATAAAGGGAAGAGTAATATAATAATAATTAGATATCAAGTAATTAACCAATTCTATATAGGTGAAATTCTAAAGGACTTAACAGGTTTGCTATATTAACAATTTAACATAAATCAAATAAAAATATGAATAATCACCAACATTGTCACAAATGTAATCATGGACAGCATACACTAGCATCATTTGTAGCAGAGCATCCAGCAGAAACATTAGCAGCATTCACAACAGTAACACTTGTAGTAGCAGGTATAAGAGATAAAATGTCAAACATCAATCCTTTAGTAATGTTTTTACCAGCAATTAGTATAAAAAATATAATAAAGGATGTTGGAGTAATTTTTGCTGTCACAGAAATTACAGGAGTAACAGGAATAACAGAAAAAATTAATGAGGCAGTAAAATATTTGCAAGAATCTGTACATACTCATGATGAAAAATGCGAGCATCATAGTAATGGTAAACAAGAAGAAGTCAGCGCAGATATGCAAAAACCTATTGATGATGTTATAACTGTATTTCCAGAAAGTTCTAGTTTTGAAGATTAAGAGAATGAAATATTATTAGATATAGTTTAAGTATTTCAATGAGTCAGACAAAAAATGTTTCTCTTTTTGAGTTATTATTGATTTGACTCATTGAGGATGATTTACCAATATATATCTTCTTCATCAAGAGATTGAATAGAAGTACTATCAGAAAAGCAATGCTTATCATCAGCAGTTCTATAAATCTTAAGAAGTAACTGATTCATTAGATTATCCAAATCGTTTTATTTTTATATTCAACTTTCAAAATATACTCTTGATTACCAAGTTTTTTATAAGTAAGGCCATAATCAGGAAGAAACCAATTTTCAATTTCCTCTATAACTTTCTTTTTACCTCTAACATATTTAGTGTTATTTTCTATATCTAAAGAAAGCTGTACCCTCATAAACTTCTTCTTATTTTCTAAATTTGTATTATTTTTCTTTTTATTATTACTTTTCATATTGCGAACTTTAATAAAAGAAAATAGAGTAGGGTAGGTGACTCCTAAAATCTTGGAAATTGATAGCATAGAAACTTTTTTGTCTAAAAATTCCTGAAAGACTTCTACCAAGACTTGATAACTCTGTAATAATTAACACATCATCTTCTTGAAGAGTAGAAAAGACCTTATTTATTTTTCGTTCATTTTGTTTTTTTCTAGAAGAGATTTCAACTTCAGTAAAATTATTTTTTCTAGCAAACTCATTAATAGAGCTTTTTGATTTTTTAAATCCTGTAAAGAAGTAGAAATTCTAATATAAGCTAAGATCATTAATCACAAGGAGTAAAGAGATTATTTTTTCTAGCAGCTTTATCAAAAGAAAAAGTCTGCTTGTATCTTAAATTTTAGTTAAGCTTAGAAATTAAAGAATCAGAAAAATCAGTATTTCTTAGTTCATAATCTTCGAGAGCAAGTCAAAGAATATTATGACGCTCAAAAGCAAATTCCTCAGTAGAAAGTATAATTCTAATAGCGGAAGAGATTTATTGTTGAGAGTAGTTGTAACCTTTTTCTAAAACTTAAACAAATTCGCATAGTACAATATTATTTATAAAATGGATTGTGACTCACTATTGTAAATAGCTAATAATTTTTCAGCATCTTCAGCTAGTTGTTGATCGTCTTGAGTAATATATCTGACGAGGATATTGGTATCAATTGCAATCATCTATTTATTTTTAATAATTTCATTCATTTCATCACAAGATAATATTTTATATGGTTTAGGAAGAAATCCTTTTAAATCTTTGAGGTGTTTATTAATAGGAGTAATTATAATAGAGTCACCCTTACTAATAAATTCAAATTTATTAGTAGTTTTTAGTCGTAGTTTATTTCTAATAGATACAGGAATAATAATCTGCCCCTTTTCATTCATAGTAGAGTATAAAGAGTTTTCCATATAGTAAAAATAGTTATGTAATAGTATAATAGCAACCAATTATTAAACAAATGCACCTAAAAATAATAAAGTGTAATAATATTTCTTAATTACGGGTAAAATAAGGAATAAAATTCGAGCAAAAAATAACTTTATAGAAGAAAAGATAAGGTACTGTTTAAAATATATAAAAATAAACAACAAATACCTAATAAATAATCAATATAAAAAATAGCCGTTTTTTTTATAACTTTTATGTATTGATTATATTATATAGTCATATTACACTAATAATAGTGAATTAAAAATGTAAAAACAATGGAACAAAAAATAAGTGTAAGTAATTTTAAAGCTCATTGTCTAAAGATATTAGATAACATACAGCATGATCATCAAGTAATTACGATAACAAAAAGAAATAAGCCTATTGCAAAATTAAGGCCTTATGAGGATAAGCAATTATCAATATTTGGAGCATTTAAGGGTAGGGGGAAAATAAGTTCAGATGTTATTGAAGGTATTGGAGATCAATGGGATGTAGAAAATGAGTAACTGCGTAATACTTGATACATGATACTGTTTTAAATGTCAATATAAAAAATCTAAAATACTTATTATTAAATTATCGATTAATATTAGGATTAAAAACAGTTTTATTCTTCAGTATTGCAAAAATAATATGCATT
>NZ_NPHZ01000015.1:0-7837 GCF_009690945.1 Rickettsiales endosymbiont of Trichoplax sp. H2
TAATGTTCATTATAGTATAGTAATTAATATTAGTTAACTGTATCTAATATTGTATAACACGTCAACAAGTAAATGGAGCAAAAGTATTATAACTAAGTAAAATAACAAAGTTAAAATACTAAGAAAAAGAGATTAGTTTTATTTAGGGGTATTGAGGTTCTGAGATCAGAAAACGTAACTAGAGTAGGGGGAGTGTTAAAATCGATCCATTTATTAATAAGTGTTTTTTATTTATTCTATATTAAATAATAGTATACTTTATGTTACAATAAGGAATAGAATTTATTAATTTAAAACTCTAGCTACCTCCTTTTCTATTTTTGTTTTTATATAATTTATAATTAGTTATTGGTTACTACTAAATAGCCCTCTCCCTTTCTGAATCTACATCAGCTATACATCTCACATCACAATAATTTAAATTCGTTGTTCCCTCTATGTGTACTTTACCTTTTTCCTTGTTAAAATCTGCTTTTGTTAAATCACAACTTTCAGTGTCTACATTTATACCCAGCTCAGTCCCACCTTTAGTGTTTGGAAACATTACATGTATATACTTCATATCTGTAAGTCTTTCCTCTATCTCACTATTAGGTTCTTCTCTGTTACCTATTGTCACTTCATTTGTCACTTCATGTTTGCCAGTACTAAGCCTTTTTACTAATTCATTAATCATAACACTTATTTTCCTATTGTTATAGCAAAAATCTACATTGTATTAATTTATATCCATTAATGAATAACTAGAATTTTCATGATTAATTAACCACTGCTTTCTCTTTAGGCCACCACCATAACCACCTAATTCACCATTTGATTTTATAACTCTATGACATGGTAATATTATAATTAATTTATTATTACTATTTACCCTCCCAACTGCTCTAAACCCTTTTGAAGAACCTACACCTTTTGCTTGCTCTAAATAACTTCTAGTTTCTCCATATGGTATATCTCTTAACTTTCTCCAAACCATCTTCTCAAATCTTCTACCTAATAACTTAATTGGTGTCTGAAAAACTTTTAACTTTCCCTGAAAATATAATGCAAGTTCTTTCTCTATAGATAAAATTATTCTATTTGTACCTGCACTAATAATTGAGTTTGTCTTGGTATATACCTGTAATACTTTATTTCCTAACTTCTTTGCATCTTTAAAATCTAACATGTACACATAATTGTCATCTGCTATTACTAACATAACTCCTAATATAGTCTTAATATAATTAATTTTAAGAACTTGCGCTTGCATATCATTATTAAAATATAACTTACTAACATTACCTTTATCTGATCATATATCAAAGTGAATTTTTTGTTTTTTTACCTTCTTGATTATATTAATTCATCAGAGTAAAACTTAACTAAATAATAGCTTATTTTACAATAAGCATTATAAATATTTTAAACTTATTTTTTATAAATTAATAAAATAAAAAAATAGTAGTAGTACTATCAGGTTGTGGACATTTAGACGGAACAGGAATAAATGAAGCTGTATTCACTATACTTGCTATAAATACTAGTTAAGTTATTATTGACTAGTACATATAATACATGTATAAATACACTCTATTAAGTTGCTATCCTAGTTTTTTAGATCCCACATATCCTTACTACTCCCAAAAATCAAACTAGGATAGTAATTTATCTTTTCTCTGCCTTAATTCAATATAAATTTATTACAATACATTGTAATTTTAGTACATTACCAGAAACAAATTGTTATTTTACATAAAAATATATAATTTATTAAAATTAAATACTATCAATCTAATTATTTTAACTCATCTAAAATTATATACTTTAACTTCTTTAATAGGATAATCATTTTTGTATGCAATATGAGCCATATATGGCTCATCTATTTCTATCTTCTTTATCTGCCATATATACCTACCACAATAAAAATTATGGGCAAACAAAAAACATATAGCAAAGAATTTAAATTTAAAGTTGCAATAGAAATGATAAAAGGAGATTTAACAATTGAGGAAATAATCTCAAAATATCAAGTGCCAAGATCAGTATTAAGTAAATGGAAAAAGCAGCTATTAGACAATGGTCCTGAAATATATAAAAAAGAGAATCAACCAGTACAAGCTTATAATAATGGTAATATGGAAAAATTACCTGCAACGATAGGGAGGTTAAAAGTAAAGAATGATTTTTTGCAACAAGCCTCCTCCGAGTTGATGTTATAAAGAGGCGTAAAATGATAAATAGAAGACATCAACAGCTGAGTGTGAGAAGGCAAAGTGAGCTTTTAAAAATAAATAGATCTATGATATATTATGAGGAGTCAGATAAAAGTGAAAACTTTGTACTAAGCAATAAGATAGCTGAAATATATTCATCATATCCCATATATGGGTATCGTAGGATAACAGCAATGCTGGCAAGAGAAAATATATTAGTAAATCATAAGAGAGTGCAAAGATTAATGAGAGAAATGGATTTATATGCTATTTATCCAAGGCCTAATACTAGTATTAAAAATAAGGAACAATATACCCATATTTATTAGCAGGCTTAGTGCTAACAAAACCTCATCAGGTATGGCAGGTTGATATAACATATTTAAGAACCATAAAAGGTTTTATGTATTTAGTAGCAATAGTGGATATGTACAGTAGGACGATTGTTGGCTATAGGTTGAGTAATAGTTTATGCACTGAAAACTGCAAATCAGCATTGGAAGATGCGCTATTAAAGTATGGAACACCTCTAATACTAAATAGCGATCAAGGTAGCCAATTTACAAGTGAATCTTGGGTTAAAAAAATATGAAATTCTCATTTATATCAGTGGAATACTATAGAGAATTTAAAGTCCAATATTCCTAAATGGGTGTATTGGTATAATTATAGTAGACCGCATCAATCGTTAAATTATAGCACTCCAGCTGAGACTTTATATAAAGCTTATAGTAGTAATAGTATTTATTTGAATTTTAAAAATTTAAATATTGTTCAGGAGGTTAAAATGTAATATATTAAGAGTTAATAATTAACAAAAAATGTCTCTCTTTTTGAGTCATTTTTGGTCTGACTAATTGGGGTCACTTCAAATCTTGAATAACTTAACCTCCTATTAAATATCCATGCCTTTCTTTTTTTACCATTCCCTATTGGCAGTAATCCTGCATACCCAAAATCCACCTGCCCTTCTTCTCCTGCTTCTGTATGGAATCTTATACATACATTTTTATTGCTTTTTATTTTTTCTATATATCTTGCAAGGCTTGAATAACCTACTTTTACACCTTCTCTAATAAGCTCTTCCTGTATTCTTACTACACTCAAATCTTTTTCTATTAATTCTACTATTTTTTCTTTATGTTCATATAATACAGATCCTCGTCTCATCTTTATAGGTTCTGTTATCCTTTCCTTCTTATACTTTTTCATGATTTTTCTTATTGTTTTTCTATCATGTCTTACTATTTTAGCTATTTTTCTTTGGCTTACATCTTGTTTATATAATGTTATTATAGTCATATAATACTCCAGTCTTATCATGTTTTCTTTAGTTAAATTTTAACTAATTTTTTATTGTTTTCACCGATCCCTTTTTAATGAAAATTGACAATCATCGATACTTCCTGGAGTAATCGCTAGTCTAACCACTTCTCTATGTGTATTAAACAGCATATGCAATTTGAAGCCAAAGAACCAGCTTGGAGCCATATTTTGGAATAAGTCCTTTAGTTCTGATTTTAGATAGAAGTAATAATGTTTAAAATATGCGGTGCCTGAGGCGTGATAGCTTATCATGATTGTTATTATTTCTGATAACTTCATCTGCATTATCCTATTTCTCTTTACCATTCCATCACTAATCAATTGTTTTACATACCATTTTCAAATCCTTTGCAAAAATCATCCACTTCGCAAAATATTCTGATATAATCTATTTCTGAGTGCATTTTCCTTACCGTATCATTATTACTAATTATTTTATAGTAGGCTTTTGCTCTCTTATCCAACTATTTTCTTAAATGCAGTTCGGGCTATATCCAGCTTCTTTAAAATCATATTTAACAGGTGTTGATTGGTTATACTCAATAATATCATCATCTTTTTCACCTTTTATAAATATTATAATTTCTTTATTAGCTCCACCAGTTGGCATACGAAAAATAACTTCTACGAATAGTCTACTAAAGCAGTTATTATCGATACAGAGCATTAGAGCGCTGATTTGGACTGAAAAGATTCATAACAAGATCAAAAAGACCAAGAAAATGCAGTAATTAATCAAATACCTGAGTCCACAATTGGGGTTATTGAAAAAATAAGAAGAGAAAATCCAACATATGGTAAAGCTAAGATAGCTGTTATACTGAAAAAAGATTGTAGAGTTTTAATTTCAGAAAGTAGCGTTGGCAGAGGGTGAAAAAATTTGTTGAAAGCAGGAAAGATAATACGTTCTCCAAGTGTAAGACCAATTAAAAGAAAAAAGTTTTTTAGAAAGTATGTAAAACAATGGAAATATGATAAGAACAACCCTAAAAATCCTGGAGAAATGGTTCAATTTGATCATATGAGAGTCAGTAAAAACAATTTAAGTTTCAAGGATTTTCAGGCTTGGGATCCTGTAAGTAAATAAGTTGATGCGCAGGTTTTTACTAATGTAACAAGTCATTCAGCAAAGAAATTCTTAGAACAATTTGTAAAAAATGTTCCATTTAAAGTTTCTTCTACACAAGTTGATGGTGGTCCTGAATTTATGGCTGAATTTGAACAAGCTTGCGCTGATTTAGATATAACATTGTTTGTTTTGAAAAAACCTAAATATAATGGTGGCTTTGAGAATTCAAACAGAATATTTAGAGAAAAATTCTATGCCAGAAACGACCTTCTCACAGATTCTGTAGGAGCCTTCAAGGCTGAACTCAAATCTGCCGTTTTCAAGTATAATTCCTATAGACCTCCTTACTACTTTTGAATATATTAAAAGGCGTAATGACTTTGTTCATTAGTCAAATATGATATGAACTTGCACAAAATAAATAATCAGTTGTAATACAAATAAAAGTGTGATAGTTTTTAAATTAGGGTTAATAAAAAATTAAGTAAAGAATATGATTATAACAAATTTAAATCAAGATAATAGTTGCCATGTTAATGGTTTTGAAAGTTTATTAAAAAGAGCAGTTGATTGTACAGATCAGAGTTGTTCTAGTGGAGCTTACTTTGTAGAGCAAAGTGATGGACAAGCTCTATATAATCTAGGCACTACTATTGGAGGGCCTCAAACAACGGTGCAGATGGGCAGGACAACTGAATGGAGTGAGAGTCGATACGCAATACTGATCGCAAAAGGTAACTATACAATGAATGGTTACTTTAAATTAGGATATTATACTCAAGTAGCTGGTGTTAGTGATAATAGTGATTCTGTTATATTATCTCCTGGTATAAATGTCTTAAATAATTGTGTTAAAGCTTTTAATGCTGATGGAAGTCAAAATTCTAGATGTTATGCTCCTGGTGGACTTGATAATTTTTGGCGCAGTTTATCGGATTTGAAGATGAACATAGCTAACGATCCGGTATTACGTTTTGCTGTATCTCAAGCATCGCCAATTAGGGATATCAATATTGAAGGGAGTGCGGGCATATTAATGTGTGATTGGAATACAGACATAGGGTGTGGTTATACTAGTGGTGGCTTTATTGATAGGATGAAAGCATCAAGCATTGGGTTTGGCTCTCAACAACAATTTTATATATCAAATTCTCAATCTAATCAATTAATAGCTGGAGCTTGGAACATACTGTCTAATAATAATAATGTAGATAGCATAACGGGAGCAGGTGATGTTAATGTACAAAATAGATGGCCTGGATATCCATTTACAAAGATTAATGATACTACAATGACTCAATTTCAAAAACCTAAATTAGTAAAAGATGGAGATCAATGGCATGTACAATACGATTATAAGGCTAGTCCGATTAGTGATTTTATTGTGGTGCAACTCAATCAAAAAGAAGATCGAACAAAAATATCTTCATATGATGTCCATAATATTAATAATCAATTAATAAACAAAGTAGGTATGATAGTTATGCCAGGTATTTATGATCTTGATGATACACTGTATATACCTAACAATAAAATAGTATTAGGTATAGGTTTACCGTCATTTGTTTGCCCACCTAATACTGGGAAGTGTATGATAACAGAAAGTGAGGGTATAAGAATAGCTGGATTAGTATTTGATTCGCCAGTGGCTAGTTCTTTAGACACAAATAGTGATGCTATAATTTTGAGTATAGGAGAAGAGGGGAGTGGTATATCTACGAATCCTGTTGTATTACAGGATGTGTATTGTAGAATTGCACATATAAAACCAGAACAAATTGCTTCTTCCGCATATAGTTGTGTTAAGGTTAATGCAGATTATACAATTGGAGAAAATTTGTGGCTATGGAGAGCTGATCATGATGCGAAGTTTATAAATGTATTAGCAAATGCAGCTAAAGCTCCTTACGGATTAATAGTACATGGAAATAATGTAAAAATGTATGGTTTATTTGTAGAACATTTTCTAAATTACCAAACTGTTTGGTTTGGAAAAAATGGGCAAGTGAATTTTTATCAGTCTGAAATTCCTTATTACTTGCCAGAAGGAGGTATAACAAAATGTTCTTTACCTTATTCTGATTTGGTTGATGAAACTCCTGCTTGCGCCTCTTTGTATATTACTAAAAGTGCTACGGGATTTACTGCTAATGGTTTAGGTATATATTCTTATTTTCCCAATAAAAATGAAAGAGGCTCACAAGCAGGAGAAAAAGAATTTTATCAAGATACAATAAGAGCCAAGTCTGCAATTATAGTAGATGCAGAAAATGTTATTTTGACTCATGGATTAACCCATTTCTTAGATGGAGATTTAAGTAGTGGAATTGATAACGTAATTCAGTATAAAAGCAATTTGTACTATCCGGAAAATAGTTATGTTAATGGAAGTACAAATAAAATAGGATATGCTTTTGATGAATTTCGCATTGATAGTGCTACAGTTAGTAGTAGTGATGAGCTATAGAAGTAGATAATAGCTAAAGGCAGGCAATAATGTTTTATCTTTGCGTTAGTCAAAGATAAAACATTACCTTTAGAGGGCTTTGTATATACTAAATAAGAAAGTTTAATCAGTTATTGTCTTTTTTTTACCTTTCTTATTTTGGTCACCCTTAATACCTATGAATAAAGTAAACTATGAACTTTTAGGTTCAAAAGTTGTATTTATTAATTTCCATAAAATTCATTCAGTAAAAAGGTATAAATCTTACATGTAGATTGTTTTTAACCACTACTCCATAACAACCACCATAAACATATTCTTTTTCTTTTAGGGGTTAGTTACACATAGCACTCTAGAGTTTCAAAATATTCTGTGTTAGTGATAATAAGGGTTATATAGAGAAGTAAAAAATAATTAATTTTAATAGTTGAAAAACTGTATCTTTGGATATAAGGAGCATGCAGAAGATTTAGAAAAAACAAAAAAAGAGTGATTTTTGATTAATTTTGTAATGAGATAAGGAATCAGGAAAACGACCGTTATTCTGATTAGAAGAAAATATAAAATATTTAGCTATAAATCAATCAGAAAAGCTGTTAAGATAAACAACATAAGATTTTAGTATAAAAATTATCTTTTCTGATTAAATATGTTAATAGGATATGCAAGAGTTTCAAAAATTTATATTTACAAAAATATGCACTTATCAAAGCAGGAGTAGATAGTGGAAGAATATACCATGATTATGCATCAAGTAGAAAAGATAACAGACCTGGATTGCAATCATGTATTAAAGCA
>NZ_NPHZ01000016.1:0-7000 GCF_009690945.1 Rickettsiales endosymbiont of Trichoplax sp. H2
ATCATGATACTGCTTGAATTATTATACAATAATAGATAAGTTAATTTCTATGCTATATGTAATTTTAAAATCTTTATGAATAATAATAGTCAGAAAAGCATACTAGTAGTAGACGACAATCCATATATATTAAAAATATTATCAATGATGCTAGAATTAGCAAATTTCAAGGTTATAAAGGCTCAAGATGGGAAAGAAGCTATAGAGAGAATAATGAATGGATCAGAGGGAGAATTTGATCTAATAATAACAGATTATCAAATGCCTATAATTAATGGACAAGAGTTAGCAGAAACGATAAAAAAGTCTGATGAACATAGTGATATACCAATAGTATTAGTAACTCAAGCAACTGATATTAAATACGAAAATGATAAAAAATATATGGTGTTTGATAAAATATTCTACAAGCCGGTTACTAATGAATTTATAAAGGAAATTAAAAGTTTAGTTTTGTAGAATGATAATAATGCTTATAACTTATGTCTAATTTTTCTTGATGCCATTACATTAAAGGTGCAGTTGTAATTAGTACTATTATTTTATTAGCATATAATATGGGAGGGTTACCATATGTGTTCAAGAGATTACAAATAAAAAGAGTAATAGATTATATAGTTATAACCCGAACTGCAGATAAGAAAAAAGTTGTAAAAGAGAGCAAAAGCCTACTATAAAATAGTTAGCAACAACTATATGGTAAGAAAATGCACTCAGAAATAGATTATATCAGAATATTTTGCGAAGTGGATGATTTTTGTAAAGGATTTGAAGGATGGTATGTAAACAATTGATTAGTGATGGAATGGTAAAGAGAAATAGGTCTTTACAAATGAAGTTATCAGAAATAATAACAATAATGATCAGCTACCATGGCTCAGGAATGGTGTGTTTTAAGCATTATTATTTCTATTTAAAGTCAGAAAGGAAATATTTATTTCAAAATATGGTTCATTGTGATAGTTTTATCAGATATATCAAAAGGGCATTTCCCTGTTTATTATGTATATTTAAAGCGATTGAAGGTGGTATAACAGAGTATATGTTTATAGATGCAACGCCAATGGCAGTATGCAATAATCTGCGGGAAAAAAGACATAAAGTTTTTAAAGATATGGCAGCAAAAGGAAGAACTTCAACATGATGTTTTTTTGGTTTTAAGCTACATATGTTGTTTAACACACATGGAGAGGTGGTCAGACTTGCTATAACGTCAGGTAACATTGATGACAGAGCCCCTGTTCCAGATATGCTGAAAGAAATTTCATGCAAATTAATTGGTGACAAGGGCTACCTATCTAAAAAGCTGTTCAATACTTTATTTGAGCAAGAAACAACTCTTATTACAAAAATTAAGAAAAATATGAAGAACTGTTTGATGCATATTAAGGATAAATTGATGCTTAAGAAGCGGTTACTCGTAGAAACCATATTCTCATCAATGAAATGCTTGCAGATCCTAATTCACTCTAGACATAGGTCTCCTATCAACGCTTTCTCTCATTTTTTAGCTGGCTTAATAAATTATCAGTGGAGACCTGATAAACCTGGTATTGATAAAAATCTATTCATCATTTCTTAACTGCAGCTCGGGGTAGTTATAAAAAATATATACCTCTTTTAAGTGAGTAAATATGATAATAAATAAGACACTCTGAGAAGCACAAATAATATTGAATATATTTAGGTTGGAATAAATAATCTCTGTAAATATAGCTTGCATATTAGGAGTTTATTTCATAGTATACAATGTATGTTACAGAGATTAATTGCAGACAAACTAAAAAAAAGTATGGTGTATATACCTGTTATAGCACTTCTTGGTCCACGTCAAGTCGGTAAAACTACTCTTGCTAAAATGTTAATGCAAAATCAACCTAGTATTTATTTAGATCTTGAAGCATCAGATGACTTATTAAAACTTAGTGACCCAAGTAGCTTTTTTAACATCCATAATGATAAACTCATTATTTTAGATGAAATTCAAAGATTGCCAGATATTTTTACAACATTACGTGGGATAATAGATAAGAATAGGGAGAAGGGAAAGAGGTCAACGAAATTTCTTCTATTGGGTTCAGCATCTATGGAATTATTACGGCAATCATCTGAAAGTTTAGCAGGTAGGATTAGCTATTTTTATATGACGGGTCTTAATGTATTAGAAATTAGCCAAACAAATAGTGATATAAATAAATTATGGCTACGTGGTGGATTTCCTGATAGTTACCTATCTGGGAAAGATAGTATTGCTTTTGATTGGCTGGAAGATTTAATATTAACTTATCTAGAACGTGATATACCGCAGATGGGTTTTCGTATACCGGCAAATCGTCTTCGAAGATTATGGACTATGTTAGCACATTTACAAGGGGAGGTTATAAATTACTCAAAGATTGCTACAAATTTAGAGGTGGATGCTAAGACTGTAAGATACTATCTAAATATTTTAAGTGATTTATTATTAATAAGAAGACTTGAGCCATGGTGCGAGAATGTTAAAAAAAGATTAATAAAAGCACCACGTTATTATATTCGTGATAGTGGTATACATCATAGATTACTGGGGATTAGTAGTCATGATAGCTTATTATCAAATCCAGTATTAGGTAAAAGTTGGGAAGGTTTTGTGATAGAAAATATACATTCTATATTACAACGTTGGTCACAAACATATTTTTATAGAACAAGAGTGGGAGCAGAAATTGATTTGATAATTAAAATGCCGTCATCAAAAGTTTGGTGTGTAGAAATAAAATATGGACTTGCTCCAAAAATCAGTAAATACTTTAGTCGTATATGTGATGATGTAGGAGCAAACAAGAAATATGTTATATATGGGGGAGATGAGGAATTTCCAATTATGAATGATGTTAATGTAATTTTCTTAACAAAGTTTATGCAAAAGTTATTATTAGAATTCTCTACAGCTAAAAGCTAAAAATAGATTTTAGGTATAATTTTTATATGTATATATTTAATAGATAGTTAAATTTATTTAGTTTAGTGAATATTCAATTGCTTATTAGGTAAAAGTAGACTTTCACTATATTAAAGAATAAAATAAAGAAACAATAGTATTAGTAACAAGTAAAATGGAATTAGCTTCAAAAAAGTGTATACCATGTTCAGGAGGTATAACACCAATGGACAAAAAAGAAATAGATAAGTATATAAATAATCTAGGTAATGGTTGGAAGGTAAATTCGAAAGGACACATAAATAAAGAGTATAAGTTCCAAGAAAGTAATAGTATAGAAGGTTTACAGCTTACAATATATTCAATCAGTCATCAATATAATATTTATTTTCCATAATATATATTATCATGCCATTTGTTGTTTTCTATCTTCTATCCTCTAAATTTAAATTTTATTGTCTACCTCCAGTATTTAATTTTTAGTTATTAGATAAGTTTATAATCATGCTCTTCACCTCTACTACTTTGATTTGAACCAGCATCTGTATTCATAGATAATAATAATCTCTTAATCAGATATTATATCAAGCTGAATCAAATAAGCTGAGATAAAAATGTTTTTGCTGGAACTATAATAGGCTCAGTATATTGAAAACAGTCTTTTTCAACATAAGGTAAATCAAATACAATTTGAAATGCATGCTTAGCTCCTGTTTGCTTTTGAAAATAATATAAATTTTTACTTATTGATTCTTTTGCTGAAGATTTTACTTCTACTAAAAACCAAGGTTTATTATTTTCTGTAACTAAAAAATCCACTTCTTTTTTATCTTTATCTCTTAAGTAATATAAGTTGTATTTACCTAGCCCTATATCATTCCAAAAATTTACTGCTTTTAATAAATGGCATGCTATAAAATTTTCTGTTTTTTTACCTTTATCTTCTACTATAGACCAGTCCCAAAGGTATATTTTAGGTTCTTTTAATAGACTACGACTAATATTATAATACCAAGGTATTATGGTAAAGCAATAATAATAGGCTTTTAAAAGCTCAACCCATCTTCTTATTGTTTGATCTGATACTCTGATTTTTTTTGATAAACTACTATAATTTAATAGTTGAGCAGATTGATATTGTAAAATATAAGATAATAATTCTAATTGTGATATCTCATGAATTTGTGAAGAGTCTCTTATATCCTCTTTTAACATTTGCTCATAACGTAAATTTTTCCATCTAGTATAAAATCTTTTGTTTTGCTTAATAAATGGTTCAGGGAATCCTCCAAATTCTAAGAGTGCATCATATAAATCATCTGATATTTTTTTTGGCATAGAAATAGGTTTATCCATAATAGATGTTCTTAATAATTCTGCAATAGAAATAGGGTGAATATTATATAAAAGATAACGTCCCATTAAACTATCTCCTCCTTTTCTGTAAACATCTAATTTACAACTGCCTGTTACAATTATGTGTAATTTTGTTTTATATTCATCTATAAGACCTTTGAGAAATATTTTCCATTTAAAATACTTATGAATTTCATCAAAAACAATTAAAGGTTTTGTTTTTAATATTGCATCCAAAGGAAGTTCATGAAGTAAAGAAGCACCAGACACGATTTGTTCTCTATCTTTTAGTTTATCCCAATTAAAGAATTTAGTATGTTGAAATAAAGTTTTGATACTTGTTGCAATTGTAGTTTTGCCAACTTGTCTAGGACCTGCAAGAAATATCATCTGGTCATAAGATGTTAAATGTTCTTCTATTACATATTGGTAGATTCTTTTCATTTAGTAGAGCAATTAATAATAAATTACATATATAATACGTTATCAATATCGAATAAGTCAAGACTATTTCGATATTGATCTTGATTGCATTTAATTAAGTTATAGCTGAAATAATATATAAGTGCTAAGAATTAGTACTTTTGCCTCCAAGTGAAGTACCGAGAAGCATAATGTGGATACTTTTTTGTAATTAAAGCTGTTATGTAGTTTTATGGGAATTAATACCTACATCTTAATTTATAAAAATTGTATTGATATTCCAATTCCAGTTCAAATTTTTAATAAAGCTTCAAAAGTTTTACCCTATTCTAAAACGCTAAAAATTTTTATATGATCATATGAGGATATGCGTTCTGAATGAGATGTTTGACAGCAATATTGAAAAGAGAAGTATTATTTTAAAAAATAGTTGGCAAAATAGATAGTAAATATTATAGTACTACTATTTGATACTATATATCATGCATGAATAGTAAAAGTAAGAAGATCTTGAAGTCAATATTTGCTAATCCAATAAAAGCAAATATTCTATGGGTAGATATTGAAAAATTAATGGTTGATTTAGGAACTTCAATACGTGAGGGTAAAGGTTCTGCTGGAGTATTTATTTATAAAAAAACTATTTTTCCTTTTTATAGACCACATCCTCAAAAAGAAGCAAAAAGGTATCAAATAAAGTTATTAAGAAAATATTTAACAAATAATGGTGTAAAATTATGAAAAAATATATTTTATATTACAAAGGATATGCAGCAGAATTATGTTTAGACACGCAGGATAAAATTATTGTAGGACAGGTTATTAATACAGCTGATATTATATCTTTTCATGAGAAACAATAAGAGAGGCTGAGCAAGCTTTTCATGATGTACTTGATAGTTATTTAGAAGCTTGTAATCAGGAAAATATCCAGCCTTCTAAACCATATTCTGGTAAATTTAATTTAAGAATACCTTCAAATTTACATAGAGATTTAAGTATTAATGCAATTAAATCAAATATGAGTCTTAATGAGTATACAGAGAATTTAATTGCTAAAGGTCTAGAAGAACAATCTAAACACGTTAATTGAGTTTTTAGAGTTTCCAGACTTTTTAGAAATTAAAGAAATTTTTTAATATTAATTTTTATTTTATTGTAGAATTTATAAGTTGTTTTAAATTGTAAATATTTTTTTAAAATACTATTAAATTTTTTAGAGGATGATTTTGGAGTGATCATCATATTGGTAGCATTATTTTCTAATAAAGAATGATCGTGAGTATAATCATCAATCATCTTAGAGGATTTGTGGCGAGTGGTTTTCATAATAATATGATTGCGTATACCTGAGCTAACAGCAGTAGTAACAAAACCACGCCTTAAAGAATGTCCTGCAATTTTAGATGTATCAAAATCTATCTTTGCTGAATGTTTTTTAGTAATTCTTGCTACATCAATGCAGGAAAGTCTAATACCTGTCACTTTATCTGTTTTGTTTACAGAGCAAAATACTGCTTCATTATTATTAATTTTTTGCCAGGCTTTTAGGTGCTTTATTGGACAAAATACTTTTCTTTTGAGTATAGCTATTTTTTGACCTTCACCAAATTTATCAGTTTTACTTTGTCTAATATTTATAATTATTCCTTCTTTAATGAAGGAAATATCTTGCCAGTTAAGTTTAACGAGTTCAGACCTACGCATAGCAGAGAACCAACCAAATGTAAGAAGAGCCCTATCTCTAATTCCCATATGAGTATTTTTAGGAATATGTTGTAATATTTCTTCTAAATCTTTAAGTAGAATAGGATCCTTACCTTGTTTTGCAATACCTATTTTTCTTCTAATTCCTTGCCATACAATTTTAAATTCTTTGTCTTGAAGGTTGATATGAATATTTTTGGTCTCACTATATTTATAAATAGCGCTAATTTTTCTTTGAATTGTCGAGGCTTTATAATTTTCTTCTGCAAGGAATGTTATGTAGGCAATTAGTGTATTATGAGTGATATTCAGAGAATTAATATTTAGAGATTCACACCAAGTACAAAAAATTTTCCAATCACTATGATAGTTTTTTATCGTATTTTTTGCAAAAGCATGACGTGCATAATCTTTTACTTTTTCTTGTAAATTTCCAACAATTATAGAATTTTTATTGTCATTAATATTTATGAAATTATTCATAATTTATTATAGTGTTTTATAAGGGTCATTATAGAACATTATTATTTATTTAACAAATTTTGTTTTTGTAAAAATTATTATGATTTTAAAAAGTGATTTTAGAAAATTTAT
>NZ_NPHZ01000017.1:0-4188 GCF_009690945.1 Rickettsiales endosymbiont of Trichoplax sp. H2
AGGCCTAAGGGTAGGGAAGTTGAGAAAACGGCAAAGTATATATTAAACAAGCGGTTATATCGTTATTTCGGGCACATAGAGTTTTTTATCATTACTTTGATAAATGGCTTTATTTAACCTTTTTATGCGGAGTATTAAGAAATCTAAAAAATCTAAAATCATAGCAAATATTGTGAACTTAGTTCTGTTTTTATATTAGCGATTGATACTAATTTAAATAGGGAATTCATTAATAACCTCATTATACTTATTTTGGGCATCTGTTATAGATAATTTAGAATATAATTCTAATGATTTTCTAGATTCATGTCCTGAATATGGTTGTATTAATGCATCATCAATACCCTTTTTTTTCATCCATGTAAATAAAAAATGTCTTAATTTATGTGGTGTAATCTCATGTTTCATTTTTGCTTTTTTCGTATATTCAGCCAATATTTTTCTAATGCCTCGATCCGTAAAAGGTGCTTTTCGTATTGATTCAAATAAATATATAGCGCCTTTTGTCTTGTTTGTTTTTATATGTGCTGCTAGTACCTCCCTGAAAGTTCTTGGGAATGGTAAAACTCTATCTTTATGCCCTTTACCATCTTTTATTTTAATCTGGCATTTATTCAAATATACATCTTCCATTTTAATTTTTACTAACTCTCCAACTCTAACTCCTGTATATAATAATATTTTAATAAGAACCATATGAGCAACATTTTGTGTATTCCAAACTACCTCATAATAATTATTTATTTCTTCTTCTGTTGGAACATAAGGTAATTTTTTAGGCTGTTGTTGTACCACTACATTTAATTCTTTTCTTAAATGTCTAAATAATTCTTTAAGATAAAAATAGTCAGGTCTTTCGCTTCTTAGTAACCTTGCCACTTGCTTTGCTTTTTGCTTAACTGTCATTTTTTTTTCTTCTGCCACTTTTCACACCTCTATTTCTATTCGTTCTTTCATGTTTAATTTGTATACCCCATACTGGTTTATATGGTGATAGAACAATGGAGTAATCGCTCTTTTATCTTCTAAAGTCAAGATATCATGATATCTTTCTTCTTTGATAATTTGTTGTAATAATAGGGTGTTGATATACACTAATGATGATTGTAATAAATGAAGTGATAATATCGTCAATTCATGTTCAATTTCATTATTGGATGATATTATCCCTCTCCTTGCAAAAAAGATAAAGATATTACCAGAATTCCAGTTCTCAACAACGTTTAATACTTCATCTATTTCTATTCTGTATTCTTCAGACATTAAATATCTGCAAATAAATATAGACCTTACAGCTCTTCCTAATTCTAACAAAGCCATATACATTGGACTTTTTTTATTTTCCATTAGCAACTTTTTAAGTATCACTTCTAAATCAACTGTTCCCAGCTGCAATGCCACTAAATGTTTAGCAAATTCATCATACTGATCTATTATTGAGTCCCAATTTATCGTTTTCCCCATGACCTCTTCAATATTGCAATAATGCCTCTTTGCCATATTACGATCGGCTTTAGATATTTTTAAATATCCTATTCTTTTAATCCTTGGCTGAAGATTAATTCCAAGTAAATGACATATTGCGAATGCTATCAAACTTTGTCCGTTGCTATCTGTTGATTGTCCTTTGATTTTAATCTTCGTTTTATGATTTATAAGACCTATTAACATTGATACAGTTTCAGGATCATGACATTTTCTTGGTTGCGAAGATATACATAAAGCTTTCTTCTCAATATGCCAATAAGCCATTATCCCCCTCTCTTTATATCTTACATGAAACTCACTCATTAAATTTCCAGGCCACGCTGCAATCTGTGTTGAATCCGATCCTACTATACTTTCAAGCTCTCCAAATATTTCTTTATCTCTAATACATAGGGTAGAATCAATCAGCTTTTGGATTACATGCTTCATTACTTCTGCTGTTAAATATCTCTTCTTTACATATTTTAAATCATCGACTGTTATACCCTCAATTCCTATACATACTCTTTTTAGTTCAGTGTTAGTTGCTGCTGCATAAATACACAAAAGTAATCTTTGTTGTAACTCCTCTCTTTCAATAGCTATTTTATCAGTTGTATTAATTATTTCAGATGTTAATCCAATTCTCAGGTCAGCTTCTTTTAATATATCAAGTAAGCTTATATAGCCCCATTTCCTCAGAACTTTTTGCTTGAGAGTTGATATGTTTTCTGGTTCTTCTTGCGCTACATTAGGTGTAATAAATATATGAGCTTTCTTTGCCTTCTTACCTATTCTAACCTTTGGATTATCTAATATTGTTTTATTTAACTCAATAGTTACATCTATAAGCTCTTGTTTTGTCTTTCCTATTTGCTTTTTACCACTTACGTCAATTCCTAACATACATAGATAATCTTCTCTCTTTTCATCATAATTCTCAGGGATCCATTTCTTAGGATTTGTATATTTCAAGCCAATGTTGCTCCAAATATTTCTATTATTAAGTTCTTTCTTTAACTTCCTCAATACTGCTAATTCATAGTAGATTTTATTTATTTTATCACAATCATATCCCATAACTAGTAAATCCTGAGCTGCCACAACGTTATCTATAGCAATTTCTTTTTTATCAAAATAAACTAGCCCATTATCTTCTTTCCATTGTTGCAAAATATACTGTATTGCATTGAATATATTATTATCAGTATTAGACCTTAAATTTACTTCCTCCAAAATAGTCATTATATATCTTCGATTTTGCGATATATAAAGACGTTTGAAGCTCTCATATTCTAAAATCTTCTTCTTTATCTTTCCTACTCTCCTTAATTCTTGTGCTTTCTCTAATTGTGATTTCCCTCCAACTACGGGATAAATAGCTTCTCTGATCACCCCTTCAGGTTTTGCTAATGATATATCAACTAAACTATCATATAATACTGCATCATTTTCTTCTATATCCCATAAATCATGCTTTGCCTTTTGTAAACCCCTTCTTTCTATCTTTTGAACTTTCTTTATCAGAATATTGATTAAATTATCAGTATTTTTTCCAGCTTTATATTTACAAAAGCAAGTCATAACAAAATTAAATTTATTTTTATTATTTTTACTTATTTTCAATAACTCACTAGGTGATTTTATCGCTACTTTGTCATGATATTTTTTTAATACCTTATTAGTTATATTAACTCTATTAAAATCAATATCGAGAATCCCTGTTGTTTTAATATATTCCAATCTTTCTAACTCTTCCTCAATAGTAGTTTTTGATAATTTTCCAGGATTACATTTTATTTTTGTATAATTGGTTTCTCCATCTGAATCAATATCCTTGATTAAAGATTTTAATTTTCTTTTTATACTTTGGCTTAAGATTTTATTAACAGCAAAAATAAGTTCTTGCTCATATTTATTACACTCGTTGTTTATAAATCTTATTAACTCTGCACTTGCTAATCTTTCTATTTTATTCTCATACAAATAACTGCATACCTCTTTTATAATACTCTTATTACCCAATCCTTGTGGTAATAAATTTTCAACTATGTGTTTGACAACTCCCTCTTTGTTTTTATTAGAGAGTCTTGAAAAACCATAATACTCCCGAATCTCACTTTTGTATTGTCTAATGCTCCTGTCTGCACAATTATGATTTAAAATAGATTCTTGACTCACACTTAGTTGTTTAGCAATGTATTCAATTACTATATCAGATACTTTCTCGCTATATTCAGGAAAATTTCCATATACATCATAATACTTCATATGCAATCCATATAATCCTATAGAATTTTTCATATTACATATATATATCTCTTTTTTTGATAATGTCCAATTCTCAATCAATTCTATTTGTGTCCAATGTTTCTTCATTTTTATAAGTTCCGAGAAGTGCAGGTGATGCTACTCTTTTTGTCTATCATCATCTGTATTAACCTTATTTATTTGACTTTTATATCAATTATCCTTACTATGTCAACCACTATTATTAATACACTATTCATTAATGCGCAATTTCAACTTTTTCTTCAAATTTAATTTTCTTAATTTCTCTCTTGTTATATCCTTTAAACACGTTAATCAGCACGTTTGCAAAGAATCAGCCAAATATTGATACTTCCTCATATTTTTAATTAGCAATCTCTGCAAAACTCCTTAGTCCCACCTATCTAGTCACTCCCTTTGCCGTTTTCTCAACTTCCCTACCCTTAGGCC
>NZ_NPHZ01000018.1:0-3463 GCF_009690945.1 Rickettsiales endosymbiont of Trichoplax sp. H2
ATACATCTAAAATTGCAGGACATTCTTTAAGGCGTGGTTTTGTTACTACTGCTGTTAGCTCAGGTATACGCAATCATATTATTATGAAAACCACTCGCCATAAATCCTCTAAGATGATTGATGATTATACTCACGACAATTCTTTATTAGAAAATAATGCTACCAACATGATGATCACCTCTAATTCTTCTTCTAAAAAATTTAATAGTATTTTAAAAAATTATTTACAATTTCAAACGGTTTTTAAATTATATAATAAAGTAAAAACAATTTTGTTACATAAATGAAAATGATATAAAAAATTAATTATTTATATAGAAGCATATTAAAACCCTAATATTATATTTATAAATAAGTATCTATTTATTTTCATCTAATAATAATTTTTGCTTAATATTTTTAAATAAAAATTCTGCAATTAGCTTGTTACCTCTAGTACCAAAATGAACATGATCAACAAAAACACTCTTTTCTTCATTTGGTATCGCATTATCACAATCTAAATAACTAAATTTATCATTAGAATATTTTGCTATACTTAATCTTAATGTTGAATATAGATTTTTGTTATATTCAGAAAACCCAATATATTCATTATTTAACGAATTTAATATCCTTTCTTTCCAATGAGTTAATTTCAAAAATTATCTCGTACGGTTCTACAAGAAATTAGGAAGGTATTTCTTCTGCTCTACTTTATCACAACATGATTAAAAACCATATTATATTAATATTCATTTAAATAAAGAGTCTAGATTAGAACGATCAGATATATTATGCCAGCAGCAAATTGAATCGGTACTAGAGATAAGATAGTACTTTATGGAAAAGAAATAGAATGAAATATATACTTTAATGAGTTAGAAAATAATAATGAATTTGAATATGTAAAATATAATATATATTACTTTATTATTTATTGAAAAGAGTAAAATAATTTATATATAGTTAGTAGTAATTGATTAAAACATAACAAAATATTAGAGGTGACAATGAAAATGAAAGATTTTCTTCCACAAAGATTTTTTGGTGATAATAAACCAAAAGAATATAAAGGATATATTTCTCCTTTTTATCAAATGCAAAGAGAAATAGATGACTTATTTTTAAATTTCTATAATAAAGATTTTCTTACAGAATTTAAAGGAAATTTTTTACCAAAGTTCGATATAATGGAAACAGATTCACAGTATTTAGTAAAAGTAGAGATAGCTGGTATAGAAGAAAAAGATATAAAAGTAAGTCTTAATAATAGAATATTAAAGATAGAAGGTAAAAAAGAGCATAAAAAAGAAAGTAAAGATGTAAAATATCATAGAATGGAAAGCCATTATGGAAGTTTTGAAAGAAGTTTAGAACTGCCAGATAATATAGATGAGGATAATATTAATGCTAAATTTAAAAATGGAATATTAGAAGTGAGTGTTAATAAAAAAGAAAAAGATAGTAGCGTAACTAAACAGATTGCTATTAATAAAGAGTAATAGATTAATAATTAATGTAGTTTTGCTATATAAAGAGATAGAAGTAATATTCTTCTTTCTCTTTTTATATTAAATAAAAAAATAAATATATTTAGGAATTTCAAAATTTATGGAAATGAGTAATAAGAAGAAAAACGAATTCAAAATCATTCATGTGTAAAAAAGTAGAGAAAATCAGGTTAAAATTGCTAAAAATAGATAAAAATCATATTAAAGACGGACTGTACCTGTGATATTGAAAATTAACAAAAGGTACTTCCATACAAATGATTATGGTATCCTAAAAGAGTATGAGATGCAGTATTTCTGTATATGGCCAAAACATGAATCATATGGTTGTTGCATTTTGAGTAAATCATAGGATTGAGGTTAAAGTTAGAAATAAGTAATGAAGAATAAGAAGGTAATATTAATTGAGCTTTTTCAGTAGTTTTACCAAGAAATTTATAAAGTATGGGAATAAGCTTAGACCTTACTCTATTAGCTAAAATACCATAATATCTAATCATTCTAAAATTAACATCTGGAATGTGCTGAATAAGCCTTCCAATGAAATCAAAAACAGAAAGAGAGGTTTCTAAATATGTGTCGGTTTTATGATCAAGATACTTAAAGATGAAATTGTTACCAGCATAGTGTTTTAATTTAGAATCAGCGATAGAAGGCCTTTTAATATATCTTCCTAAATAATTAACATTGGCATAATGATTAGAAGAAGCTTTTTGGCAAAATACCATCCAGTTTTTATGATAAAGATAATTTAATAAATCATTAAAGTTGAAAGCATTAATCAACTTATTGGTAAGGTAGTAGGGTAGTATAATATTGCGAGATTTAAATAATTTTATGACTCTATGTTTCCACATTTTCATTAGGGAGTGTTGTTTAAAAAATAACTTTTTAGTTTTTTAAGATTTGTATGTAAGCCAACTCTAATAGTTGAAAGATGGACATGTACATTGCGTTTTAAGTCTCTGCCAAAAGTATAAAGAACAGTAAAAATAGCGGGTACAGCATCAAGTTTACGAGCAAGAATCATAATGTAATCTGCAGCTAATTTAGTAATTTGATTTAACAACTCTCTGTTAAGCCAAAACAAGTCTCAAAGTTCAGATGGTATTGTAAATGTAATATGCTGACATTCAGTATTAGATAAAATATTATTTTGCTTAGCTATCCATATAGCAGTAGCCTTTTTACCACATGAAGAGCATAGCTTGGATTTGCAGGTATGAGGTATAATTTTTATGTTATCACATTTGTCATTAGAGCACTTGTATTTTTTATAACCCCTTACTTTGTTTTTACAGCTCAAGACTTTAGCAACTGCAATAACTATAGATTCGCGTATTCTACTCTCATGTATCTCATAAAAACTGTGCCAAGCAATATTAGTTAATAGGATAGTCTGGAGGTTAATTTTGTAACCTGTTTTTGTTAAAGTTAACTATTACACTGCATTGCTTTCTATTATGCTACCATTGCCATAGGCAATCTGACTTGAGGTTATTGTTATAATTAAGTATTTTTAATACTTTTTTAATGTATCGATTTTTAATAAATTCTAGTCTATATTAAAGTGAAGTTTAAAAAGTTTTAAGGTTTTACCGTATGATGAGACATATGGAATTTAAGTATGATTTATTAGGCCACTCAAGAGATAATCGCTATTATTACTATGAAGATGATTATAGAAGTACACCTACTATTCCTAGATTACATAGAGCTGCAAAAGAGGGTGATATCAATGCAATAAGACAATTAATAGAATCAGGAGAGGATATAAATAGTGTATATTACCAAAATGGGTATACTCCACTACATTATGCAACATTAAATCAAAATTTAAATATTGTGCAATTTCTAATTAATGCTGGAGCAGATATAACAATTACAGATCAAAGTGGAAGAACATCTAGGGATTTGTTGCCAAGTCATGGTTTGCAATTAAGGTATGATACAATGGTAGCAGAATTACA
>NZ_NPHZ01000019.1:0-2114 GCF_009690945.1 Rickettsiales endosymbiont of Trichoplax sp. H2
TAGTATGCTTTTCTGACTATTATTATTCATAAAGATTTTAAAATTACATATAGCATAGAAATTAACTTATCTATTATTGTATAATAATTCAAGCAGTATCATGATGCACAATAATGACTATGAACAAAGTATAATCTGCTATATTTACTTCATCAATTACTGTATTATCTTTGCATTCTTCAGACCAATATAGATACTGTTTTACTTAATCCCAATTAAAAAATGCTCGATATCCTAGTTTATGGTTTAGCATTTCAGGAGTAAGTTTAATCAATAATAAGTGGTAGTGGCATACTTTTTAGTGCTAACTCAACAAGTGATAAAGTCTATATTTAATACTTTCAAAAGAATATGTAAATAATATAAAGCTGTTAATCATATTTAAATATTTTAAATTTAATTCGTGCTCTTCATTTTATTGCAATAGAGCTGTTACTATAATATAATGCACTTACTGTACTAATATAGAGGTAATATGTCTAAAAATGAACTTTGTATTGAAAATATTGCTGCACCACCTACAGATCTATTTGTAAAAAAATGTTAAAGCAACCCTTAACAGTAGATGAAACTAAACAAGTGTATGATTTTTCGTTGACTTTAACTTATTTACAAGATTATGGATCCACAGTCGATAAAGCTAGTACCGAATATATAGCACAATTTTTTAGCTATTTATGTGAAAGATATGATAATTATCTTTCTTTACCAAACGAATTGAAATCAAGTTTTGATGTTGCTCATTACTCACATGAAAATGCGTTTATGAGTACAGCATATAAAACATCAAACTGTTCGGATAGTTTTATGGATAATTTTATGGGTAATTTTGATGGAGATTGGGTATAATGTTATATGGAGAAAGTTGTGTACCTACATCGCATAACTCTTTTGCCTCTTCTTCTAATGGAATTATAATTTGGCCTCAACAACATTTATCTATTAAAGATCAATTGCAAATTGGAGTTAGGGGATTTATGCTAGATACTCATGCTGATAGTGATAAAAAAGCAATTGTATTAAAACATGGTTCTAGTAACATCAATGGAATAGCTAAACCAATAACTGGTGAAGATATTTTATTTTATGATACATTTAAAGAGTTTACTAATTTTCTTAAAGACCAGCTTAGTAAACAAAAATGTGCTACAATTACTGTTTTATGAGAAAATTATGTACCAAATTCATTGATCTATAGAGTTATTAATAAAGAAGGATTAGCTGATAAATATCTATATAAAATGAATCCAAATTCAGCTAATCTAGATAATATGTGTAATAAAATTGTTCTTTTCACTAGTCATACTAGGGATATAGTTACAGGAATACATCCTCCAGGATATTATAAAGAAAACCATTATAAATATTATGAAAGTACTACGCTTCTACATTACAACATACCTCATTTTTTAAAATATGAAGAATGTGAAGAAAGATTAGAAGGAAGAGCTAAATACGATAATCCTAATATAAACATCTTTTGTTTCAATCATTTTAGTCCAATATCTGCTTTAATAGAAATGAACATATTAGTAAAACCATTATTACATAATTTTTATGAGTTATTGGATCAAGGTCTGGAAATATCAAAAATTCCATATAAAATTACTTTAGCGCAACAAGAATTTTCAAAATCTTATAATTCCTTACAAAGTTTAAGTGCTCATTTGAGTTATTGCAAATCTAGAGACATAAAAGATAAGTTTTATCCCACAATAATTGCTATTGATTTTATAGAAAAAGAGTCAGGTGTTTTCTTATGTTATAAAGATGAGGACTGCTCAGGAGCAAAATGTTATTTTCCATCGGAAGAAAAAGGATTTTTTTCAAAAATTTATGAATACTTTTTTAAATACAATACAACCTATTCTCACGAAGAACTGTAAATACATACTATGATCGATAAAACATAAATTAAAATAAATGTCTCCAATCGATTTAATAGACAGCAAAATCACTTCTTGTAAATCACATAAAAAGCTTTGAAAATAGGAGAGTTATACATAAATTTCTAATAAAAATCGATACAAACAGTTAACAAGTAATATTTTGTGGTCGCTAGGGATAATCAAATTGCTCCACTACTGAATAATTATGCTCATGTCCATGCAGCT
>NZ_NPHZ01000002.1:0-133692 GCF_009690945.1 Rickettsiales endosymbiont of Trichoplax sp. H2
CCCTGTGTTTACATGCGGCTTGTTTCTTTCAAATTTTCCTTCTGCCATTTTTCCTTTCTCCTTTTTTATTTTTCTTGGTTGATAAAAACTTTTAAATGGAGCGGATGACGGGAATCGAACCCACATAACTAGCTTGGAAGGCTAGGACTCTACCATTGAGCTACATCCGCTAAAAAAGCTATGAACCTTTTTTTATAAAAAAGTCTTACATCTAGTTTCACGTAATGTCAATAATTTTGGGATTATATGTTACTCATATACTCAAGAAGTTTAATGTGGTGATTTAAATAATAATGTAAATCCTAAATTATAAATTTTTATACTACTGGCTAATTTTATTTATTAGCTAATTTTCTTCCAATTTTAACAATTAAATTTAATTCTCTTTGTAAGAAATCATGAGTACTTTGATAATTTAATGATTCATCTTGAAGCCAATAAACAATTGTAGACCAATAAACACCTGTAAGTAATCCCCTTTTAGTGTAGTAATTAAAATCTGTTGATTTATCACCCCCTGCAATTCGCCAAATCAAGTTCATGCTCTTCCAAGTATAAGGATATAATTTAAAATGATTCCATGGCATTGAATAAAATGAAATAATCTTAGGTATAATCATTCTGTGTATATCTAAAATTTCAAGTCTAATCTTAATAGATTCGTAAATTTTAGCAGTGATACTCTTGATATTTACTAATTCTTTATTTATTCTTCTCAGCATTATCTCATCTATATAATCTCTAAAAAATTCAAGAACTTCAATTCTACCATTTGGAAATAATAAATTTGAATATTCTTTTTGTATATTTATGTTTTTACAAGCTTTTGAAATTATATTGCCATCAAATGTTTCATAAGGTAATATTTCAAGAACAGAAAATAATATTTTCTTCTTAAGATCTTCAATGTTTTCTGTCATAAATATTTATCTTTAATTAAATAAGTTTTAATATATAATAATAATGAAAAATAATCCAAGTATAATAATTCATAATGAAGAAGATTTTGTTTCTATGAGAAATGCTGGCAAATTAGCGGCATCTATACTTGATTTCATCACAGAATTTGTTAAACCAGGAATTACTACAGATGAATTGAATACTCTTTGTCATAATAAGATAATAGAAAATAATGCTATCCCTGCTCCCTTAAACTATAAGGGATTTCCAAAATCAATATGCACATCTGTAAACCATGTAGTATGCCATGGCATACCTAGTGAAAAAAAATTAAATGAAGGAGATATAGTTAACATTGATGTAACTGTTATTTTAGATGGATGGCATGGTGACACCAGTAGGATGTATTATGTTGGAAAAAAAATTCCCATTAAAGCTAAACGTCTTGTTGAAGTAACTTATGAAGCTATGATGAGAGCAATAGAAATTGTTAAGCCTGGAGTCCCGCTTTTTGAAATAGGCAGAGTAATTGAAGGCTATATAAAAAATTTTAACTATTCTTCTGTTAGAGAATATTGTGGCCATGGTATTGGTCGAGATTTTCATACTTCCCCTAGTGTTTTACACTATTATGATAAGAGAAATGATATTGAATTAAAGAAAGGTATGTTTTTCACTATTGAACCAATGATAAATACTGGAATATGGAAAACTAAATTACTCAATGATGGATGGACAGTAGTAACAAAAGATAATTCTCTTTCAGCACAATTTGAACATACCATAGGGGTCACTGATAGTGGACATGAAATTTTTACTCAATCACCTAAAAACTTAGATAATCCTCCATATAGTTAAAATGAATATAAATTTTAGACAAATTGATTATCAATTAAAAAATCATAACTTGGGTTTAAATTTTTTTCTTATTGGAGATGATTTTGGGCAAATATTTTATACAACACATAAATTAACAAATAAATATTTTCTTAGCGAAGAAAAAAATATAGAAAAAATTGAATTCTCTGATTTACAAAAAGAGCCTTCGTTATTAGCAAATAAACTTCAATCTCAACAATTATTTTCTCTAAAAAAAGCTATTATTATACAAAATGTTGGAGATATAATCAAAAATGATATTTTAGAAATACTAAAAAGTAATACAAGCAGCTACTTGATAATTTTTCAAGCAGAAAATCTGAAAAAAACATCCAAAACATATAAATGTTTGGAATCTATTAAGAATTATTGTTTTATAAATTGCTATAAACTAGATTTAAATGGAACTCAAATCTTTATCGAAGATTTTTTAAAAAAAAAGAACATAAATTTTAATTCTGAAATGACATTTATGATAGCTAACTCTCTTCCTGATAACATATTATTAATAAAGAATGAACTAGAGAAATTAGTAAAATTTTTAGGAAAAAGAAAAGATTTATCAATTGAAATAATAGAAAAAATTATATCTGGAATAAAGAATTTATCATATATAAATCTATTACATTCTGTTATTTTTAAAAATAATAAAAATTTAATCACTCAGTTAAACAAATTTGAAGGGATGAATTTATTTAATTCTATTAGAATTATTCAAAATTATTTAAGTAAAGTGTTATTAGTAAAAAATAAAGAAAGATTTGAAAATCATAACCTTCGTAATTTAATTGATAATCTTAGACCACCTATTTTTTTCAAAGAGAAAAGTATTTTTTTTGATATATGTAAAAAAATTAGCTTTAATGAGGCATTAAATTTCATGGAAGAACTACTTGAATTAGAACTAAAAATAAAAAATTCTAAAGTTATTAATAATAATCTTATACTAAATCAATATTTCATTCAAAAAATACACATATAATATGTTTCAATTTTTAGCAGAATTTTTAGTAAAATATTTTTCATTTTTTAATATTTTCAAGTACATAACTTTTAGAAGTTGTGCTGCATTATTTACCTCATTTTTTATTATGTTAATTTATGGTAATAGATTTATACAGTATTTATCCTCATTTCAAAAAAATGGACAACCAATCAGAAATGATGGACCAGAAAGCCATTTTTTAACAAAAAAAGGAACTCCTTGCATGGGAGGAGTTTTAATTATAATTTCTATTATAATTTCTATTATTTTTTGGGCAAATTTAAAAAATGCATATATACTTTTGCTAAGCTTTGTATTAGTATCTTTTGGATTTTTAGGTGGGGTTGATGATTATAATAAATTAAAACTTAACAGTTCCAAGGGAATTTCTGCAAAATTAAAATTTACTCTCCAATTTTTATTAAGCGCATTATCTGTTTTAATAATTAGCTACATTAGCACCAATAATCATTCAACAACTTTAGTGTTTCCATTTTTTAAAAATTTAGTAATTGATTTAGGATATTTTTATTTTATATTTGGTGTTTGTGTAATCACTGGTTCATCAAATGCAGTAAATCTAACAGATGGATTAGATGGGTTAGCTATTGGACCTATTATAATATCATCAGCATTCTTTGCAATAATATCATATTTAGTTGGCAATGTAGTTTTTTCTAATTATCTAAAATTAGTGTATGTGCAAAATTCAGGTGAAATATCTGTATTCTGCTCTGCAATGATAGGAGCCGGACTCGGATTCTTATGGTATAATGCACCTCCAGCAAAGGTGTTCATGGGTGATACTGGAAGTTTAGCACTTGGAGCTGTAATTGGTACTATAAGTGTAATAACTAAAAACGAAATAATTTTATTTATAACTGGTTTTGTATTTGCATTTGAAGCTATATCTGTAATACTACAAGTTAGCTCTTATAAATTACGAGGCAAAAGAATATTTAAAATGGCACCTATTCATCATCATTTTGAAAAAATAGGATGGTCGGAACCAACTATAGTTATTAGGTTTTGGATTTTAGCTATAATTTTTGCTCTAATTGGACTTTTTAGCTTAAAAATTAGGTAATCAATATGCATAACATTATTAAAACTATAAATCCTACTACAGAAGAAATAATAAAAGAGTATGAGTACTATACCATTAGCCAAGTTAGAAATATTATAGACTCAGTTGCTCTAGAACAAGATAAATGGAAAAAGCAAAATTTAAAATTACGTATTAATTCTATCAAAAAATTATCACAAGCTTTAAATGAAAACAAACAAGATTTAGCCACATGCATAACAAATGAGATGGGAAAGCCAATTTCTCAATCAATTTCTGAAATTGAAAAATGTATTATACTTTGTGAATATTATATAAATAACTCAGAAAAATTTTTAAAACCTTCCATAATTAGCAACGAATTTCCTAAAAGCTATTATACATACACATCATCAGGTATTATATTTGGAATAATGCCATGGAATTTTCCAGTTTGGCAAGTCATGAGATTTGCTATACCAAATTTAATAATAGGAAATGCTATTTTGTTAAAACATTCACCTAATACCACAGAAATGTCCTTAAAGCTTGAACAACTTTTTAGCAATGCATTACCTAAAAATTTATTTAAAAGCTTACTTATAGAAGTAAATATGGCTGAAAGCGTGATAAAAGACAGTAAAATTTCTGGAGTAACAATAACTGGTAGTAAAAAAGCAGGAGCAAGTGTCGCAATGTTATCAGGAGCTAATATTAAAAAATGTGTATTAGAACTGGGAGGCAATGATCCTTATATTATATTAGAAGATGCAGATATTGATTTAGCAGTTAGAGAATGTGTTAATTCTAGACTTCTTAATACTGGTCAAGTCTGCATTGCAGCCAAAAGAATTATTATTTGTAAATCACTTAAAAGTGAATTTGAAAAAAAGTTAATTGAATATGTAAAAAAATTCCAATATTCAAATCCTACTTTACCTAATTCAAAGCTAGGACCTATAGCAAGAAAAGATTTAAAAAAATCTATATCTAACCAAGTAGAAAATAGTTTAAAAAATGGAGCTAAATGTATATATAAAAATAGTATACCTGATGGCAAAGGTTACTATTACCCTGTTACTATTCTCACTGATGTAGACAAAAATAATGTAGCTTTTAAGGAAGAATTATTTGGACCAGTATTTTCTATTACTTATGTTGATGATACTCAACAGGCTATCCAATATGCTAATATGAGCGAGTATGGATTATCAGCAGTATTATTTACTGAAAATATAGAAAAAGGAGAAAATATTTGTTTAAATGATTTGAATTTTGGAACTTGCAATCTAAATAAAATGGTGTCATCTGATCCTAGATTGCCATTTGGAGGCGTTAAAAATTCTGGATTTGGCAGAGAATTATCTGAAATTGGTCTTAAAGAATTTGCTAATCTTAAAACTATAAATGTTACTAAGTAAAAATTTAAAATTAGCAAACTGTATATAAACAATTAGATTAAATACTTTTAATAAATTATAGATCCGTCTGACTAGTATATTTATCACATGTTTGATGAACCAATTCTAATGAAGCTTGATCTGATTCATAATGTTGTTTACAGTCAAACCTATCAAATGCATCGCACAGTTTTTGATACTCATCTGTATTATGAGGATATTTTTCAAGATCACTAAAATCAGTAACGATATTTGAGCAAAGTTTTGTATTATCTTTTTCCCAAGCTTTCTTTTGTTCTTCTTCCTTTTTTTCTGCTTCTATATTTTTCTGAATTTGTTCAACAGTTTCAACCTGATTATGACAAAATTGACTCACTACATCAGAAAAATCATTCAATCTAACCAAACTACCATTTTTATCAATTGCACTTTTATAATCTTGAAGAAATTTCATTAAATTTGGCACGCTTAGGTCTATAAATCTCGCATGTTCCGCATCGTAAGGTTGATCATAAAATTCAGTAAAATCCACATTTGGAACTTTAATACCATCTTTCATGTTAGTAGTTTCATTTTCCTTAAGATGTTTTGCATAAGCATAATTAATTGATTCTAACAAAATAGAATTCTTATTATCAGCACTTAATGCAATATCACTTAAAGCTACAGCACTTGATGTACTATCATATAAAACTATGTCGTTATTTTCAGCACTTGGTGCACCATATAAAACTATGCCGTTATTTTCACCGTTATTTTCAAAATATTTCTTTAATCTCTCAGCTTCATCTTGTGATATTACTGACCGATAGCCTCCTGAGATTAATTTAACTATTTCAAGGTTCATGCTTTTATCATATCTACTTTTTACTGCTGCTTCAGTATATTTTTCATCATTTTCCAATGCATGAGTTAAGTCATAGCATTTATTCGCCCCTTCAATCATTTTCCCAATAGAAGCCAAAACTTTATTCACCAGCTCTGGGTCATTTATTAGTATGTCAATGTCAAGAGCATCTTTCTCTAAAACTTTCTCTACAAAATCCTTACTGTGGGTACAAAATTCATTAAATACATATTCAATACTTGTAAATATACCTGAGATAGATGCTTTAAATTTTGCTGGTTCATAATCATTGCCTTCAATTTCATTTATAGCTTTAATTACTAAATTAATTTGTTTTTGAAATCTTAAATATATATTTAAATCATCTTGATTAGGATAATCAAATAAATAAAAAAATTCTCCATTGCTTAATTTTTTTCCAAGTTCTTTATTATCACTAATTAAGTCTTCAATTAAATTTGTAGTATACTTTCTAAGATCTATAATTAATTTTACACCATACTGAATTTCTATGTCATCTTCACTGCTTGCAGTAGCTAATTTTTTAACAAATTGAAAAAAATCTTCAGCAAATTTTTCCAAGATAGAATCTGTTTGTTCTGGATAAGAATCTTTTAAAGAACTGTGATATTTAGCAACCCTTTCAACAGATGAAACAAAAAAGCTATTTCTAAATTCTTCTTTATTTAGTTCAACTTTTTCTCTTTGTGGAAAAAGATCCTTTGATAATTCATAACAACTGGCTGTTGAAGCTATAATTTTATAAACGTTTGTATCTTTGAGAATTTTTTTTAATGATGCTTTTGGACTTTTTATTCTGCCATTAAAGGTTATCAAATCTAGACTTTCGATTTCTGATTGATTATATAAATCACTTATAAATTCACTCATTGTAGCACCCCCATTAATAAATATGAATCCTGTTTACACTCAAAGTATTAATATGTCAACCATATTAATTCACCAAGGTAATTTTTCACCCATATAATCAATAAAACTTCCTGTATCGTAGTGATCTGAATCTTCAAGTACAGATATTATTCCCTTTACACTCTCATGAATTTCAATTTGAGCGTTCTTACCGCCCATATCTGTTTTCACCCATCCAGGATGCATCATTAAAATCTTTACTCCCTCACTTAATAACTCTATTGATGCCAATCTCATTGAAGCATTTAGCGCTGCTTTACTCATTCTATAACCATAGCCACTACTAGTTTTATAAGATCCAATACTCCCACTAATTGAAGACATAACCATTACAACTTTTTTATTACTAAGTAGCACATTTTCTAACAACGATTGTAAAACCATAATTGGACCAACAGTATTTTTTGAAAAAGTTTCTTTTAACTCATATTCCTTAACTGATTCAATCGAGCTATTTATATCAATTAATATTCCTGAATTAATTATTAAATAATCTATTTGCACATCTTTAAGTACATTTTTTAAATTATTTATACTATCTTGATTACTAATTTCTAAAGTTAATAATTTTAAATTTTGATGCTTCTTTGAAAGATTAATTAATTCAGTACTTTTATTTTTATCTCTATACGTTGCAAAAATATTTGCTGTACTATTTTTATTTAATATTTCCTTTATTAAACCTAGACCTATCCCTCTATTTGCACCTACTATAAGAATATTCTCTAACATTAGCTCCTCCATTATTATATGATATAACTTAAAATTATTTATTAACTTCTTCCTTATTAATAACTTGATTATCACAACCAGTTAAATATATAAGTCCATCATCAATCTTTGGTAATGCAATAGAAGTATTTTTAGAAAATATCCACCCTTCATAAATAATTTGACCATGATTTGTAACAGAAATAAAAGCCATGCTAACTGGATTTAAAGTATCTTTTATATCTTTTTTACACTCTTTAAGATTGATAAATGATCCTTCTGTCAATTCTAAATTCTCTTCTAATTTTAATTCTTTATTAGAGCTATGACCAGTATTATAGTCTAAAATTCTAATTTTTGCTAAATTAAAAGATTCTAATTCTCCTTGAATTATCGATTGCTTAGTAATATCTAAATCAGAGTTAGTTGATTTATAAATATCTTCATCAAGAACACTAAATGCAGATTCTGTATTCTCATTCTCTATTTCATCAAATGCACTAATGTATTGATTACAATTAAATATAAAAGTTAAGCAAATAAATATTATAATTGTGTATTTAACTAATTGAGTTTTCTGCACTAGAATCATTGAATATATAGTTTTGCTCATCCGATTTATTATAATTTGAAAAAGCATTTTCATCTATTTGCATTTGATTATTACTACCTTTTAGTCCAAAAATAAATTTACTTATCAATCCTTCAAGATTAATAGATGATTGTGTGAATTCAATTGTGTCACCTTCGACAAGAGATTTTTCTTCTGTACCTGGTGCAATAGATATATATTTATCACCTAAAATACTTGAACTTACTATTTGAGCTGAACTATCTTCTGGTAATTTAATTTTTTTATTAATGAGCATTTGAACTTCAGCTGAATAAGTATCATAATCTAAACGTTGAGAAATAACTTTTCCAATAACTACGCCACTTACTTTTACTTCACTACCTAATTTAATACCATCAATATTATCAAATATAGCATTAATTATATATTGATCATTTTTATCTAATTGATGATCTGAACTCTGGTAAACAATATAACTAAATGTGATTGCTATAAATAAAACTAAAAACCCCACTACAATTTCAAATATATTCTTCATAAGTAAGCTACACTAATTTATTTTGGTTTCCATGCAACATAATCTCCAGTTGATTCTAATCTAACCTTATCATTAGAAAAAAAATGTCCGGATGGATAATAAGACAATTGAGACCCAGATAAATTAAGCGTCCTAGGCTTTATCCATTTATATAATGTTTTTGCATTTTTTATAGGCAACTTATCATCTTGATGATGTAACCAACTATACCAATTAGAACTGATTTTAGTTGCTTCAGGAATACCGTTATAAATAACCCATCTCATATCTCTACTAAAATACCTTGAAAACCTATTTGATTTATAAAATACATTGCCAAATTCGTCTTCTCCAACTTTTTTACCAAAAAGCTTACTAAAAAATTTATTTGCTAATTCCATTTGTTATTTTTAACAATAAACATATGCATAATTTTAAGTTATTTATTTATTTCTTTCAATATTAATATTTGCAAAAGGATTAAAAATTTGCTCTTCAATTCTTATTAATTCATTATATTTGCATACTCTATCAGTCCTTGATATAGAGCCAGTTTTAATGAAAGGACTTTTTGTTGCAACAGCCATATGGGCTATAGTAGTATCTTCTGTTTCACCAGATCGATGGGAAATAATATGAGTAAAATTATATTTTTTAGCAATATTAATACTCTCTAATGTCTCAGTTAACGTTCCTATTTGATTCATTTTTATTAGAATTGAATTTGCTAATTTTTGATCAATACCTTGCTTTAATTTTGTAGGATTTGTAACAAACAAATCATCCCCAATAATCCTAATTTTATCTCCAATTTTCTGATTCAGTAATTTCCATCCCTCATAATCTTGCTCAAAAAATGGATCTTCAATAGAAATTATAGGATATTCATTACATAATTTTTTATAATATTCCACTAACTCAATATTTGTTAATGTATTTTTTTCACCGTTAAAATTATATTTACCATTAATATATAATTCATTAGCAGCAATATCTAGTGCTAAACAAACTTCTGTTCCAAGCTTATATCCAGCATATTGTATTGCTTCTACTATAAGATTCAATGCTTGATTAGTAGTCTTAATATCGGGTGCAAAACCACCTTCATCACCAGTATTTACTTTAAAATGATTTTTTTTAAGGACTTTTTTCAGTGAGTGAAAAATTTCACATGCTATTTTTAAATTCTTAGAAATACTATCGTATTTTACTGGCACAATCATAAATTCTTGAATATCCAAACCATTATCTGCATGTGCTCCTCCATTTATGATATTTAACATTGGCTTAGGTAAAGAGTAATTGCTAGAGTTTGTTATTACTTCAAATAATTGCTTATTCTCAAGATTAGCCATTGCTTTTGCAAAAGCAATGGATATTGATAAAATAGTATTTGCACCTAAATTAGATTTATTTGCTGTTCCATCTAATTTTATCAAAAAATTATCTAAATCCTCTTGGGAATTAAATTTTACATCCAAGATCTTTCTTTTAATTTCATTATTAATCTTCTCTACAGAAATTAAAACTCCCTCTCCATTATAATCTTTGCTTTTATCCCTTAATTCAATAGCTTCAAATATACCTTTAGAAGCTCCACTTGGCACTGATGCTCTGCCAAAAAATTTATCATTTATAATTAAATCTGTTTCTACAGTAGGATTCCCTCTACTGTCAAATATTTGACGAGACTTTAAATAGGTTATCTTCACTAACTATATTAATAATAAGTTATGAGGCCGAGGCCAGAATCGAACTGGCGCCTAGTGGATTTGCAATCCACTGCATTACCACTTTGCTACTCGGCCAAAGCAAAGATAACCCTATTCTAATTACCAACTTTGGTCAAGAATTATCACAACTTATTTTAACAAGCATTTAACGTATCTAGAATTGAATCAATTATATACTCATGTGCTTTATTATTCATTAATCCATTATTAATTAACTCATCAAGGCCCTCAAAAAATGGCTTGCAATTATATTCCCCATCTAAATTATAACAAATTGTAGAAGCTTCTATAATATTTATAATTTCTTGTTCATTTAATATTTTATCAAACTTATGAAGATCTTTTGATATTCCATTACCTTCAGTAACCAATATTTTCCAAAAAGCTCCTTCCAAAAATTTGCCTGAAGAATAATCATTATTTATTGATGCCTTAATATCATAATACTTTTCAGCAGATAATTTTTTACCTTTTAGATAGTCTTCTAAATTTAAATTATCAAAACTAATTTGAACAACATTAAATAATTGATCAGTTAAATTCTCACTCTTTTTCAAACAATACAGCCCCTGTTCTAAGGAAGATTTAGATATAAAAGAATAATCAAAATAACCATGCTTATTAATTTCATGATGAGGAAAATAATACTTCTCTGCAACACTTGACTTCACTGCATCACTGAGTTTTGTTTCTTTATTAGAAAAACAATGGCTTATAATTTTACCATTATTTTTCGCCGCTAATAAAGTTAATGGAATTTGAGTATCTTTAATTTTTAGATCAGGAAAATCTTTAAATAACTCATTAAATTCTCGTTGTGTATAAGGTTTTATCTTATCTAAATCCCAAATAAAACTTTTTAAATAATTTGTTATTTTATTCCAATTTTTATCTACAAAGCTGCAAACATAATAAGATCCTTTTTTTTTATTATGAGAAAATGAATCATAAAACTTATCTTTTACTTCACTAAAAACCTTTTCTGGATTTTTTCCACTTGCTAATAATGCAGCAGGCAAAGAAGATGTTGAAGAAGCAACAACATAATCAAAATGCTTTGCAATATCTTTATTTGAATTTTCTTGTAGCCTTTCATTAATAATTTGAATAATTTTGGCAGCAATTATAGCTTGTGACGCACCTCTGCCATCAACAACTAATACATTATACATAATTTATACCTAAAAATATTTATCTATTATAATAATTTATTATACAACCAATGATTGTATCAAGGCAAAAGATATATATTAATAGTGTAATATTGCAAATTGCTAAAGAGCGTAAAATATAGTGATTCTTAAATGAAAAATTTCACTGAGCAAATAACAAAAAAGTTGTTGATAAAGCTAGTTTGGTTTCAGCAGTATTTAGAAATTAAGTATACAATACTTTATTGAAAAGTTGTGCAAGCTTTGGAAGGCCATTACTTGTATTTATAATAGCTGACTATTAATTACTATACACTCTTCATAAAACTTGCTGCTTATTAATACAAAAATTATGTTAAAGTGCCTAAGCAACAAGATTTAGCTAAAATGCACTTAATACTCTAATATTACTTATAAAATAGAAATAAAGCTTACTGTAACTCAGGTACTACATATATATTAAAGTTGCTTTATTTAAGTAAACTTCAACATGCTCTCTCTTAGTTGGGTATAATATTAAAATCCACCAAAAGTATAGCTATACTATTGGGGATTTTAATATTAAAACTTCTTAAGTACCATTAGCAAAAGCAGAAAGTACAGCAAAAAATGATATAGCCAAAGAAGCAACTGTAAATAACTTGTTCATGACGACCTCCTTATTCTTTATTGCTATATATTCAAATATAGCATCATACTCTTATTATCACCCACCAATTATAGCTGTCAAGCTTTTTTTATTCTTTTTTAGGAAATTTTAGTATAAATTTTGTATATTTCCCTACTACTGACTCACATTCAATTGATCCACCAATATCTTCCATAATTAGTTTGCAAAATGAAAGGCCAATCCCTGTGCCACTTTTGCTCTGAGTAAAAAACTTATCAAATATCTTTTTTATTACTTCTTCTTCTATCCCTCTTCCATAATCTTTAAAACATAATTTATTATTTTCTGCCGTCACTTCTATTTTTACATTCACTCCATTATGTGCACAAGCATTCTTTATAAGATTTATTATAACATGTTTTATGCTATTGTAAGAGCATTCCACCTTAAAATTCTCAATTATCTCTACCTTTATTTTTTTTAATTCAGGAATATATAAAGCATATTCTTTAATTGATTCTTCTACTATATTTTTGATTAGTATAATTTCTCTCTTCTCATTTTGTACTGAGCCTCTTAAAGATGTTAAAAGGTTATCAACTGTGTTAACACCATGTTGACTTGCATCTACTAACATATAAGTTGCATTCTTAAACGCCTCATAATTCTCTTTTTTCATTATAAAGTCTTCTTTTGTATACTTTTCTGCATTTTGTTTATCTTTTTCTATATTTTCAAGAACACTCTTAAATAAACCAGATTGCATATTTGCTATAGACATGGGTGTTTTTATTTCATGCGCTATCATTTCACCAAACACTTGTATATTATTAAGCTTCTCCTCTTGCATTTTATCTTTTTGGATAGATTTTTTTTCTTTTTCCCTTGCAATAATCTGTGATATAAAAAGTAATGATAAATATATATAAAAAACTAGGTGGAAAGAATATCCTAAATTAATGCTCCTAGTTTCTAGCATATATAAAATACATCCCAATATAAATCCTATAGTCATACTTATTAAAAATTCAGTAGAATTGAGAAATTGATATAATAAAAATGTAGTAAGCAAGGAGTTGATAACCCATAAATAGCTACTATGCAATGAAGATGTATAATAGAGCAATAGGTAGCTTGATATTAAAGGCAAACAAAAAGTCAAACAAATAAAGTAATATAGATTAGAGTATTTTTTCACTAATCTTTCTGGAAATAATATATCTCGTAGCATGAATATAAGAACTGAAATATACCCTATTATTATTAAGTATGGTAAAAGACTTTTATTACCATCAAGATAGAGAGAGAAAACAAAGTAATAAGAAAAAATAAATAAACTAAAATTATTTAATGTAGTTGATTTAGTTTCAATAATATTATTAACCTTAATATGCAGATATTTTAATTTCTGAAGCTTTAGGAGCAAATTTTTAGCAATATCAAAAATCAAAGGATATAATCTTTTTATTCTCCTAACAAGAGTTATATATGAATTTTTACTATAAACTAATACTACCACACTTCCTAAAACACCAGAGAAAGCGATTAATAAAGAATAATTGTCAAATATTAAAATAGTTAAGATAGTAAACAATATGCTCACTAAAAAACTATACAAAAACTGTTTTTTACTTATGTTATATCCTAAAAAAGAAACTGATAATGGCACAACTAGTATATTAGTGCCAAAAGTTCTTAATATAGCCATTAGCTGAAACAAAGTATCTTTATAAATCAGTAGAATAAATGGAAAAAGTGATAATACTAATATAACACCCTTTATAATCACTAACAGCCTTTTTTCTCCTATTTTAGGGCAATATACTTTAAAAAAATCATTTGATATAATAACACTAGCAGAATTCATGTGGGAATCTGCAGTTGACATTATAATGGCAAAAAGCCCGGATATCATCATACCTTTAACACCTAGTGGCAACCAATCTATATAATTGAAAATAATATCAGATACCAGAGATTTATTTGGTGATTTAACTATAATTAAATATCCTATTAGGCAAATAGAAAGCATGAAAGGTATAGCTACTATAAATAACTTTTTAAAAACCAGTTTGAGTGCTTTTGTATTATCAGCTAACATTAAATACCTTTGCATGAAAGGAGCTGCTATTTCAGGTAATAGAGACGCTGTGATAAGTCCTATAGCTATTGGCAAACTAAACTCTATATTATAATTTGATAGTGAAATAGAATTTACAAAATTGCCAGTAAAACTAACAGTTTGAATTGTGACAACATAAGAAACGGGTATTATCACAAAAAATATTAAAAATTGAAACACATCTATTGCTATAATCCCTCTGAACCCCCCCATAATAGAATAGGCATTAATCACTACTATCCCTATAACTAAACTAGTTATGTAATCTATCTCAAAGAAGTAACTGCATATTGATGCAAATGCTAATAACTGGATAGTAATAAATGCTATACTGTCAATTATTACAGTATAAATGCCAACGTATTTACCAAGACCGCCCCATATCTGGTATAATACTTGAGTTAGAGTTGTACAATCTTTAAATTTATAAAGGCTGGATGTTATTATCTTACTTGTGATAATCCAATAAAAAGGCTGAGTTATTACGTAAAGTAAAACTATAGGATTACTATAAATTTCATTAATTAAGCCTATAATAGTTCCACCACTTATTGATGTTGCAAAAATTGTGCATACTAAAATTGAAGGTAAAATTTTGCTTGCTTTTATTGTGCAGAAATCATGAGCTGTTTTTATGCTCTTTAAATGATAAAAACCTATGCCTATACAAATTGCCAAATGAAATATAACTATTGTTATATCAAGTATAGTAAGATCATTTAAGTATTTTTGCATTTATAATTATTAGTATGGTTATTATTCCGCCTACCTATAATCACCCCGTTTCTAAAAGTAAATTTTTAATTTCTATTATAGACTCCTTTGTTACAGGTTTATATAATATTTTATCAAATATTCTATATTTCTCATCATTCTCGTAGCTTATATGATTTGCTTGAGTAACTAAAATTACTGGGAGATTTTTGTATTCATCATATTTTTTCAGAGTTTCTGCAAGCTCTTGACCATCCATTATAGGCATTTGAAAATCTGTTATTATAATATCAAATTTTCCTTTTGATTCATTGACTATTAAATTTAAAGCCTCAGTTCCATCATTAGCAGTTTCAATTTCTAAATTCTCTAATTCTAACATCATAGATAATATCTTTAGTATATACGGATTATCATCTACTAATAGAACTCTTTTCTTATTAATAAATTCCATAAAAATAATTATTAAATACTGCAATTTTTAAATTTTAAGATAGCATAAAAACATTCCAATATATAGTAATTTTCAAATGAAAGAATTTACTGAGTTAAACTCATAAATATCTTGATAAAGATAATTTATTTTAAGTTTATTAGTAATCAAATATAACTCATAACTACCCAAATATTTAGACTATGTTAAATTTATTTCATTTAAAATAAGTAATGATTGAATGTTCCGTTATTTGAGCTAATTCTTTGAGAGTGAGTTCTGATATATTGACTGGTGGCAGCCAATATATAGTATTATCTAAAGGTCTTAAAAAAGCTCCATTTTTAATTGCAATTTTATATATTTCCAAACCTATCCTTCTATATTTATCACTATTATCAAGAATTATATCAGCTGCTACAATACCGCCTATACCTCTTACATTTTTCAATATACCAGTTTTAACTGCTATACTTTTCATCAAATTTAGCATTTTTATTTCTAAAGTACTAACTTTAGCTAAAATATTTTCATTTTCAATCACATCTAATGTTGCTAATGCTGCACTTACTGCGATAGGATTGCCACTATAAGTATGAGAATGTAAGAAGGAGTTTTCTGGAGAATAATCATTGTAAAAAAGCTCATATATTTCATTTTTAATCATAACAGCACTAAATGGTACCCACCCAGATGTTAAACCTTTAGATAAACACATAAAATCAGGCTCCATATCTGCGTATTCACAAGCAAAAAATTTTCCTGTTCTACAAATTCCAGTCATAATTTCATCAGCAATTAAATGTATATCATTTTCAGATGCCCATTTTCTTAATTTAACTAAAAAATCTTTGCTATAGATTTTCATTCCTTCAGCTCCTTGAACGATAGGTTCAAAAATAATAGCCGTAACTTCATTTTTAATTTTTTCTAATTTTTCTTGAACTTTATGCCAATGAGTAGTGCAATCATCCCATAACAAATCTTTTTTTGAATTTATATATGGGATATCTGAAATGAAATATACATCAAATAATAAATCACTATATGGCTTCTTATAAATGCCTAAATCACTTATACTAAGGGCACCAACTGTTTCACCATGATAGCCATTTTTCAGTGCTACAAATTTATTTTTTTTATATTGCTTCTTAATTTTCCTTGAATGTAAGCTCATTTTCAGTGCAACTTCTACTGCACAAGAACCATCACCTACATAAAATATCTTTTGCAAATTTTTGGTCTTACCAGCTAATCTCTCAGATAACTCCACAATTTTTTCATTCGTAGTACCAGCAAAAATCACATGTTCAAATCTATTAATTTGTTCAATCACTTTTGCTTTTATATATGGATGATTATGTCCAAGTAATTTACACCACCAGCTTGAAATTGCATCTATAATTTTTTTACCACTTTGCATCTCAATATAACTACCACTTGCTTTTTTTATCAACAGTGCATCCATATCTTCATAATCTTTCATCTGAGAACAAGGATGCCATATATGGTTTAAATCTTTTTGCAATATATGTTTATATTTCTTTTGGATACTCATGGTTAACTAATTTTAATTTTTTAGTTGACGATTAAATATCATTATTGTATCTATCAAATTTAGTCAAATAAAATATCTTATAATGAAAAAAAATAAATTGGACTTTCAAGATATAGCAAAGGTTTTTGAGATGCCTTTTTTGGACTTACTTTATCAAGCTCATCTCACGCATAGAAAAAATTTTAAAGTGAGTGATATTGAATTATGCACATTACTAAGTGTTAAAACTGGTGCTTGCCCCGAAGATTGCGGATATTGCTCCCAAAGCTCAAAACATAATACAGATATCAAAATAGAAAAATTGATGACAACTGATGAGGTAGAAAAAAATTGTAAAATTGCAAAACAAAAAGGATCAAAAAGATTTTGTATTGGTGCAGGATGGAGAAATCCACCAAAGAAGCATTTTGAAAGAATTTTAGAAATGGTAAAAGTAATTAAAAATAATGGTTTAGAGGCATGTGCAACACTTGGAATGTTAGATAAAGATCAAGCAATGAGATTGAAAGAAGCAGGCCTAGATTACTACAATCATAATATAGATACTTCAGAAAATTATTATAAACAAATAATAACTACACGAACATTTCAAAATAGACTGGACACATTAGAAATAGTCGACAATATAGGAATAAATGTTTGTTGTGGAGGAATAGTTGGAATGGGAGAAAATAGAGAAGATAGGATTAATTTTATATTAACTCTGTTAAATCTAAAAAATCCACCAAAAAGCATCCCTATTAACATGTTAGTTCCTATTAAAGGCATTCCTCTTGAACACGTCAAAAAAATTGACACCATAGAATTTGTTAAAATGATTGCTACAACAAGGGTATTTTTTGAAAAATCAAGAATTAGATTATCAGCTGGAAGAGAGAGTATGTCAGAAGAAATGCAAGCTCTATGCTTTTTTGTAGGAGCTAATTCAATTTTTTATGGAGATAAACTTCTAACAACCAATAATAATGACGTCAATCAAGATTTAGATTTTATGAAAAAATTAGGAATCAATACTGATTTACAAAATAAAAATGCTAACTAATAGATTATCCGAAAAATTAACTAAATATAAATCACTAGAATTACTAAGAGAGAAAAAAGTAATTAATAAAAAGGATAATAATTTATTACATATTAAAAATAAACAATTATTGTCTTTTACAAGTAATGATTATTTATCTCTTTCACATGATATAAAATCAGGGTTAGAAATAAATAATTGTATTAATAATTATGGATCAGGAAGCGTTTCATCAGCTCATATTTCAGGGTATTTTGACATACATAGGGATTTAGAAAATAAATTTTGTCAAATTTATAATAAGGAATCTTCATTATTTTTTAATTCTGGTTATAACGCTAATATTGGTGTTATTTCAACGATGGCTAACAGAGATACAACAATAATATCTGATAAACTTTGCCATGCATCTATTATAGATGGAATAATCATTTCTAGAGCAAAACACTTACGTTATGAACATAATAATATGCAATCTTTAGAAAATTGTCTTTTAAAGAGCTCTGGAGAAAAAATAGTTATTACAGAAAGTGTATTCAGCATGGAAGGAGATATATGTCAAATCGATAAAATAACAGCATTAGCTAAAAAATATGGAGCATTCCTAATAATTGATGATGCTCATGGATTTGGGACAATTGGTAAAAATGGAATGGGAATACTTGATTATGCCAAAAATCCAAGTGGTATAGATTGTGTAATAATACCTCTTGGAAAATCATGCGCAAGTATGGGAGCAATAGTATTGGCAAAAAAACTCGTGTGCAACATATTAAATCAATTTGCTAGAAGCTATATTTACACTACAAACATTCCTCCTATTATTACCTATTTTGCATTACAGAACTTAAATAAAATTGTAAGTGATCAAATAAGCTTCCATAAACTATCAAATATAATCGAATATTTTATTGCAAAAGCAATTGAAAAAAAAATCCCATTAATCTCACATGATTTAACACCTATAAAATCAATACTCATTAATAAAGTAAAACAATTATTAAATATCAAAGATTTTTTATACAAAAAAGGAATCTTAGTTTCTGCAATAAGATATCCTACTGTCCCAAAAAATAAAGAAAGAGTAAGAATATCCCTTAATTCAAATCATACTGAAGAACAAATTAACTTCTTAATAAATACTTTAACTGAGGCAATGAATGAATAATTTTTGCAGAATTAAAAGAGAGATAAAAGATTCGTTTGATTTAGTACATTCTACATATGATGATCGTTCGAAAGTGCAAAAATTATGTGGCAAAGAATTAATAAAAAACTTATTAATTTTTTATAAAAAAGAGTATCAAAATGTTATAGATTTAGGTTGTGGAACAGGCATTACAACAAGTATGTTATTTGAAAAAATAAAATTTAATAAATCATATGCTTGTGACTTTGCACCTAATTTATTAAATCTTGCTCAAAATAGATTAAAAAAATTTTCTACAAAAATATTAAACTCTGACTACTATATTATTTTAAATAAGAATTTAAAATATGATTTAGTTTTTTCCAATATGTCATTTCAATGGTGTTTAGATATTAAACATTTATTAAAACTAATATATACAAATTTAAAATACTATGGCATTTTGAGTTTTTCAATGCCTATAAAAGGTACATTCCAAAATATACCAAGCCAATCTAAAAATAATTTTTATAATTTAGAGTATTTGAAAAAATTAATTCAAAATATTGGATATAAGATAATTTTTATAAAAGATATAAACTATGAACAACAATTCCCATCTTTCATTGATGCTATTAGATCAATAAAAAACACTGGAGCAAACATATTAATAAACTCTAATAAAAATAATTTTTTCAATAAGAAATTAGCTAAAAATAAATTTACTTTAAATTACAATATAGGATTTTTTATTTTACAAAAATGTTAGATAAATATAAAAAAATATTCATCACTGGTACAGATACAAATGTTGGCAAAACTTATTACAGTGTAAAGTTACTAAGAGAATTTAATGCAAAAGGTTTCTCAACAATTGGAGTTAAACCTATTTCAACAGGCTATGATACAAAAAGCAAAATTAATGATGATGCAAAAAAGCTTTATGACGCTTCTAGTATTAAAATTCCAATAAATGAAGTTAATCCATTTTCATTTAAAGAGCCAATATCTCCAAATATTGCAGCTAAAAAAGAAAATGTAGATTTAAGTGTAGAAAAAATTATTCAAGAATTAAATAAGCTTGATAAATATAATTCTGACATACAAATAATTGAAGGGGTTGGTGGCTGGGATGTACCTATTAACTCAAATGAAAATATGTCAGATTTAGTAAAAAAACTAAATATACCTGTAATTTTAGTCATTTCAATTAAATTAGGATGCCTAAACCATGCTATACTTACATCAAAAGCTATTATGAATGATAATGTTACTGCTATAGGATGGATTGCAAATCGCATTTCCAAAGATGAGTTTGAGATAAACGAAAATATTAATACACTAAAAAGTAAACTTAAATTTAAACTATTAGATATTATATAATTTAAAATTTTTGGCTGAGTTATATATTTTATCTATTTTAATGTTAATTATTATGTTTATTTATTTTATTAATTATTTAAGCATAATAAAAGGACAAGCAATAATGCTAATAAGCTATATACAATTATCTTGAAGAGCTTGAGATATAATTTTTAGCTTAGCAACATCAGTGCTTGCTCCACCTACTAATACACCATCTAAAGACTTTACCTTACATATTTCATCTATATTTTTTTCATTAACAGAGCCACCATAAACAAATTTAGCAGAACTTAATCCAGGTATTGATTTTAATGCGCTGAGAACCTCTTCAATTTGTTCTATAGATGGCACTTTACCACTTCCTATCGACCAAATAGGTTCATAGGCTATAATTATATCTTTATCTTCTATACCATTTACTTGTGGTAGTGATTCTATGGTTTGGTTTATTAAAAATTTAATATAGTCAGATTTCTCTCTTAACTCTAATGTCTCTCCTACACATACAATAGGAATAATACTATTTTTTAAAGCAATTTGAACTTTAGATGCAACTATATTGCTAGATTCATTATTTCTTTCTCTAACCTCTGAATGACCTAAAATACAATACTGACAACCAACATCTGTAAGCATTGAAGCTAAAACTTCGCCAGTATTTGCATTAGATTCAGATGAACAGAGATTTTGAGATCCAATAGAGACCTCAAAATCCTTTAATTTGTTAGCAACGCTTTGAAGATGTATATATGATGGGCAAATAACTATATCTAAATCTTTTAGAAAAACTTGATCCTTTATTTCATCAATCTTTTTATTTACATCCGAAAAATTCTTTATATATGTTTTCCAATTAGCTATTAGAATTTTTCTTTTTTGCATTTTTACCTTTTTTAGCAAAAGTATTTTTCTTATATTGCGAAATTTTTGCAACAGCTTTTTTTGCTTCGCCACTTAACTTATCATATTCTGAATCAATTTTAGAGTAATAATCATCAACTTCTTTTTTTACTGATTCTGATAAATTCTTGGTTACCTTACTATAATCAAATTTTTTATTCTTATGATTGTCTGCAGATTTTTTATGATTTTCTAAATTGCTGGAATTATGTTTATCACAAGCAATAGAAGTAACAATAAGTGTTAAACATAAACTTGATGATATAAGTAGACTTCTTAAATGTTTATTCATATTTCTATACCTTTAATTGTTTAATATTCTTTGTATAAATTTAGTTGATCTAAAGTAATTGTAAAATAATATATTACTTTGTCATCAATTTTTCCATTCATTTTTGCAGTTATAAGAGGAATTTGTTCTTTAATTAAATATGGAGCTAAAATTTTAATATCTTTAACATTATTATTTTCTGGAAAAAACATCTTTGTCTCCATTGGTTGAAAACTCTGATGTTCTATCTTAAATATAACATTTGGATTTACAGAATTCACTTTACCTGGATACACTGTAATAAACTCAAATTCTCCTAAATTATTGCTAATAATATTTCCTGATCCTGCAAAATTTTCATCATAATGTTCGCTATATTTATCATAATTAAATTGATAATATCCCATAAAATTTGATTGCCAAATACTCACTTTAGCACCTGAAATTGGAACACAATCTTTATCTAAAACCTTGCCTTTAATTATTATTTTTTTTCCTTTAGCTACTTCAAAAGAATTATAATTTTTAGTTAAATCATTGGAATTTTTAGCTTGAGGCAACACACCTACACTCCACAACTCAGGAGTTACAGGACACGACATAGTCTCACCTGCTAAACTTTCACCTAATATAAATGCAACAATAACTGTAAAAACTATAAATTTTTTAATCATCTAAAGATTTATACATAACTATATTGACGTAGTATATATTCACGAACATAAATTTAAAACTAGATTATAAATAAAAGTTATATTATTTCTCAATAATCTTTAATTCATAAAATATTTTTATTATTTATGAAAATTTCATTATGCCAGATTAATTTAGAAAATGGAAATTTAAAATATAATTTTCAAAAAATAAAAAATTATTTTGAAAAAGAACAACCTTATTCTGATATAGTTGCCTTCCCAGAGCTATCTTTAACAGGATACCTACTAAAGGATTTGGTTAAAAATCATGATTTTTTAAATGAAGTTTTAAAATTTAAAGCAAAAGTAGTTGAATTTACAAAAGAAAAAAAATGTGCCCTGCTATTTGGATGTCCAATTTTAAAGAATGATAAAATATTTAATTCGGTAATTATAGCATATGATGGAGAGGAAATATTCAGTGTAGACAAACATATTTTACCAAATTATGAAGTTTTTAATGAACCAAGAAATTTTTCAGAGTCAGAAAAGGAGTCTAGGGTATTTGAATTCAAAGGAGAGAAGATAGGAATTTTAATTTGTGAAGATGCCTGGCACGATCATATACCAAATGTTTTAGCAAAAAAAGGAGCAACACTTTTTATTATCGTTAATGCTTCGCCATACGACCTTGGTAAGCATAAAAATAGAATGGAAATTGCAAATAATATAGCAAAAAAATATAACAAGCCTGTGGCATATTTAAATACTTTTGGTGGATATGATGAATTAGTATTTGATGGAGGAAGTTTTATAGTTGATAAAGAGGAGTATTTTATCAATGAACCATATTTTTGGAAAGAAGGTGTAATAAGGTTAAATACCTCCAATAATACTCCTTGCTCAAATATAAAACCTATTTCTGAAGAAGAAAATATCTATCAAGCTTTAGTTTTATCTGTAAGAGATTATTTTAAAAAGAACAATTTTACAAAAGCAGTTATTGGACTTTCTGGAGGCATAGATTCTGCATCAATTGCAAGCATCTGTGCAGATGCACTAGGTCCAGGTAATTTGAAATGTGTTATTCTACCATCTAAATTTAATTCTGAAGAAAGTATGAAATACGCTTTAGAATTAATAAAGAATATAGGTTGTGAAAAATTGACTATACCAATTGATAATATTTTTAATAATTTCACCAATGCTGTAAAAATTTCATTCAACTCTAAAAACTTAAAAGAAATAACTGTTCAAAATCTACAAGCAAGAATTAGAGCTGTGTTACTGATGGGTATTTCAAATGAAGAAAATTCACTGTTACTTGCAACCTCTAATAAATCAGAATCAGCTGTGGGTTATACAACAATTTATGGAGATATGTGTGGTGGATTTGCACCTATTAAGGATGTATATAAAACTCAAGTTTATAAACTTGCAAAGTGTCGAAACAAAAATGTCCCAACAGGTAGTTTATGCTCAAAATTAAATATAATACCAAATTTCATTATTGAAAGAGAACCTTCTGCAGAACTCAGCCACAATCAAAAAGATTCAGATCAACTTCCACCCTATGAAATTCTTGATAAAATTTTATATAACTTGATTGAGTTAGACTTACCCCAGAAAAAAGTTTCAGAAAAAAATAATGTTGACTTAGATTTAGTAAAATCTGTAGCGAATATGATTAAGAATAGTGAATATAAACGTAGTCAAGCTCCTGTTGGACCAAAAATCTCAACCAAAAGCTTTAACTACGATAGAATTTATCCTGTTAGTTATTAAGTATTTTAGATTCTAGGCCAGAAATTATATTTCATTCAATATTATATTAGTGTCTCCAGCTATTAATAAATATAATGTTGTTTCATCTAGTAAAGAAAAATCTACATTAACTTCTTTTAATGGTTGAACAATTTCTTCTCCAAATTCTTGAATTAATTCATATGAATAAGAGCTATCATAATTAAAATTGGAGAAATTTACATTCAATTCTTTTAGAAATTCTATAATTCTCACTCCATGTAACTTAACAAAAAAAGTTACATATAAAGGCTGTAAGTTAGAAAAATCTAAATTAAGTTCTTCGAATGTTTGCAACGCTGTTTTTTCATTACACTTAATTATATTACTCATCTGATGATAAGTTATTTTTGAAAAATCTGTCTCTGCTTTAATTAGAGGCTTAATTAGCTGTGGTCCAACTTTGCATAATAGTTCTACTACCATTTTAATAGGTAAATCTGAAAAATCTGCACCTCCTTCTTTAAGAATATCTACAACGCTTTCTCCATGCAACTTAACAAAATTAAATATATCATTATTATCAAAATTATAGGTATTAAAACCAAAAGACATAAGTTTAGAGATAATATCTAAAGGCAAATGTATTACCCAATATTTATAAACAAATAAGAAATCAATAAAAAATACTGTAAAAGTGAAATAAATAGGATTAAGTTTAGATGTTAAATAAGTAGGATTAAGTTTAGATATGATACTATTATTACCAAACTCATTATTTATTTTAGTTTCTATATTTGGTCCAATAAATGGAACCATAACCCATGAAGCAATAGTTCCAGCAAATACTCCAAATTTTTCTTGTCCAAAAGACATAACTTAATATTACTAAAAACTGTTATATAACTGTATTGACTTGATAAAAATAACTTTTTAACAGGACAGTAGTATATATAAAATCAGGATTTAAGTCTAGTGTTAATTTGAAATTTCTTGAACTTTCCTTATAACAGAAAATAAACCATTGCTTCTGCTTGGACTTAAGTGATTTTTCAAATCAAGTTTATTAAACACCTGTTCAAAATTAATCTTATTAATCTGATCTTTAGTCTTACCAGAATAAATACGAAGCACAATTGCAAGCAAACCTTTTACAATCATTGCATCACTATCTGCATAAAAATATAACTTTTCGTGATTTTGCTTTATAACCAACCAAACTTGACTCACACAGCCATTTACTTTATTTGACTCAACTTTTTCAGCTTCATCTAATTTTGGTAATTTTTTTCCTAGTTCAATAATATATGAATATTTTTCTTCCCAATCATCAAATAATTCAAATTCTTCTATTAGCTGATTTATTTCATCATTCATTTTGCTATTGACCAGTTATTAAGCAACATATATAATTGGGACAAAAATAGTACTATTTTAAATTAATTGCAATAAAGTTATGATAAAAGTTAATAGATTAACCGACTATGCGACATTGATAATTTGTGAAATGGCAGAAGATAAAAATAGTATTATTAGTGCTAAATCACTTAGTGAAAAAACTAAAATAAGTGAAGCTACAGTAATAAAATTGTTAAAAATGCTCTGCAAAAAAGGACTATTAGCATCTCATAGGGGAATTTCAGGCGGATATGAATTAATAAAGAAAATTGATGAAATTAATATTCTAAATGTTGTAGAGGCAATTGAAGGAGATATATCTCTAACTTTATGTGGCAAAAATAGTTTAGAAACTTGCGAATATAATACTGATTGTAAAGTCAAACATGGGTGGAATAAAATTAATAACTTATTTATGCTTGCACTTCAAAGCTTTACAATAAAAGATTTTATCAATGATAGCACATATTTTGAACTTAAAAAAATTAGTTAAAAATGAGCAATAATACAACTGTACATGAAGAATTTTTAAATCAGGATTATAAACATGGTTTTATAACTAATATTGAATCTATAAAATCTCAAAAAGGGCTAAATAAAGATGTAATTGAATATATTTCAAATAAAAAGGAAGAGCCAAAGTGGATGCTTGAAAAAAGGTTGCTGGCTTATAAAATATGGATGAATATGAAAGAACCAAATTGGGCAATGATAAAGCATCCAAAGATTGATTTTCAAGATATATATTATTATTCAGAACCAAAGATTAAAAAGAAGTTAAATAGCTTGGATGAGGTTGATCCAGATATTTTAAAAACATATCAAAAATTAGGAATTCCAATTCATGAGCAAAAAGCACTGGCAGGCGTTGCTGTAGATGCTGTTTTTGATAGCGTTTCTGTAGCCACCACATACAAGGATGAACTGCAAAAGCATGGAGTAATATTTTGCTCCATCTCTGAAGCTATCAGAGAACATCCTGAGTTAGTAAAAAAATATTTTGGGTCAGTTGTTCCACATTCAGATAACTTTTTTGTAGCATTAAATTCTGCTGTTTTTAGTGATGGAACTTTTGTATATATTCCTAAAAATACAAAATGCCCTATGGAGTTATCTACATATTTTAGAATTAATGAAGCAAAAACAGGACAATTTGAACGAACCTTAATTATCGCTGATGAAGGAAGTGAAGTAAGCTATCTTGAAGGCTGCACAGCTCCACAAAGAGATGAAAACCAATTGCATGCAGCAGTAGTAGAACTTATAGCTCTTAAAGATGCAACAATAAAATATTCAACTGTACAAAATTGGTATCCTGGAGATAAAAATGGAAAAGGTGGTATATATAACTTTGTAACAAAAAGAGGGCTATGCAAAGGTAGTGGTTCCAAAATTTCTTGGACACAACTTGAAACAGGTTCTTCTATTACTTGGAAATACCCAAGTTGTATACTAAAAGGAAATAATTCAGTAGGAGAATTTTATTCTGTTGCACTTACAAATAATCATCAACAAGCCGATACTGGTACCAAAATGATACACATTGGTAAAAACACATCTAGTACTATAATTTCAAAAGGAATATCAGCAGGAAAAAGTAGTAATGTATACAGAGGTTTAGTTAATATTTTACCATCAGCCAAGCATTCACGAAATTATACTCAATGTGATTCATTGTTGATTGGTAAAAATTGCTCAGCATCAACTGTTCCCTATATTGAAGCAAAAGATAATTCATCAACTATAGAGCATGAAGCAACTACCTCGAAGGTAAATGAAGATCAATTACAATATTGCAAGCTTAGAGGAATTAGCAATGAAAGTGCAATATCATTAATTGTAAATGGTTTTTGCAAAAATGTTCTAAAAGAATTACCTATGGAATTTGCAGTAGAAGCAAAAGCATTGCTTAGTGTTAATCTTGAAGGAGCTGTTGGATAAAATTAATAATTATTATATATAGAAATGTTACTTGAAATATCAAATTTAAGCGCTAGTGCAGATAATAAAAAAATTCTTAATAATTTAAATTTAAGTATTAAGAAGGGAGAAGTGCATGCTATAATGGGGCCTAATGGCACTGGCAAAAGTACTCTTGCAAATGTCATTTCAGGAAAAGATGGTTATGATATAACTAATGGAAGCATAAAGCTATCTTCCAAAGATTTATCTCAAATTCCTTCAGATGAAAGAGCTAGAATGGGTATATTTATGTCTTTTCAACATCCAATAGAAATACCTGGGGTGAGCTGGAATAGTTTTTTGAAGGCATCTATAAATTCAATTAGAAAAGATCAAGGCAAAGATGATATAAACCCTGTTGATTTTTTAAAAGAGTTAAAAGAAAAAGCAAATTTGCTTGATATTGATTTTAAATTACTAAAAAGAGATGTTAATTATGGGTTTTCAGGGGGTGAAAAAAAGAAATTTGAAATCTTACAAATGCTTATGTTAAAACCTAAACTTATTATATTAGATGAGATTGATTCAGGGCTTGATGTTGATGCACTTAAAGTGATTTCCAAAAACATAAATGAATACAAAAACAAAGATACTTCTATTATAGTTATAACACATTATAATAGACTTTTAGATTATGTCGTTCCAGATTTTGTTCATATTTTTTCCAGTGGAACAATTATTAAATCTGGTGATAAAAAATTAGCAAAAGAAATAGAAATGAAAGGCTATGATAGCTTCAAATAATATGTCTAAAAAGCTAAATCTTCCATCAAGAAAAAATGAAAAATGGAGGTATTCAGATTTAAATTTATTAGAGATACCTGATTATAAAGATAGTGAATTAATAAAAAAAGACCATTTTTTTACTCAAGATAAAGGGTTTTACTATATTGTGATTTTGGAAGGCAAGTTTTCCAAAGAAAAATCAATCTTACCTAAAGAAGGGATAGAAATATCATGCTCAAAAGATGATATTACCAACTTTAATAAGGGATTAAAATTTGAGGATAAATATCAAGTATTACAAAATTTAGATAATAATGATGATATTGTTTTTATTAACATTACCGAAAATATCGATAAACCAATAAAATTAATAAAGTTAACTTCATCGAATTCTACTTTTTTTACAACTTTCATAAATATAGAAAAAAATTGTAATGTAAAATTTTATGAAAATTTTATTCAACAAGGAAAACATAACAATTTTATAAATAATGTCACAAGAATCAGTTTGAGTGATTATGCAAGTTGCAAACACTTTATTCAGAAAAATTTCGAGGGAGAAGTTAGGTTCATTAACACTACTGAACTTGCTTGTGATTCTAATTCTATTTATGAAAATTATTCGGTGAATGCAATTGACAAATCTTATAGATTTGAATCTGAAGCACATCTAAATGGTGAAAAGGCACAGGCAAATTTTTATGGTGTTAATATAGCAAGTAACAATCAAATATATGATATTGTAGTAGATATCAAACACAATGCTTCAGATACTTTGAGCAATCAACATTACAATCAAGTATTAAATTATAATTCATCTGGCTCTTTTTATAGCAATGTTTATATAGCAAAATCTTTAAATAATCTTGAAGCTCATCAATTAAATAAAAACCTAATATTAGATGAAAAATCTAAAGCTTACTCAAGACCAATGCTTGATATACACTCTGATGATGTTATTTGCTCACATGGCTCAACAACTGGTAATATAGATGAGGAAGCACTCAACTATCTTGCAACAAGAGGAATTAAACTTCTATATGCTAAACAATTAATTATTATAGGATTACTCAAGTCTGTTTTTTCTAATAGCAATTTAAAAGAATCTGAAATTGATGATTTATACTCGCAAGTTTATAATTCAATTAAGTTAATTAGCTAATGAACATTATTCGTAAAGATTTTCCCTTTTTTAATCAAAAAGATTGCATAACTTTTCTAGATTCTGCTGCAAGTAGCCAAAAACCAAAATGTGTTATTGATAAACTCTTAGAATTTTACTCATATAATTATGCCAATATTCACAGAGGAATATATAACTTAAGTTCAAAAGCTACAGAAAATTTTGAAAAAGTAAGAACAAATGTTGCCAAATTCATCAACTCTAGCTCAGATAAAAAAATAGTATTTACAAAAAGTGCAACCGAGGGAATTAATCTTGTTGCACACTCATTTGGTAAAAAATTCATTAATAAGGGAGATGAAATCCTAATTTCTACTATGGAACATCATTCCAATATTGTTCCTTGGCAACAATTGTGTAAAGAAAAAAAAGCTAAACTAACTGTTATTCCAATAAAAAAAACTGGCGATCTAGATTTCATTGAACTTGAAAAAATCATTTCCACAAAAGTTAAAATTATTGCTGTTACACAAATGTCAAATGTTTTTGGCTCAGTTGTTGATATTAAAAAGGTAGTAAAAATTGCTAAAAAATATGGAGCAAAGGTTTTGATAGATGCTTGTCAGTCAATAGCACATATGAAAATAGATGTGACAGATTTAGATTGTGATTTTTTAGTTTTTTCTTCTCATAAATTATATGGGCCAACTGGTGTTGGGATTTTATATGGAAAATATGATTTATTAGATTATATGGATGTTTATCAAACAGGTGGTTCAATGATAGAAGATGTATCATTTGAAAAAACCACATTTTTAAAATCTCCACATAAATTTGAAGCAGGAACTCCACAAATTGCAGAAGTTATAGCTTTTGGCGAGGCTATTGACTATCTTAACTCTATTAACCTAGAAAAATACTGGAAAGAAGAAGAAGAGATTGCAAAATATATAAAAACAGAAATAAAGAAATTAGACAATTTTAATATTTTTGAAGCTAACCAAGATACAAGTATAATTTCTATAACTCATAAAAAAGCGCATCACTCAGATATAGGAGAAATTCTTAACAAATGTAATGTTGCAATTCGAACTGGTCATCACTGTGCAAAACCACTTATGGATTATCTTAAAATTCCTGGTACAGCAAGAATATCATTAGGAATATATAATAATTATGAAGATGCTGAAACGTTAATTACAGCTTTAAATAAATTCAATAAACTGTTTTCATAATGCTATGGATTTAAAAGATTTTATACCACAAAATTCAGGAGAAATATTTAAGGATTTTACTAAAGAACAAATCTCATCAATCAATAAAATAGATAATATACGAGATAAAGTTATAGCTATTCTTAAACTAATTTATGACCCTGAAATATCTGTAAACATTTGGGATCTAGGTTTAATTTATAATATCGATATTTCTAAAAAAAATATCATAAACATAAAAATGACATTAACATCACCTACCTGCCCTGTCGCTGATGCTATACCTCAAGAAATTAAAACTAAAATTAAATCAATAATTACCGAAGCTAAAGAAGTAAATGTAGAACTTGTTTGGAAGCCAAAATGGGATAAGTCAATGATGACTGAAGAGGCAAAATTTATTTTAGATTTATTTTAATTTCATCTAAATATACATATAGCTCATACTAATAAAGCAATATAATAAAAAGTATCAAGCAAAAATTTCTTTTTGATAGTTATTACATTTCTACTAAATCTTTGAGCTCAATATCAATAGGTGTTATGCTTAATAAAATTCTATCTCCTTGCAGATCAGGTGCCCTGTGAAACATACCCTCCTTTAGATTATTATCTAGAAAAAAATATCCTATCTGCCCATAATGTGGAATAACAATATTCTTTCTATCAAAAGAATCAATCCCATCCTTATCTTCAATGACTCTATCCCAATTATCAGCTTGCTCAATATCACTAATAACTTCTCCATATATCATAGTACCATTTCCAATTAATGGGACTACAAACCTCTGATCGCTTGCTTTACCACATAAATCCTTAGGTATTTTTCCACTTAAACATTTTCTTATAACTTCATTTCCATCTGTATGCCATTCTGAATCAGCATTATTCCTAACCACTTTATTTTCTACAATTAACTCTACAAATGCATCATAAAATCCTAATGGTTCTATTACAGATTTAATTGCATATTCAATAAGAAATTTAAATTTATTAGTACATTCATTTTTATCTGTTAATAATCTACAACCTATAAAATTATCAAAATTTGTACCATTAATATCTGAGAAGTAAAAATCTAAAACAGTATCCTTCATTACTAAAAGTTGTTCCACATACAAATTATCATCTGAAGAAAACTGTATAGGCGCAACACCAAATTTATTATTATTGTTATATTTTTTTACTATCTCATAACTAATTTCACATTTATTAATTTCGGCTATTCCCATGGCTCACACTAAAAATCAAAGTAGTGATCATACTTTGAAAGAGAAAAAAGTCAATATATTTATATATACTTATTCATGGCTTTGTTGCAACCAGCTTAAATACACAGTATAAAGCAAAACAACAATGGAAAAAATATATAAGAAGCAAAGTTTATAGATTTAGTAACAGGTTTCAAGAATCGACATTTTACAGAAGAAGTTATGATTAGATATATTAAGCGGCATTAGTTATTGCAAATTACCCAAAGATATCTACATCACTACAACAGCATTAAAAAATCAAAAAATCACTTTGCAAATTCCATAATTTTCTATACTTTCCATTTTCTTTTAACATTAGATCTTTATGGCTACCTTCTTCAACAATTTTTCCATTATCAATTACTAAAATTCTATCAAGATTTTTAAGAGTTGAAAGGCGATGTGCAATTACTATTAAAGTTTTATCAGATTTTTTAATTATATTTTGTGTTGTTTCTTGTATGCATTTTTCTATTATACTATCAAGCGCTGAAGTTGCTTCATCAAAAATTAAAATTGGTGAAGCTTTTAAAAGTGCCCGTGTAATTGCAATTCTTTGCCTTTGCCCAACAGAAATTTTTATTCCTCTTTCTCCAATAATAGTATCATATTTATTTGGTAAATTTTGAATAAATTCATCTGCATTAGCCTGTTTTGCTGCTATTATCATATCTTGCACAGCTGCTTTTTTATTACCTTGCATAATATTATCTTTAATACTTCGATGAAAAAGCATTATATCTTGTGGAACAATAGACATGTAATCATATAAACACTCTTCTGTAATATCATTTATATTTTGTCCATCTATTAATATTTTACCTGAATTAACTTTAAAAAATCTTAGTAGCAGATTCACAATTGTAGATTTGCCTACTCCAGATACTCCAACCAACCCAACTTTTTCTCCTGACTGTATAATGAGATTAAAATTATTTAAAATCAATTTTTCTCTTATATATCCAAATTTAACATTATTAAATTCAATCTTCCCATTTCTAATAGCAATTTTTTTAGAACTCAATTTATTAATTAAATCATGTTTTTCCTCTAGGATCGTAAAAGATTGCTTTAAATCTCCAATAGATGCATGTAAATCACGAAAATTCAAAATTGCATGCCATAATTCATTACTTGCAGCAAAAATAATACCAAATACAAAAGCAAAATCGCCAATTGTTATCAATCCCTGATTTTTTAAATAAATCATTGCCCATAAAATTGACGCAAGCAAAACCCAATAAAATAAACTAGCAATAATTTGAACCTTAAAGTCATATTTATACATTGATACTTCTTTTGGAATTGTATCTTTATCTAATTCAGTTTTTAATTTTCTTAGCTCTTTATTTCTTATATTAAATATTTTAGTTGTAACAATATTTGATATATTATCTGCAATAAGGCCAAATAAATTATGTTTAGATTCACTTACTTTATTAGAATATTCTGAAAGTTTATCGGTCAGTTTATACATAGAAATTATAAAAAATATAGACCAAATAAATATGAAAATACCAAGCCAAATATTCACAATAGACAACGCAAAAGTTGTTATTATAAATGAGGCAAAAGGACTTAATAATTTATGATGAATTGTTCCTGATATGTCATCATAACCTGATAAAATACCTTTTATTTTACTTGTGATTGCACCAATATGATTATTTTGAAAATATGAATATGAGTGTTTTTGAACATATGCAAAAGATTTAGTAAGAATCTCTTTTCTCACATATGGTTCAGCTCTCCATTCAGCCCAATTAGATATCCTCCAAATTACATCAATATACGCTTGTGTAAATATAAAAAGAGTTATTGGAGCTATTATTGTATATAAGTTCAAACTTGTATATGACACCATTTCATCTATTAACATCTTAACAACATAACTATTAAGACTAATATAAAAACCACCTAAAATTGGAGCAAGCATCATAAGTAAATAATAACCCCAATATGGCTTTATACATTCCCAAAAGAAATTGAATAGCTTATGATTATTTATCATTTACATAAATTTGTTTTTATTGAATGTGTGTAGGTTATATCATATACTTTTAAGTACATAAGTGAATAAAATTAACAATGAAGGAAGAAAAAAACAACAATAAACCAACAAATTAGTACTGCAACTATTAAGAAAAAGGAAAGCAACTTTATTAAGGATTGTAAGGCAATGCAAGAAGAAATTGATAACTGTACTAATAATAACAATGATATATATCACTTTGAAAAACTTCGAAATAAAAAGAATTATAAAGTAGATTGCAACAATGATAAATACTGCCACTCTAATGAGGATATTAATAATATCAATGATCCCTTTAATGAGAATCATGTTTCTTACTTTGAATCTTATTTTCTTAATTGGCTCTTTAATTCATGTTGTTAGTATTAACTAAAACTTATAACTTCAATTATTTAATATTTAATGCTAATCTGAATTGGATATAAGAAGTTAGAAATTTATACCAGATATTGTGGTAATGATGAGAAGTATTTCTCATCATTCATCACGAATTAGTAATGTAATTCATACTGTATAGCTAATTCCTTATAATTTAGCTATAGTGATCCAGAATTGTTGCCGTATTTACATTTGTTGATAACCTTTGTGGATTGACGCGAGCAATAAAATGCTCTCGCAATAACTATATTGCTAACTAAACGTGTGTTCAAGTTGTCTTATGCAATATTTCTTACCTCTTAGAAAGCAATTCTTATCTCCAGATCGAGTTAATATTAATAATTTAATTCATAACAATTATTCAAAAAATGATAGCTTTTTTGAACCATGCTCTTGTGATAGTAATTAATGACCTAGAATCTTTATTTCTTCCTCTAAATTAATATTGAATTTTTCTTTAACTTTCTGACGCGCTAATATAATCAAATCTTCTAAATCTGAGGATTTTGCACCTCCTTCATTTATGAGAAAATTACAATGCAATTCTGAAAATTTTGCACCACCTATTTTTTCACCTCTTAACCCACATTTATCAATTAATTGCCAGGCTTTTTGATTATGTGGGTTTTTAAAGGTTGACCCTCCTGTTTTTGATTTTATAGGTTGAGTAGAAGAACGTGCCTCTTGAATATTATCAATTGCTTTTTGAATTTTGTTTTTATCACCAAAATAACCTTTGAATTTTGCTTCAAAAAATAGCCATTCCGCACTTAACTTTTTTCCACGATAATAATAACCAATTTCAGAAGTTAAAAAAGTCTTTATTTCAGATGTAAACATATTAATTGCCTTTGCTTCAATTAAAACGCTTGATGTATCATTTCCATATGCACCAGCATTCATAGCAAGAGCCCCACCAATGCTACCAGGAATACCAGCAAAGAATTCAAGCCCTGCTATTGAATTTTTTGCAGCATAATTTGCTACATTTAAATCCAAAACTGCACATCCTGCTGTAATAATATTTTCTTTGTGATTAATATAATTAAACCCTGCTCCAAGCCTAATCATTACACCTCTCACACCTCCATCACGTATTAACATATTAGAACCTATACCCATTACATAGATAGACAAATTATTCGGCCTATTAGATAAAAAATATCTTAAATCATCAATATCTTTTGGTATAAAAAGAATATCAACAATACCACTGGTTTTAAACCAACACATCTTTCCTATATCTGCATTTTCTCTGTACTTTCCTTTAATTTTTGGTAATGTGTCAGTATGAGACATAATTATTTATATAAACTATGGATACGGAAATTTTACAAATAAAGAATAGCATAGAAAAGTCATTAGAGCTACTAAGAGGTTATCTTTGACCTAAATGTTGCAAAAGAAAGATTAAAAAAATTATCAATAGAAGTTGAAGATCCTGATTTATGGTCAAATCAAACAAAAGCAAAAGCAATACTAAAAGAAAAAACATACTTAGAAACTAATATTGAAAAAATAATATCTATAGAAGAAGATCTAAAATCATATATTGAAATGATAGAACTTGCAGAAATAGAGGGTGATGAAGAAATATTTAAAGAAACATTAGAGCAACTTAAAAAATTAAGTGAATCAGTTAAAAATCAAGAAATAGAATGCTTATTAAGTGATGAACTAGATGAAAATGGTTGCTTTCTTGAAATTCATTCTGGTGCCGGTGGAACTGAAAGTGATGATTGGGCATCTATGCTAATGAGAATGTATCAAAGATGGATAGAGAGACATAAGTTTCATTATGAAATTGTTGATAGTTTAATTGGCGATGAAGCTGGTATCAAATCAGTAACTTTTAAAATTCAAGGTAAAAATGCTTTTGGCTGGTTAAAAACAGAAAGGGGAGTACATAGACTTGTTAGAATATCTCCTTTTAATAGTGCTGGGAAAAGACATACTAGCTTTGCAAGTGTATGGGTGTATCCTAAAATAGATAATGATGTATCTGTAGATATTAATGAATCTGATTTAAGAATTGATACATATCGTTCATCTGGTGCTGGTGGGCAACACGTCAATACAACAGATAGTGCTGTAAGAATCACTCATATACCTTCTAAAACGGTTGTTCAATGCCAAAATAACAGATCTCAACATAAAAACAAAGAAGAATGCATGTCTATGCTTAAATCAAAATTATATGAATTAGAATTGAAAAAAATTGAAGCCAAAGATGACAAAAAAGACTCTGAAAAAACTCAAATAGGATGGGGTAATCAAATTCGTTCATATGTTCTGCATCCATATAAAATGGTCAAGGATCTGCGTACTCAATTCCAGACTTCAAATACAACAGCAGTTCTTGATGGCAACATCGACCAATTTATTTATGAAGCATTAATCACATCTACAATTGGACAAGGAATGAAAATCAAAGGTTAAATATAGATTTTGATAAATTTAAAAATGATTACTTGAAGAAAATTGCCTATTCTGTTATTAGTAAATTAAAATTTTTTTATAAAAATTAAGATGGATTACCCTTTAATGCCTAAGGCTACAGCAGTATGGCTAGTAGAAAACACAAGCCTTACTTTTGATCAGATAGCTAATTTTTGTGGACTACATGTACTTGAAGTGCAGGGTATAGCCGATGGAGAAGTTGCTAAAGGTATCAAAGGAGTTGATCCTATTACACACGGTCAAATTACGTCTCAAGAACTACACAAGTGTGAAGATGATTCAAACGCTCAATTAACTCTTTCAGCTTCTGCAATAAAATTAATGAAAGAACAAGAAATTAGTAATAAAAAAGGTAAGTATGTTCCTGTTGCTAGAAGACAAGACAAGCCAAATGCAATATTATGGTTATTAAAAAATTGCCCTGAATTAACTGATGCCCAGATATCAAAATTAATTGGTACAACAAAAAATACAATTAATTTAATTAAGAATAAAACGCATTGGAATTATACAAATTTACGTGCTAAAGACCCAGTTTTATTAGGTCTATGTACTCAAGCTGATCTTAACTATATTACTGAAATTGCTAAACAAAAAGCTGCACTTAAAAAGGAAAAAAATTAAACACTCAGTTACTCTCAATGTTATTTGTTATTAATTTAAGTTTGAGCTAATTATTCTGTTTATATAGATCTTTCCATAAGCAACAAAACCTCTCAATTTCCTCCATGTTGTTACATGGTCCCAAACTTACCCTTATAGAATTTTTTGCTATATAATCAGGATAACTCATTGATAATTGAACCCTAGGCAATTCTATTTTACCTGAAGAACAAGCAGAACCTGCACTTACTGAAATCCCATTTAAGTCAAAATAAATTAATTGTGTTTCAGAATTTACATTCGGCATATATATTGAAGATGTATTTGGCAATCTCTTTGCTCCATCACCAAAAACAATTATATCATTTGAAATATCTTTTAAAGATTTTTCTAAAAATTTCCTTAATGTAATAGTTTGGCTAAATTCTTCTTTAATTTTGTCTAAAGATTTAAATGCTGTTGCCATACCATAAATTGCAAATAAATTTTGTGTTCCTGATCTTAATCTAAATTCTTGACCTCCCCCAAAAAATATTGGAGCTAAACTTAGGTTTTTATTATAAATTAATGCCCCTGCTCCAACTGGACCTCCAAATTTATGTGAACTAAATGTTATTAAATCTATACCCTCTAAATTAACATCTACTCTTCCAATAGCTTGCGTAATATCGCAATGAAATGTAACATCATACTGCTGTATAAGATTTACAATATCTTGAATAGGTTGAATAGTACCAATTTCATTGTTAGCATACATTATAGATAAAAGTATTTTTTTATCTTTATTTTTATCAAGATAATTTTTAAGAAATTTTAAATCAACAATACCTTGAATATCTACAGGAATAACACCCTCTCCAATAACATTTAATACTGCAGGATGCTCAATACAACTACAAATCTTTTTATGTTCAGGAAAATTTTTCAGTACAATATTATTTGCCTCAGTACATCCACTTGTAAAAATTAACTCATGACTATTATTTAAATTAAGACACGCTTTTATTATTTCTCTAGACTCTTCAAGAAATTTTCTAGCAATCCGTCCATTTTTATGTAAAGATGAGGGGTTTAATGGTATTTTACAAATATCAGAAATAGCCAACCAAACTTTATCATTAATTGGAGAAGTTGCATTATGATCAAAATAAATCTGTTTCATTATTATTTTTATTTTGATTTTTTATAGTTTCATAGTATTTAACTTAATTATAAAACAATTAATAGTATTTTTTAAATGATAAAAGAAGTTATTTTTAATGGTGAAGCTGGCAGGCTAGAAGGTAAATATAGCCAAAGTGAAGAAAAATTTGCTCCAGCTGCGCTTATATTACACCCTCATCCTCTCCATGGTGGCACAATGAACAATAAAGTTGTTTATCACACTTTTCATACTTTTGTAAAAAATAATTTCTCCGTTTTAAGATTTAATTTCAGAGGAGTTGGTAAATCTCTCGGTAGTTTTGATCAAGGAAATGGTGAATTAATAGATACAGCAACTGCAATGGATTGGTTGCAATCAAAAAATCCCGAAGCATCAAGTTACTGGGTTATAGGATTCTCTTTTGGAGCATGGATTGCAATGCAATTATTAATGAGAAGACCTGAAATAGATAGTTTCATTACAATTGCACCTCCTACTACATCTTATGATTTTAATTTTTTATCACCATGTCCTGCTCCAGGACTTATAATCCAAGGTACTGAGGATGACATATCTAAAGAAGAAGATACATATACCTTATATGAAAAATTATCAAAACAAAGAAACAATGAAATTGAGTATGTTGCAATAGATGGAGCTAATCATTTCTTTACTAATCATATGGATAAATTAACAAATACTATAGATACTTATATTAAACCTAGGTCTACTAGACCCACACAGCCAAAAAAAATTAGAAGAGATAGAAAAAGAAAAGTCTCTGAAATTTAGCATATCTAATTTTCTTTATATATGTCCATCAAATTTAAAATATTAGATTCTTGCAATGATTCAAGAACTGGAATTATTTATACTGCTAATGGACAAATTAATACCCCTGCTTTCATGCCAGTTGGAACTTTAGCAACAGTTAAATCTATGCTTCCTGAGTCTTTGATTAAAACAGGTGCTGATATAATACTAGGAAACACTTATCATTTAATGTTACGCCCAGGAGAAGATGTAATATCAAATTTAGGTGGCCTTCATCAATTTATGAATTGGCAAAAACCAATATTAACTGATTCAGGTGGCTTTCAAGTTATGTCATTAGCCAAACTTAGAAAAATTTCTGATGACGGAGTTGAGTTTCGTTCACATATAGATGGTAAGAAGTATTTTCTATCTCCAAAAAAGTCTATAGAAATACAACACAAACTTGATAGTAATATAACAATGATATTTGATGAATGCACTCCATACCCAGTGAATTATGAATATGCAAAAGAATCTATGCATCTATCACTAAAATGGGCAAGAGAATCTAAGGACAATTTCATAGATAGGGAAGGATATGGAATATTTGGAATTATTCAAGGAAGTATATTTGAAGATTTAAGAAAAGAAAGTACAACAAAGCTAAAAGACATTGAATTTGATGGATATGCTATTGGAGGACTCGCCGTTGGAGAAGGGCATGACGAAATGCTCAAAGTTTTAGATTTTACTATCCCACATACACCAAATAACAAACCAAGATATTTAATGGGTGTTGGCAAACCAATAGATATAGTAGCATCTGTAAAAAAAGGAATTGATATGTTTGATTGCGTTTTACCAACAAGATCAGGTAGAAATGGCCAGGCCTTTATTACAGGCGGCACTTTAAACATAAAAAATAACCAATTTATCTCTGATAATTCTCCGTTGGATAAAAATTGCAATTGTTATACATGCAAAAATTACAGCAAGGCATATCTAAATCATTTAATAAGAAGCAAAGAAATATTAGGCTCTGTACTTATGACATGGCATAATATTTCTTACTATCAAAATTTAATGAGAAAATTAAGAAAATTAATAAATAATGATACACTTTATCAGTATAAAAATGAAGAGCTTATTTGAATTTTCAATAAATTGATGATATTACTTTAGCGTTAAGAATATAAAGTTAATAGTTGTATAAATGTTAAACCCATTAGAACAATTTCTGGTTAAACCCATAGTATCGTTTACAGTTTTTAGTCATACTGTTTCATTTACTAATTCAACATTAGCATTTTTTGTAACATATATAATTATTTTACTTTTAACAAAAATAGCATGTAGGAACTCATCATTAATTCCTAATAAAATTCAAGCATGCGGAGAAGCACTTTTTCTTTTAATTGATAATATGCTTATTTCAACTGCAGGTAAACAGTCTCAAAAATTTTTCACATTAATATTTTCACTATTTATGTTTATTTTAGTCAGCAATAGTATTGGAATGATACCTTTTGGATTTACTACAACAAGTCATATATTTGTAACATTTACTTTAGCTATTTTTGTATTTATAACAATAACCATAGTTGGTTTTATTAAAAATGGATTCTCTTATTTTTCACTGTTATTACCAAAAGGAACACCAATTTTTCTAGCACCACTAATTATTCTAATTGAATTATTTGCTTATCTTGCACGCCCTGTAAGCCTATCAATACGTCTGGCAGCTAATATGACCGCAGGTCATGTAGTTCTAAAAGTTCTTGCAACATTTGTTGTTTTATCAGGTTTATTAGGTGTCATGCCTTTTATTTTGTTGACAATATTGACTGGTTTTGAGATATTTATTTCAATTTTGCAGGCTTATATTTTTTCAGTTTTAACTTGTGCATACTTAAGTGATGCATTAAATTTACATTAATCTATAACTAATTATTATAAGGAGAAAAAAATGGAATTAGAAGCTTTAAAGTACATCGGAGTTGGATTAAGTTCTATAGCTATGTTTGGTGCTGCTGTTGGGATAGGTAATATTTTTTCAGCATTACTCAATGGTATTGCAAGAAATCCTTCAGCTGAAGAGAAATTAATGAAAGGAGCTTTCATAGGAGCAGGTCTTGCTGAAGCAATGGGTTTATTTGCTTTCTTAATAGCACTATTATTACTCTTTTTTGTCTAAATTTACATAAAATATGCCTCACTTAGATTTAACATATTTTTTAAATCAATGCTTTTGGTGTATTTTTATATTTTTGCTTGTTTATTTTACTGCAGGCAAGCAGTTTTTTTTAATATACACTAAAACATTAAAAAATAGAAAAGATTTAATTAATGATTATATTGATAAATCAAAAGAAATCTTAGAGAAGGCTAAATATATTGAAGAGCAGATAGAAAAATCAAAGAAAATATTATCTAATGATATACAAGAGCAAGAAAAAAATTTAAGAAAAAAAATATTTAATATCAAAAATGAGAGATTGATTACTTTAAAAAAGGATATTGAAAACAAAAATTTAGCTCATAAAATTTTTTTAAATAAACTAAAAGAAAATTTAGCTCAAGATTTCAATCAATACTCAGATGATATTAAAGAAAAAATAAATTTATATTTACTCGAAAAATAATGAATGAAATTATTTGGCTTACTATCTCTTTTTTTATTGTTTTAATTTTTAGTTACAAGCCCATTAAAATTCGTTTAAAGAAATTTACAGATAACCATATATCTAATACACAAAAGCTTATTAATGAGGCGAAGAAAACTCATGATGAAGCTCAAAAATATTTACAAAAATTAGAAATTGAAATTACAGAACAGAACAAATTAAATGCAGAAAAGCTAGCTCAAAGCAAACACCTTATGAATTCAATAAAATTACAGAGCGAAAAAGAAATTGAACAAGAAATTAAAAAGCAATTAGAAATTGCTGAGATACAAAGAAAAAAAGATGAAGAAGCTGTAAAGAAAGAGATAACCCTTAAATTTCTCTCAAAAAATATAAAAAAAATATTAAAAGAGATAAATAGCAATAAAAAAAGTAGTTCTTTTTTGAATAAATCTTTAAGTGAATTAGATGAAATTAAAATGAAAAATTAGACTCTTTTTTTTAATTTAAATTAAATATTCTCTAAATTACCATATATAATTTTACTATAATCTCAATGATTAGAAAAATTTAGATTTTTATTAACTTTATAAAATCTATAATATATGTTAATTAGTTCAAAAAAATATTTATGTATAATTTTGGAAAAAAATAAGAACCTAAAATTAAATAACATGCTTAAGGAATTAAGATATCAAAAGTTTAAATTGCTTTCTAAAAAAATTATGAATTTTGATTTATATAAATCATTATCTCTTAAAGAAAAATTTATACTTGATACAATTAAAGAAATTAATAACTAATTAAAAATCATTGTGAGAGCAAAAGGTGCTTGTGGCAATCCAGAGAAATAGCCACAAAACGTAAATAATAGCAACACCACTGGATCACCACAGTCGGGACTGGCATCCCTCCCTCGTAATAACGAGAGAGGTTATTATTAATTATACTCTTCCTTGGCTCTGACCTTGCCCTGAACTTCTTGCATTTTGCACTTTTTCTACAAAACTCCCAGCCTTTGCTTGTACAGCTCTTCCAGCTTCCCTTACTGCAACTTGCATTTTAGTTCCATGCTCTTGCCTTGTTGCTTTATGAGCATCATGCCTTTTATTAATCTCCGTTAATTTTTCTTGAGCCGCCCTTCTTTGTTGCTCATGCCTTGCTTCAAGTTCAGCTTTTGCAGCTGCAAGATCTGAACCAAGACCATCGTGCGCTTCACCACCTAAATCTAAGTCACGTTTATTTGCAACCTTGTCAATAGCATTTCCAGCTTTTTCAAAAGCTTTATCTAAAGATGCCATTTCTTTTCCTCTAGACCATTCTGCAACTTTCTCTTGTACATTTGCCACCGCCCTTTCTATTTTACATCCAATTTGACATAGCCCTTCATAAACCCATTGTACTAATGCTGAGTTTTTAATTGCCTGACCAAATTCTTGCAATTTTTTTCCAAAATCTTGAAGCCCTTCTTTAAACTTATCCCATGCACCTTTATTAACTTGCTCTTCTAATTTAGCAATTCTTTCCATCATCTCTGTCATCATTTCAGTTTGCTGTTGATTTTGTGCTGATAATTTAGCAATTTCTACTTCTAATGTACTATTTATAGTATCAAATTCACTTGCTGCTTCTTGTACTACTGGTAATGCTTCAACTACAGCATTCACTCCAACTTCTTCATCACCATAACCAAATAATGCTCCAAACATAATCTCCTCCTAATTTTATTGTTAATTAATTACTTATTTAATCTATGACTTAAGCGTAGCATAATCAAAACAATATGCAACTATAAATAGAAAAATTTCTATTTATTGCTATATTTAGTTGTTACAATGCAAAATAAAATATTGATACTCCATTTATGCCATATTCATTGCGAGAGAAATGCAAATGAAGTGCAGCAATCCAGTAATAAATAATAATTAATCGTTTATTTAATAAAATATTCTTCCCTTCTTCACTATTTTTTGGTAAATTGCCAAAAATTATGATAAATTAATATTAAATTCTATTTTTGGGGCCAAAAACAAATGAGCATTCAGAGCATATTAAATCAGCTCCCTCAATATGCGTACGATATTGACAAAAGCATTAGAGAGATATTTTTTCAAGATTTACAAACTTTAGAAAAGTACCAAATTTTTGGTATAGTTCTTACGGCAGGTTATGCACTTAAGCATGAATGCTTACTAAATTACATTAGACCTGAAGCAAAAAGGTATCTTGATAATAATGAAGCTAATGCTTGTAAAATTGCAGCTAGCACCATATCTATGACTAGTATGTATCATAATTTTAAGCACCAAATCAATGATGAAAAAATAAAACAACTGCCATCTATGCTATCTCTAAGTAATCTAAAGAGCCATAATATAGATCAAAAAGATTTTTCTATGTATTGTCTAGTTTCAGCGATAATAAACGGGTGTAAATACTGCATGGACGTTCATATTAGCAAGTTAAGAAAGCATAATTGTTCTTCTGAAATAATACGTGATATAGCTAGGATAGTTTCTGTAATCAAAGCCGCTGGAGATGTATTAGAAATTGAAAGAATGAGAAATTATGATTTTGTTGTTAGAGAAGAAAGCTTTTAAATATTTGCTGTGAAAAAAATAGCAATTATAGGTAGAGAGAATGTTGGTAAATCAACTTTATTCAATAAACTTTGTCAAAAAGAATTATCAATTGTCAATAATCAACCAGGAGTAACTCGAGATTATATAAAACATATAGGAAAATTATTTGATACAGAGTTTGAACTTATTGATACAGCAGGATGGTATTTAAATAAGAACAAAAAAGTTATACCTAACGTTAGAGAAAATACTAAAATTGCAATTGATGAAGTTGATATTATATTTTTTGTTGTAGATGCTAAATCATCTCTCTCAGAAGAAGATTTAACTCTTGCTAGGTCAGCTAATAAATTACATAAAAAAATCATTCTACTCGCAAACAAATCAGAATCAAATGTGTTTTTATCTCAAAATGATTTAAAAAAACTAGGATTAGGATTAGGAATTTTTATCTCTGCAGAACATAAATTAGGATTTGATCAAATTTATCAACTAATTAAAGATGATATAGATAAAGATAGTAACATATCAAATAAAAATGATGAAAGTTTATCCATTGCTATAATTGGAAGACCAAATGTAGGAAAATCTACATTATTTAATTCAATCTTAGGGTTTGAAAGAAGTTTGGTATCTGATATTGCAGGTACAACAAGAGATTATTTAATTTATAAAATAACTGAGCTAGGGACAAAAATAAACTTAATTGACACTGCAGGAGTGAGAAAAAAATCTAAGATTAATGAAAAAATTGAAGAATTATCTATCAAAAAAACTATATCTGCCATTAAAGCATCTAATATTGTTTTACTAATTATGGATTCTGAAAATGCATTTGAAAAGCAAGATTTAATATTAGCTAATTTAGCTTTGAACCATAATAAATTAATAATTCCTGTAATCAATAAACAAGATTTAATACAAAATATTGACGAATTTAAAGATGAAGTTAGATATTTAATTAAAAAAAAATTACCTCAAATTAAGGATATTTTAACAATTTTTATCAGTGCAAATAAAAAAATTAATAAAAAAAATCTGTTTAAAAAGGTAATTGCTTTATGGAATTTATATAACACTAGAATTCCAACATCTAAACTTAATGACTGGCTAAATAAAACGCTTGAGGCATATAGTATGCCAATTATAAAAAATAATATTAAACTTAAAATAAAGTACGTAAAACAACATTTAATTTGCCCACCAACTTTTGTGTTTTTTGTCAATATTACTAATAAAATGCATATAAATAAAAATTTTGAGAGATTTTTAACCAATTCATTAAGAACTAAATTTATGTTAAGTGGAATACCTATTAATATTTACTTCGTTGAAAGTAAAAATCCATATATTTTACAAAAAAATATTGACTATAGAGTATAATATATACTTATATTATTATGCGAAACGCCATTGAAACAAATTTGTAATTTTAACTATATTTTGAATAAATGACGGCTAAAATATTAATTGTAGATGACTTAAAATTTAATATAGACCTATTAGAAGAAAAATTACAAGTAGAGTTTTATGAAATACATAGAGCTTACAATGGTCAGGACGCTATATCTAAGGCTATAAGCATTAGACCTGACATTATACTAATGGATATTATGATGCCTATAATGGATGGGTTTGGCGCTACTAAAGCTATAAGAAAAACTCCTGAAATTTCTTATATACCCATTATAATAGTCACAGCTTTATCATCTATAGAAGATAAAGTTAATAGTTTTGTTTATGGCGCAGATGATTACATGAATAAACCTATAAACTATTCTTTATTAAAATTACGGATAAAATCATTAATAAGAATGAAATCTTCAATAGATGAGATCATTCTTAGAGCTGGAATAGGTGAAAATTTGCAAAATTTATTATGTGCACCTCTATTAGACGTGGAAATAGCTAATTCAAAAATCTTACTTGTAGACGATAGTGAATTAATACATTCAATATATGATAAATTAGAAAGAAAAAATATAATAGTTGATATTTGCAAAAATCCTGATCAAGCTGTGCAGAAATGTTTAAAAAATAATTATAGCTTAATTATTATTAATTCTGAAATTGTTGATTGTAATGCTATAGATATAGCAGTAAAAATTAGAAATCAGGTGAAGTTAAAGCATATACCTATTTTAATGATAATAGATGAATATGATGAAGATACTTTAATAAAAAATTTAGAAATAGGGATTAATGACTATTTTATAACTCCAGGAGAAATTCGTGAATTAATAGTAAAATCAATAGCACAAGTTAAAAAATTTCATTATATACAAAATTTAAAATCAACATATCTAAAAGATGCTAATATAGATGAATTAACACAAGTATATAATAGAAGGTATTTAGAAATATACTTTAAGAGTTTAATTAAACAACTCCAAAATAACGAAAAAATTTCTATAATTTGCATTATTGATATTGACAACTTCAAACAATTAAATGATACATGGGGTCATATTACTGGAGATAAAATTTTAAAATCTATTGCAAGTATATTAAAAAATAATATTAGAAGCTCAGATTTTATAGCACGTATTGGGGGAGAAGAATTTATTATAATTTTGCATCATTTAACAAAACTAGAGGCAAAATCAGTTATTGAAAAGTTAAGTAAAAATATATTAGAAACTAAATTTTCAGATTATTCTAAAATTAAGACCGTAAAATGCACAATTAGCGCAGGAATTGCTGATATAAATCCAGAGGATACTTTAGCAGAAGCTATAAATAGAGCTGATAAAAATTTATATAAAGCTAAATCTTCTGGCAAAAATACAGTTATTATCTAAATTTTTAAAATTATCATGAAAGTGACATTGATTTTAGCAATTTCATAATTATATATCTTTATAAAATTAAATTAAAAATTTGCTCATTTATGACAAAATCTTCTAAACAAATAAAAAAATTCGATGCCGAAGTAGGTAAAGTTTTAAGCCTCATGATTAATTCCATATATACTAATAAAGAAATATTTCTTAGAGAGCTTATTTCTAATGCGTCTGACGCATGTGATAAATTAAGATACGAATCATTAGATAAACCAAAATTGCTTGATAAAAGTGATAATGAATTTAAAATCAAAATAAAAATTGATTCCAAAACAAAAGAACTGATTATTTCAGATAATGGAATAGGAATGAATAAAAAAGATTTAATCAATAATCTAGGTACTATTGCAAATTCAGGAACTCAGAAATTTATTGAGCAATTAAGTAGTAAAAAACCTGATTTAAATCTAATTGGGCAATTTGGAGTAGGATTTTATTCTGCTTTTATGGTATCTGATAAAATTAAAGTTATTACATCAAAAGCAGGTGAAAAAGAAGTATATGAATGGATATCTGATGGCAAAGGTGAGTACTCAATTGAAGATTCAAATGAAGAATTAAAAAGAGGCACCAAAATAATATTAAAAATAAAAGATTCCGAATCTGAATTTTTAGAATCACATAGAATAAGACATATAATAAACACATATTCTGATCATGTCGCATTTCCAATAGAACTTATTCAAGAAGATGGCAAAGAAGAGATAATAAATAAGGCTTCTGCTATTTGGACTAGAAACGCTTCTGATATAACTGAAAAAGAATATGAAGAATTTTTCAATCATGTTTCTCATTTTCCTGGAAAACCATGGATGACACTGCATAATAAAGTCGAAGGGACTGTAGAATATACTAATTTACTCTTCATACCAGATTCTAAGCCATTTGACTTATTTCACCCCGATAGAAAAACACGAGTAAAACTTTATATAAAAAGAGTTTTTATTTCTGAAGAAGGTAACGAACTAATTCCATCATACCTAAGATTTTTAAGAGGTGTAGTCGATTCCGAAGATCTTCCTTTAAATATAAGTAGAGAAACTTTACAACATAATAAAATAGTACAAAAAATTAAAACTTCTATAATAAAAAAAATATTAAGCAATTTAAAAACTAAAGCTGAAAAAGAACCTAAAGAATATTTAAATTTTTGGAAAAATTTTAGTGAAGTTTTAAAAGAAGGATTATGTGAAAGCACTATTGAAGAAAAGAAATTATTATTAGAGATATGTAAATTCAACTCCACTTTATCAGGGAATAATGATTTAATAAGCCTCGACCAATATATTGAGCGAATGGGTTCAAATCAAAATGAAATATACTTTTTAAATGGCAATAATATTGATGCTTTAAGAACTCACCCTCAATTAGAAGGATTTAAGAAAAGGGGAATTGAAGTATTACTTCTAACTGATTATGTTGACAACTTCTGGATTAACGTTGTACATCAATATAAAGATAAAAATTTCAAATCTATTACAAATGAAAAAATTGATTTAAATAAAATAAAAAAAATAGATGATGAAAATAAAACAGAAAATATAGATAAAGATTCTGAAAAAAATACAAAATTAATTAATTTTGTAAAAGAAATTTTAAAAAACAAGATAAAAGATGTTATAATTTCTTCAAAACTAGTTAGTAGCCCAGCTTGCATTTCAACAGCAGAAGGGGGTATGAACTTACGTATGGAGAAATTTTTGATAGAACAAAATCAGCTTCACTCTAAATCAGCTAAAGTACTTGAAATTAACCCTAATCATCCAATCTTTAAAAAAATTGTGAGCTCACTATTAAATAATAATAAAGATACAGAACTAAATAAAAATCTAATTGAGGTTGTGTATGGACAAGCATGTCTTATAGAAGGTGATTCATTAGATAACCCTAGTGAATTTGCTCATAAACTAAATTCATTACTTGAAAAAATATAAATTTACTCACTTTTAATTCAATATGTATTGCAGAGCATTCTATGCTCTTGCAATCTATATACCATTATATTCTAGTGATTCTCGATATACCTTCACTAACAACTTTACTTACAAAGCTTGTATCATATAAATTTCTTTTATGATGAACATCTTTGTATAAATTATAATTTCCTTCTCTATTTAAAAATTCATTAATTTCTTGCTTCCTATCTTTGATAATATACTTCAACTCAGATTTAATAATTTCTTTATTATCACATATATCTTGCAAACTATATTTCTCTTTTTTTAAATACTCATCTACTATTTGTGAAATCAATGCATTTCTTTCTTCATTATAATTAAACCTATCTGTGAAATTTGAAACAAAGTTTGGCATATAATAGCTCCATTTAGCAGGTATAATCTGATCTTTAATTTCATTAATTATCTCATTTCTTGCATTAGAATAATTGTTTATTACTAAAGACATATCTGGATATTTATATAAATTCATAGTTGTAATATCTCTACTAGAAATTTGTTGAAATATTTCAACATTATAGATTGCAATATCCAGTATTTGATTAACTAACCAATTATTCTTGTTTCTAAAAGCATAATCAAATAAAGAGCCAGAATTATCATTTTTTATTAATAACTCCTCTAAAACACCTAAACTCATTGCAGATTTAAATAATTCTTGTACTAAAGATTCTTGCTTATTTATAATAGCTTCACGAAATATATCAAAACATTGTTTTTGAAATTTCATTTCTGAAATAATATCTGAATATGTCAAATCAGACTTGAATGGATTATTTAAAATAATTAAAATTTCTCTTAGGTTACCACCATATTTAATACAATTTTGCTTTAGATGCGCTAAAGCATATTCCCTTTTATTACTATTTAAATATAATTTAACAGGATCAATAATATGATTTTTATTATTGATAATAAATAAATCATTATCTATTGCATACTCTAACAAATCATCAGGTATAATCTCTATATTTAAAGGTAGTCCACAATTTATAAGCAATTTATCTATAAGTTTTTGTCTCTTCTCTGAGTTTAATAGAATAATAGAACTATTATCTAAAAATAAAATTATATAAATTCTAAGGATTTTTTTATAATGATCTTTATACCTAAATAACTCAATTTTATCTGTATTTTGTTTTAATGCTTGTGCACAAAATAAATTATTATAAGCACTGCCTCCTAAAAATTTAAAATCTTCGCTTTTTTGTTCTATCCACTCATCTAATCTATCAGAAAAATGTTTTATATAACCTGCATCAAGGGTGCTTAATATATTAAATTTAGGCAAATCTGATTCTAATTTATACAGAATCAAATCTACTAATTCTTCATAATTTTCTAATAAATTTTGTACTTTATAATTTATGTAAGTATTAATCCTTCTAATATCAAATATATTATCAATTACATCCAAATATTTATCCTCAATTTTTCTTTTTTTTATTAACTTCCATTCATTTGCCAACACATTTAATATTACTGATATATCATGAATATGCTATAAATCACCCCTAGGTCTAAATTTTTGCAGCACAAGCTGATTATCATGTGTTTTTGCACCACTTAATATTTCACCAGCAAAATTCTCAAGCATTTCTTTTTTTAACCTACTAATAATAGCTTTAAAAGATCTAAAACCATATATATCAAGTAAAATATTTTGCAAATTAGTGAGTGTACCTTCTCCACATGCAAAAACTTTATCTCTGTAAAGTGAGCTATCTATATTATTAATTTTTAAACTGTAGATTATAACCTCAGCACATTCTTTTATTTTTTTATTTTTTGAAAAACCTAATAATGAGCTAAAATTACCTAAACCTAATCCCTCAGCTTTTCTAATCAATTTTTGCATTTGTATTTCGGATTGATTATCATCTTCATAAACAGGATCTTCAAAATCATAAATTTCTTCTTTTAAATATTTTTTTACTAAATTCTCATTTATATCAGGTATGACTTCAGGAAAACTTTTTTTAAAATTGCTAAGGAAATTTTCTGGCACCCCCATCCTCTAATTACAAAACTAAACATAGATTTATACTATATCCCTTATTCAAAATCTCAAAATACTTTTCTAAAAGCATTAGAAAAAAATTATATTAAATCACTATAATTACCCTATGCTTTTTTAATTATCAAAGATACTACAAGTAATTTGCGACATATAAACTATTTAAATTATCTGCCCTTTATTTTACTTGGACTATTATCTTGAAGCAATCTTTTAGAAAAAGAATTTACTCTAGAATTTTGAGTAGAATCTAAAAATTGTTCTTTAGCAAAAATCATATCCAATAATTTATTAAGATAATATTTTATTTTCTCTAAGGCCTTTAGCTCACCATTATTTAGTAAAATTTCTCTTTCCATTTTTAATGCTTCTCTTTTTAGTTCATTCATAGACTTTTCATTAGTAGCTAAAACTGAAAAAGTCTCTAAAAATAAATCTGATATAGACTTATTTTCATCATTGTTTCTAATCTTCTCTATAAAAGAATCAATTAGAAAGAATTTCAAAGAATCATGCTGATTATCAACCAAACCTTTTTCAGGAACTTTTTTGGGAAAAATCATTGCAGAATTACTTGATTTTGTGTGATCGATTGAGGTAATTGTAAGTTGAAATTTTGGTAAAACTGTGTCTTGATCAACTTTCTCACCTCTAAGTGATGTAATATCTGTATCCATAGATAAATACATTTGATCCAAAACCTTACCTTCAACTTGTGCCTCCATTATTTTTTCATCTATTCCATACCCATATATTCTTCTTTTACTATAGGTAATTTTTTTAACCTTACCATTTTCATCTGTTTCAATATCTAAATAATTATGACTGCCATTATTACCAATTGCTTTACTAAGATTAAAATTTTGTGATTCACTACAACTATTTCTTAAATTAGATATAAAAGATGCTTCAAAAAGTTGAAAATGCATAAGTATAAAATCTTTCTGCTCTCCAGTTAGATAATCTAAACTTTTTATTTGCTCAACATTTTTAATAACCTCAACTTCTTCTCCATTTTTACTAATATGTAATCCTTCTCTGTTTAAATCTTGTTGAGCATCTTCTTCAGCTTCCCTTCTTGATCTTGAAGTAAATTTTTCTTTAAGCTCATTGACTGCTTGAGGCACTGAATCAAATATTTTATCACCACTACCTCCTAAGTTATAACCTTCATCATAACTCATCCTTATAGTTTCAACATTACCCATTCTTCAAAATACTTAATTAATCAAAATAAGCTGTTATGAAAAATTATAAGGGTCAATATCAATTTTTATTTTAATTGTATGAGGGATACTAAATTCATTAAACCAAGTTTCAATATATTTCTGAATATTAATTTGTTTTGAGCTTCTAAGAATAATTCTATAGCGAAATTTATTTCTAATTTTATAAATTGGTGCAGGTGCTGGTCCTAAAATTTCAATTTTTTGATTTATAGGAGCTTTTGTAACAATATACTGCATAAATGCATTTAAACTTTCTTCATTAAAACTACTTCCTTTAAGCATGACTAATTTTGAAAAAGGAGGCATAAATGAATCCTGCCTATTTATTAACTCAGCTTTAATAAATGATTCATATTCCCAATTTTTAATATACTGTAATATAGGATTATCTGCAAAATAAGTTTGTATTATAACAATACCTTTCTCTTTTTGCCTACCTGCTCGTCCTGCTACTTGATATAATAGTTGAAATGTCCTTTCTAAAATCTTCAAATCACAACCTGCAAATGATATATCTGAATCAATTACACCAACTAAATGCAAATCTGGAAAATTCAAACCTTTTGCAAGCATCTGAGTTCCTATAATTATATCATATTTTTTATTTTCTATTTCTTCTATTATTTTTGATGCTTTTTTAAAATTAGATATTGTATCACTTGTTATAGAAATTACTTTCGCAGCGGGAAACAAAGAACAAATTTCTTCTTCTATTTTTTCAATACCAGCTCCTAGAGCAACTAATTTTTCATCAGAATCACATTTCGCACATTTTATTAACTTATCCTCAAGGTAACCACAATAATGACATAACATTTGATTTTTCTTTCTATGTTCTACCAAAAAGAATTGGCAATTAGGACAAGAAAATTTCTCTCCACAGCTATTACAAATAGTAAGTGGAGCATATCCCCTTCTATTTAAAAAAATCATTGATAACTTTTTTCTCGCAAGACAGTTAATTATTTCATTTTGCAGAGATTCAGATATCCATTTACTATTAGATAATTTTTCTTGTTTTAAATCTACCACCTCAACTTTAGGCAATAAAACACCGGTATAACGATTAGGCAATCTGTGTAATATACATTTATCAAGATTTGTATTGTAATATGTTTCTACAGATGGAGTAGCAGTTGATAGTAAAATTGGAAATCTCTCAATATTTGCCTTAACAATAGCCATATCTCTAGCATTATAAACAATTCCTTCTTCTTGCTTAAAAGAACCATCATGTTCTTCATCTATAATTACAAGCTTTAATTTTAGAAATGGTAAAAAAAGTGCACTTCTTGCACCTACTACCACGTTAATCTCCCCATTTATAACTCCATGCCATATAATGGCTTTATTCTTAGGAGTTAAAGATGAGTTCCATTCAGCGATAACGCAATTTTTCAATCTTTTCTTAAATCTTTCTACAAGCTGTGTAGCAAGCAATATTTCTGGCAATAATATTAAGACTTGTTCACTATTATTAATTACTTGCTGAGCAATTTCCAAATAAACTTCAGTTTTTCCAGATCCTGTTGCACCTAAAATCAAATGAGATGAGTACTTTTTAAAGCCATATTTACATATATCAAAAACAACTTGTTTTTGAAGATCTGATAATTGAACAGGATTATGATTATAACGATTAATATTAAATTTTTTATACTCAGATTTAACAACGTTATATTCGATATTACTCCTACTTAATAAAATCATTTTTATAATACTGCCTAAATAAGTATTATTGTATTGAGAAACCCATTTTACAAAATTTAATAATTTTAAAGGAATTGTAGGGATCTTATAAGCCTCCATTACATCTTTTAACTCAAAATCTAAACTATTACTACAAGTATTGGTGATATTTATAACAACTCCTATCTGTACTTTTTTTCTAAAATTAACTTTTACAATAGAACCTATTTCTATATAGATATTGCCTGGTATTTTATAAGAAAATTCTTGATTAAATGGTAATGCTAAAATTACATGAGCTATTTTAACTTCTAATTTTTTTTGCATTTTCATTTATTAAAATGGCGGAGAGAGAGGGATTCGAACCCTCGATACGAATAATCGTATACTTCCTTAGCAGGGAAGCGCCTTCAGCCACTCGGCCACCTCTCCCAAGAGGTTTGATATAATCTAGTTTTTTTCAATCAAAATATCAATAAAAAATTGTATTTATAAAACACTGTAGTCTAATTAAAATTAATATAATAATTGATTTTTTTCTTTCGCTATTATTAATAAATTCTCTACTAATTTATAAAAATAAACTTTATTTAACAAATTATAATATAAGATAATTACTTAAATTGTAAGAGATGCTTGAGTTTTCATTTATTTTCTATACCATATCTTCTACAAATTTATGAATGTATTTTAATGTTAGATTTAAATAATATTAACTCATGGGCTTTTAAAGAAGCAAATTTATTATTAAAAAAAATTAATAATCAAACTCCTAAAAAAGGTTATGTATTATTTGAAACAGGATATGGCCCATCAGGATTACCACATATTGGTACATTTGGTGAAATTGTTAGGACCAGCATGGTCAGAAAAGCTTTTCAATATATTTCTGATATTCCTACTAAATTATTTTGTATGTCAGATGATATGGATGGTCTTAGGAAAGTACCTGATAATATTCCAAATAAAGAAAATTATTACCAATACATTGATTTACCTTTAACAAATATACCAGATCCTTTTGGAAAAAACCAAAATTATGGTGATTACATGAATTCTAAATTAATTGAATTCCTAGATCATTTTAATTTTGACTATGAATTCATTAGTGCAACTAAGTGTTATAAATCTGGAAAATTTAATGACTACCTAACCAAAGTCTTAGAAAAATATGATAACATAATTGATATCTTGATTCCAACACTTGGCAAAGAGAGAAGAGAAAGCTACAGTCCTTTTTTACCTATTTGTGAAAAAACAGGCAAGGTATTACAGGCAAAAGTAATAAACAAAAATATTGAATCAAAAACTATAACTTATTTAGACAATACGGGACATAAAGTTGAAACAAGTATTTTAAATGGTAAATGTAAACTACAATGGAAACCAGACTTTGCAATGAGATGGGCAGCTCTTGATGTAGATTATGAGATTTATGGCAAAGATATACAAGCAAATGCAGAAATTTATGATAAAATTTGCACAGTGCTTGGAAAGTCACCACCACAACAAATGTCATATGAACTATTTCTTGATGAAAATGGTCAAAAAATTTCTAAATCTAAAGGTAATGGCCTGTCAATTGATGATTGGTTAAAATATGGGAACCAAGAAAGTTTAAAGCTTTTTATGTATCAATCACCTAAAAAAGCTAAAAAATTGTATTTTAGCATAATTCCTAAAACTTTTGATGAATATTTAAATCATCTAAGTAAATTTAATCAACTTACTGACGAGAAAGAAAAAATTTCTAATCCCATATTCTACATACATACAGATAAAATACCTAATATTAATCTTGATAAAATTACTTTCAGCTTATTATTAAATCTTGTTAATGCTTGTAATACTGACAACAAAGATGTTTTATGGGGGTATATTAAAGATTTTATTGATCATGATAATATTAATAAAGAAACACATGAATATATAGATTCTATGCTAGGATATGCTATAAATTACTTTCAAGATTTTATAAAACCTAAGAAAAAATATAAAATACCTAATGAACAAGAAATTAAATTACTGAAATTATTACTTGAAAATTTAAAAACAGTTAATAATACAGCAGAAGATATACAAAATACAGTATATAAGATAAGTAAAGATAATAATATTCCTTTAAAAGAATGGTTTCAGTCGCTTTATGAAATTCTTCTTGGAACAAAAGAAGGCCCAAGAATTGGCACATTTATAAAATTATATGGGGTTAAAAAAATAGAAAAATTAATTTATGAAAAAATATGTTAGTTAAAAATTTATAAATTAAACAATTAAATTAGATAGGAAGTAAATATGAGTATTTTATCAATTCAATTTCATGTATCTCATGGATACATTGGCAATAAAGTTGCATCATTTGCATTACAATGTTTAAAACATAAGGTAATTAATATTAATACAGCACAATTTTCTAATCATAATTTATACAAAGAATTTTTAGTAGATATTTTTCAGGTGTGCCATGTAAAAAAAGTAATTAATGGCCTTTCAAAAACCAATATAATTAATAATCAAATTAATGGTTTTTTAACAGGTCATATGGGCAATGAATTAATTAGTCTTGAGGCATTAAATTTTGTCAAAAATATTAAAAATAATATTCCTGATTTAATTTATCTATGCAATGCAAAATTAGGAAATAAGGAAAGAGGCTTATATGTTAAACCAGAATTACTTGATTTTTATAGGAACTACGCATTAAAATTATCAGATATCTTAGTAGTAAATCATTTTGAAGCTGAAATATTGACTATGCAAAATATTAATAATATTAACCATGCAAAACTAGTTGCTAAAAAACTTGCTGACATGGGATTATCTAGAATAATAATTATTTCAGGGTTAAAAATTAATTCAAAAACAATATCTACATTATTATTTGATAGTAATAATTTTTATATTCAAGAAAGTCCTTTAATTAATTTTGAACAAAAACCTGCTGGGCTTGGCAATTTTCTTTCTGCATTATTCTTAGGAAATTACTTGCATACAAATAATATTTTAAAATCGTTTTCAAATACTATAGCTACTATTAATAATATATTAGAAATAAATCATAAAACAAAAAGTAAGGAATTAGAAATTATACAGGGACAAGAAAAAATTAGTAACCCAGAAACTAATTTTGTAATTAATAAGTTGTAATAATTTTTGTTTTATGTATTATTCTATTACTATTTAATTTGAGATAAACATATTTTATGAGTGTTAAGCTATCAAGTACTTTTTTTGCAAAACCCCAAGATGTAGAAAAAAAATGGCTACTAATTGATGCTAAAGAGCAAATTTTAGGCAGACTTGCAGCGCAAATTGCCAAACTTTTACGTGGGAAACATAAGCCATATTATACTCCCCATATAAACTGTGGAGATAATATAATTGTTATTAATGCTGATAAAGTAAAATTAACTGGTAAAAAGCTTCAACAAAAAACATATTATAGACATACTGGTTATCCTGGCGGAATCAAAGAAGTCAAAGCAGCTGATTTATTATCAGGAAAATATCCAGAAAGAATGTTAACTCTAGCTGTTAAAAGAATGTTACCAAAAGAAAGCCCACTTGCTAGACAACAATTAAAATGCCTACATATTTATAGAGATAACGAACATCCTCATAAAGCACAAAAACCTGTTTTAATTAACCCAGTTAAATAATTATTATGAATAAAAAAGAAGAAACTATAACAAAAACTAGGAAAGCAAAAAGCTCAACTAAAACTAATGTTGAATCTAAGAACAAAACTACTGCTCAAAATAAAAAGGAAGTTAATGTAAAACATACTGCTACTAAAGCTATTACTAAAATAGAAGGTAAAAAAATATACGCTACAGGCAAAAGAAAAACTGCTATTGCAAAAGTTTGGATGATTAGTAAGGGATCAGGAAAAATTATTGTTAATGGTAAAAATTTAATTGATTATTTTCAAAGACCTGTTGATAGAATGATAATTAACCAACCTTTTGCAATTGTTAAAGCAGAAGGAATTTACGATATAGAATGTAATGTCTTAGGCAGCGGTTTATCTGGCCAAGCAGGTGCTATTAGACATGGGATCAGCAAAGCATTAAATCAAATAAGTGATGAATTTCATAAAACTCTAAGAAGTGGAGGCTTTTTAACTAGAGATAGTAGAAAAGTTGAAAGAAAAAAATATGGACAACCTAAAGCTAGAAAGAAATTTCAATTTTCTAAAAGATAATCCATACTTTGATTTTATAATTATAAAATTAAACCTTATATATTTTATAAAATTAACAATTTACAAATTCTAAAGTCTTAATTTTTAACTATTTATTTTTTCATATAATAGTATGTCTTTTACATTTAGTAATAAAAATAATGTTTTTTTTATTGTTGTTGCAGCAATCTCGGTATTTGATCTTGCAATATTCTTTTATTTGCCATTACTCTCAAGTATTAGACAAGAATTAAGAGCAAACGAATCATTAATTCAGCTTAGTGCTGCAGTTAATGTTTTTGGCATAGGAGTTTCATCAATAATATACGGTACATTATCAGATTCTTTAGGTAGGAGAAAATTAGTTCTATTTGGAATTGCTTGCTTCTCAATTGCCTCTTATAGCATATCTTTTATAAATTCAATTTATCTACTTTTTATTCTTAGATTTATACAAGGATTAGGAGCTGGTGTTGCTTGGTCTATAGGTAATGCTATATTACATGATATTTATAAGGGCAAAAGATTTGAAAAAGCTATAATAACACTACATATAATAATAGGTATAATGGTTGCAGTTTCGCCAGCATTAGGAGGATTTGTTGGCAATATAATAGGCTGGAGAAAAAGTTTTCAGCTTATGGCTTATTCAGGAATTTTATTATTTATATATAGTTTATTCTTTCTACCAGAAACTCTACAAAATTTAAAAACAAATGTAAATTTAAAAATAATAATAAACAATTATATAACATTATTTAAAAATACAGTTTATATAAGATTTTTAAGCATAAAAGTTATTATGGTTTCAGTTGCTTTTGTTAATATAACAACACTACCATTAATATTTGTTGAAACACATAATTCAACCATTGAGAATTGTGGACTACTTATGGCATTAGGTGCGTCAATATTTGCAATTGGAGGAGTAATAAACAATAAATTAGTCGATCATTTTGAAGTGAATGAAATTATAAAATTCTCATTATATTTAGTTATTTTAAGCAGTATAGTGCTTTTTATCATTCAATATTTAGGAATTTTAAATGCTATTGGAATTCAATTAATTAAAATACCCTATTTACTAGGTATATCTGGAATATTTGGAAATGCTACTCATAAAATTGTAGGTGCTGTCCCTAAACTATCTGGCAGTGCATCATCCATTATGATAACTCTTGAAATGTTTATAAGTTCAATAGGAGTTAAGTTAGTTAGTGTTTTTTATAATGGTACGATTTATCCAATGGAAATTTACGCTAGTTCTGCTGCAATTATATCATTATTCGTTCTATCCTTAAAAAAGTATTAAAGATACAATCAAAAATTTGGTTCTGTCACATATATTGAAAGGAAAAGTAAATGTTGGCAAAGTTGAATTATTGACTGAGGCTAAGATGTTAAAAATAGATTCAAAATTAACGAAATATTTTAAGAATCATGTGAATCTAGAGCAAACAAAAGCACCACAAAGATGCTGGAACAATAGAGAAGATGGCAATAAAGGAACAAGATTTACTGTTGGCACAATTTTGGTAATTAGCCTCGGCTTTTGTTGTTGTTTTGCTATATGTTAAAGACATGCTTTCTTTAATTCTATACTCTTATAAATATTATAAATTAATATGATTTACCTCTTTATACCCTAAATATTTAATTATATTTATAAAATAGAAAAATAGGTAGATTAAGTGTTCATACAACAAAGTTCATTGCCAAAATCATGAATTCGTTATTTTTCGCCAATCATGATAATAATCCTCATATAATATGACAATATACAATATATAAGATTTGCTTCATAACTAACCCTACCTCTAAGTTATGCATTGGATAAAACATACTACCACATTTGCCATTATCACATGCATTATGTTCATTATAAATTTTCCAATACAAATCACCTGTTCCTTCTTCAATTTTTTCAAGTGCGTTTTTTAACTCCGTATATGACTTTTTATATCCTTTAAATAATATTTCTTTAAATAAAAAAAGAATGTGTTCTTTTATACATAATGTCGTTTCAGACATACCTGTTATCATTCTAGATGTTATTCCGCTTTCAACATCTTCTATATACTTTGCAGCACATTTATTATAAACTTTTAAAGTTTACTTATTCGCAAAATCAGAATCTTTATCGGTATCTGCTAGTGTATATGACGAATGAAATACCATAAATAATAGTAATATACACAACTTCATTATCCTACCCTTTATTTAAATTTTAACTATATTACAAGGTAAATAATACCATAAATCTTTGGAATTAAAAATAATTTTTCTGCGCAAGTTTATAATTTTGTTATATAAAACACCTCTAAAGATCTTGCAAACTCATTTATATCACTTCGTATTAGATTTTTGAAATTAAATATTGAAAAATTTGTAAAAATATAAATTTACTTTACTTTAAACATAGATTACTTGATTGTAAAAAAAATGTATGTTTAAGCTTTTAATATGAAAGTAAGCAAAGTTTAAAATGAATTTAATTTTATTATAAAATAATGCTTATTTGAAATAATAACATAACTTATTAATGGGGGTAACATGGTAAACGTAGGTATTTTACAATACAATGTCAAAGGTGATGTTAGAGATTCACGAGATAAAGGTGTTTGGAGTAGGCCTGAAAGAAGAGAAAAACAGGTTGATGTAATAAAAGAAGCCATAAAGAGCAAAGGAATAGATATTGTTGCAATGCAGCAAGTTGAACCAGGGCAAGACAAAAATACTTTAGATTACTATTTAAATAATCAAAATAGTGATAAAGAATGAAAAACTTTACAACCAAATCCAGATCCATATTGGAATAATGTTAAAAAAGAATTTGATATTGCACAAATAACTTTTAATCAAAAAGCATGGGGACTGATTAAAGATCCAATTGCTGGCTTTTGGAAAGATAATGGTGATGGTGATGTTAGACCTTTTGTTGCTGCTTATTTTAAAAATGTAGAGAATCCAGAATTAAAGCTGCTTTTTATTTCAGTTCATTTTCCACACGCAGATCCCAATAATCCTGATAGCTGTAATGTATGGAAAGGTATCGAAAAATTTAAAGAAATGGTCAATACATTAACAGATAATAGTGATTTAAGTAAATTATCAGTAATTTTTTCTGGAGATATGAATGAAATAGGCAATAATAGCTTAAACCTTAGCAACCCTGCTCAAATCAACAAATGTCTTGCAGAATTTGGGGAATTTAATTTTACTAAATATTCTGTGGGACAACATGGTGAAGGAATTGGAACTTGTTGTAGTAATAGTAATTATGTTTATAAATTTGATCATATTATTGCAAAAGGTGAAATCATAGATCAGGGTATACTACCAAATACAGGTGATATTAGTGGAAATATTCCTAATCCAACTGAAGAGCATAAAGCTATATATGCTGTAATTGAGTTAAGCAGCAGCCAATCTGAAACACACCATCACGGTGAATTATAAAAAATATTGATGCTGATTATTAGAATATGATAATGAAGAGGGTTTGAGAAAGATTATGTCAAAAGACGGGTTATGAGGAAAAATAAATAGTAACTATGTTAAAATTTGATCACGTAAATGATGTAGTTCTTTTTATTTTTCTTTGTAACAGTAATAACCCATATAACAGTGCTTCCGCTGTAGGTGGACACCCTGGCACATATACGTCTACAGGAATAATTCTATCACAACCTCTCACAACAGAATAAGAATAATGATAATACCCTCCTCCATTAGCACAACTTCCCATGGAAAGAACCCACCTTGGCTCAGGCATTTGATCATAAACTTTCCTTAAAGCAGATGCCATTTTGTTAGTAAGGGTACCTGCAACAATCATCACATCTGATTGGCGTGGACTAGGTCTAAAAAGCATTCCAAATCTATCCATATCATATCTACTTGAAGCTGTATGCATCATTTCTATAGCACAACATGCTAATCCAAATGTCATAGGCCATAAAGAACCTGTTCTCGCCCATTTAACTAAATCATTTAATTTGGCAGTCACAAATCCTCTATTATTAACATCTTTTATCGCATAATTTAATAATTCATCTTGCTCAGAATTTAAAATTACTTTGTTATTAGCATCTGTCATTCCCACTCCAAAGCCCCTTTTTTCCATTCGTAAATAAATCCTATTGTTAATGTTACAATAAAGGCTATCATAGACCAAAATCCAATTAAACCAATTTCTTTTAACATAACGGCCCATGGAAATAAAAAAGCTATCTCTAAATCAAATATAATAAAAAGAATTGATACCAAATAAAATCTAATATCAAATTTTTTCTTTGCATTTCCAAAATTTTCAAATCCACATTCATAGGTAGATAACTTTTCTTTATCAGGCTTTAACTTTGCAACTAAAAAAGGTAATATTATAAGAATTACTGCTAGCCCAACGCTAATAATTATAAAAATTAGTATTGATAAATAATTTTGAAGATAACTATTAATATCCATAATATTATTTTTCTGTTGGTATTTTTACAGTCAACCCATCAAGCTTATCATTCATAATTATCTGACAACTTAATCTTGAAGTCTTGGTTAAATTAAATGCTAAGTCAAGCATATCATCCTCATCTTCTTTTTTTGGACTTATGCTTTCAAGTATATCATAAAATTTTTTTTCTACAATAACATGACAAGTTGCACATGATAGAGATCCTCCACAAGCCCCTTCTATTTCATAAATATCATTTTGATGTGCAATCTCCATAACAGATAGACCATTAGGGGCTTCAACTTCTTTTATTGTACCATCATCAAAAATAAATTTTATTTTTGGCATATAATAAAAAATAAATTATTTTTTTGAATCCTTAGTATTTAAGACCTGAGATACCGTATCTCTTTTTACTTTTACTTTAACATTGGAAGCTATTTCAACGACTAGAATTCCTTCATCAGATTCCACCTTAGAAACTGTAGCTAATATACCACCTGATGTAACAACTTTATCCCCTTTTTTTAAATTGTTAACCATCTCCTGATGCATTTTTATTTTTTTCTGCTGAGGACGAATAACTAAAAAATAAAAGATAACTATAATCAATAACAATGGTGCCATACCACTAAACATATCTTTTATAGAAGAACCACCTGCTGCATTAGCAAAAGCATCAATAATAAACATAATATACAAATAAATTTAATTTTTTAATATTTCTATATTATAAACTCCATTTATTCAATAACTATTTATAAAAAGTATTTATTATGATTTACCACGTGGGTGAAAATTAACAAAATTTTTAACTAAATGATTCATATCAATTTTTGTATATCTTTGAGTAGTTGATAAATTTTTATGTCCTAATAATTCTTGAATTGTTCTTAAATCTCCTTCTGAATTAGCCAGCAAATGTGTTGCAAAACTATGTCTCAATGAATGGGGAGATGTATGTCCTGGCAAGCATAATTTTATTCGTAATTTTCTTATCACTTTTCTAAAAACATCTGGATTTAGCTTATCTCCTTTCTCTCCATAAAATACAAAACTATTAGAATTAAATTCATAGGGACAACAAGAAATATAATTTTTAATTTGATCTTGCAAAATCTTAAGCAAATGTAATTCTCTCTCTTTATTACCCTTGCCTGTTACAACAACTCTAGAAAAATCATCATAAAAATCACTTATTTTCAAATTCAAAGCCTCACTAATTCTCATTCCGCATCCATAAAGCAAATATGCTATAGACTTATTTCTTTGCCCTACCCAAGATATTTTACTTATTTCTTCAATTGCATTCATAATTTCAATTGCAGATTTTACTGGTAATGCTTTTGGAAGTGGCTTATTTAATTTAGCTACTTTGATCTGATTAATATTATAATTTTCAGCTTTATATTGGTCCCTTAAAAATTTATAAAAATTTTTTAAGGATGATATTGTTCTATTATTTGAAATACTAGATATATCTTTCTTTTTTCTATAGGCAAGCCACGACCTAAAATCATGAACTTGTAATTTATTTAACAACTTTAATGATATAGTTTCCTGATAATGATTAAAAATAAATTGTAAAAAATAATATATGTCAGTTATATATGCATTTATTGTATTTTGGGAATAATTAAGATTTTTATCTAGATAGGTAATCCAATTATTTAATATTCCCTGAAGCTCTTTATTTATTTTTATACTTTTCATTTTATTTATCTTACTAGCTTATTTTTCATTGTATTTTATTTAATGAATTTTAAAAAGCAATTTATAGTCTTTAAAAGAGTCTTGATAAGATTTAAATAATCTGGTAAAAGCTAATTGGATGGATGGCCGAGCGGTTTAAGGTACCGGTCTTGAAAACCGGCGTGCGTTAACGCGTACCGTGGGTTCGAATCCCACTCCATCCGCCAATTTTCATTGATATAACAAGTTACAGGCAAATTATTAACAAATAGCCAAATCATATTACAAATGTATATGCTGGATAATTTCAAGTTGTGCAATGGGTATTAAATTATTTGGGAATTTTGACTTTTTTGTAAAAATATCTATAGTATTCATGAATAGTGTAACGTTTTCAATCTAGGAGTCATAGAACATCATGGATAATATCTCTTAAATCTGCCCAAAAAGATGGGTAAACAAACTCAAGTGTTAACAGACATTTGTGATTTTTTTAAAACCCTTAGGATTTTTAGAGATACATTATGCATAAACCAATTCTCCTTACAAACGTTAGCCTCTCTTTTTTTAATAAAAGCTGCTTCGAAAATTTTTCCACTCAAATATATCAAGGTAGTCGTATTGCTATTATCGGTCGTAATGGTAGTGGCAAATCTAGTTTACTTAACATATTACGTGGGCACCTTCAACCATCTGATGGACAAGTTATTATCCCTGATCACTTATCTATAGGATATGTTGAACAAATAATCAGTAGTTATAATGATTTAAGTGGTGGTCAGAGGTTAAATAAACGATTATCAGAAGCGTTAGCACTTTCGCCAGATTTCTTATTGTTAGATGAACCAACCAATAATTTAGATCTTGCTAATCGTAAGAGCTTAATGCACATGCTGCAAAATTATCAAGGCACCCTTATTATAATTAGTCACGATATAGAACTTTTACGCCAATATACAAATATATTTTGGCATATTGATAATAATAAAATTCACATATTTTCTGGTTCATATGATAACTATATCCGCGAAATCAAGCAAAAACGGTCTAAAATCGAAAAAGAATTATTTCTGATAAAGCATGAAAAAAAAGAGACACACATTAAGTTAATGAAAGAACAAAAACGTGCATCAAAAAGTAAAATTAAGGGACAAAAAAGTATTGATCAAAGAAAATGGCCAACTATTGTAAGCAACGCTAAAGCTAATAGAGCTTCACAAACTAATGGAAAGAAATAAGCTGCAATTGATAAAAAGAAGCAACATCTAATAGAGCAAATTTCCGATCTTAGATTACCTAAAGTTATTTTACCTAAATTCTCTCTGAGTTCTAATTATGTTTTTGGTAGTAATATATTATCCATAAGTGGAGCTGATATAGGCTATAAAGAAGAGTTAATAATACTAAAAAATGTAAGTTTATCTCTTTCAGCCAATGAAAGGATTAGCATTATTGAAAGGAATGCCTCAGGAAAATCAACACTACTCAGGGCAATATTTGGCAAAAATAATATTTTTAAAACGGGCAACTGGCATTTGCCAAACACCCAACATATTGGTTATCTAGATCAGCACTATTCTAATTTAAATCCTCAAGACTCAGTGATAGACCATGTACATAAAATTAGGCCCGATTGGCATGAAATAGATGTAAGAAAACATTTAAATAGTTTTTTATTTCACAATAATGAGGAAGTTTCTAATTTAGTATGTAATCTTTCTGGGGGTGAAAAAGCTAGGCTTTCACTTAGCTTAATTGCAGCTAAATCCCCAAGACTTTTAATGCTAGATGAAATTACTAATAACCTTGATCTTGAAACTAAAGAGCATGTAGTCCAAGTTTTAAGAAAGTATCCAGGTAGTATGATAATTGTTTCTCACGAAGAAAATTTTTTGCAATCTGTTGGCATTAATCATATATATAAAATTGAGTGTGGTGAAGTTATTGCACAATAATTTTATAAAAAAAGATCATGAAACAGTTTAAATGTTTTGATGCACATTTTCATATTATAGATAATAAATATCCTTTAATTGCAAATAATGGATATATACCAAACGCCTTTACTACCAATGACTATAAAAAATCGTTATCTAATTTTCCCTTAGAGCTTTGTGGTGGTGCAATTGTTTCAGGATCATTTCAAGGATATAACACTGATTATATAGTAGAAGCATTAAATATTTTGGGAAAACAATATGTTGGTGTCATTAATTTACCCTTAGATATTAGTGATCAAGCAATACTATACCTACATAAAAAACAAATCAGAGCAGCACGTTTCAATTTGTACCGAGGTAATAATACATCAACTAAAAATATAATAAGCATTGCTAAGCGTATATATGACTTAACAAAATGGCATATAGAATTATATGCAGACTTAACATCTATAAAAGATTTATACGATACTTTAACATCTTTACCTAAGGTTACTATTGATCACCTGGGATTATTTCGTGATAACAACACAGATTTATTGTTTAAATTAGCAGAAAAAGGAGTATATATTAAAGCTACAAGATTTTCTAAATTAAATTATAAATTAATACCATCGATAATGCGTAAAATTTATAATGTAAACTCTAATTCGTTAATCTTTGGAACAGACTTGCCTGGAACACGCGCATCTAGACAATTCAATCAATCTGATTTAACTTTATTAATAAATAATTTTAACGAAAAAGAATTAAATAACATAATTTACGCAAACGGTAAAAATTTATATCTTTGATATAATGTTAATTTCTTCTTTTTTAAATAGATATTGCTAGATTTCAAAGTTCTCTACATTATTATTTGTAGTATTGAGAAGTACGCTTTTTAACTCATCAAAAAATTCTGGACTCACTTTCTCACTAGAAAACTCCATATTTTTTTCTTTTTGTTTTTCAGATATTGAAGGTTTCAACTCACTTATCAATTTTCTGATTACATCCTCAGAAGGCTTGGCTTCATTTAAATCAATATCACGTAACATTAATTTTAACTTCTCTTCATTATTACAAGTAGAGGATAATTTATTTGTTAATTTTTTAAATACATTATCAGCTTTTTTATCGTGCATGTAGTTTAATAAGTCTAGAGTTTTTACATCACAAGAAAAGCTAAATTTATCAACTAAATATAATGCAAATTCTTCATGCATATGGTGTAAACTTGATGAGATAAGAAAGCTAATCATAAAAGTAGGAACATTGCTCTCTTGATTATCTGTTTTTCCTTCGGGAGAATTAAAAGCAATTATGAAATCAGTTATATATGTAGAAATCTCATCTCTTTTCTCTTCAATTGCAAAAGAAACAATTATTAATAATAATGAATTGGATAAAAAATTAAAATCTCTACTTAATTCTTCTTGTAGTTCTTGCTTTCCAAAAGAAACAAGCTTCTGCATAACCTCTACTGAAAATCGTTGATAATCCTCCGTAGAATTTACATATTTTTTGACTTCTTGTGCAATATTCAGTTCTAGTATATTTGTAAATCGATTTGCTGAATAACCTAACCAAGAAATTGATGCATCATAGTTAAAATTTTGTATAAAATATACAGAAAGCTCAATGTAATTTTGTTCGCTCATTATATTATAACTAGCATTGATTACCCTTGTTGCAAATTCAAAATTTTGGTTAACCAAACTTCTTACTATAATTTGAAAAATCTGATCAAATCCAGGTTTGTAGTAATTTATAAATTCCCATGTTATATCAGTATTTTTATCAACAGAAAAAATCATTATATCATAAATATCTCCTAGAAGCAGTCCATTACTACATGTGCTATAATAATGACTAAAAGCTTGGCTATAATCTGATTGAGAACTATTACTAATTAAAGATTTTATATGATTTATTTTCTCATTATTAGTTTCATGACACTGAATTGACATAACACAACCTCAATTTTACCTATGATTTTACTGAATATAATTAATGTTGCAAGTATTAATTTATATTGAAAATATAAATTTTTTAGTTTATGAGATGATATCTCAATAATAGGTTTTTGTTGTGTGCAAAGTAAAATATATTAATAAGGTTTTTGACATAAATCTTATAAAAAAATTAATAATAGCACTAACTTTAGGTTTAAATAGTGGAGTTGTATATGCATTTCTTGTAACAACAACGACAACATATTTTAAAGATAATAATTTATCTCTTACAGTAATAGGTTTTTTATCAATCAAAACGATACCTTACTCATTTAAATATTTATGGTCTCCCTTAGTTGATTGTTATCCTATAAAAATGTTTTCCAAAAATTTTGGATTGCGCAAAAGCTGGATAATGTTAATGCAAGTGTTTTTAATGCTTACTATAGGGTTTTTTGGTTATATAGATATTAAATCAATATCTTTTTTAGTTGTATATCTTATTTTCATAGGATTTATTGGGGCAACATATGATATTGCTATGGAGGCATATAGAATAGAGCTTTTTTCAAAAATTAAAGCAGGAATTGGTAATGCTTTTGTAGTTTACGGCTTTAGAATTGGATTTATAATTTCTGGGATATTTGCTTTATTTTTATCAACTATAATTGATTGGAAATATGTTTTTATGATATTAGCCTTTTTTATTTTACCATGTCTTATTGTAATTTATTTTTCTGATGAAAAGGTCACATATTTTCAAAAAATGGTACATCTTAATTATAAAGAATGGATTATTAATAACTTTATAATCCCATTTAAAAAATTAGCCTTAAAACCAAAATTTGGATTAATATTAACAATTATTGCCTTTTATAAAGTTAGTGATGCATATCTAGATACTTTATCTATCCCATTTTTAATGGATGTAGGATTTTCAAAGAATCAAATTGCAAGCGTTGCAAAGTCATGTGGTATAGTGGGGGCTCTAATAGGAACACTTATTGGGGGTATTTTAATTGCTAAATCACAATTAAAGTATAACTTATTATTTGCAGAAATTTTAGCTTCAATTACTAATTTACAATTTTTGATATTCTTAAAAATCAAAAATAGTATAATTTTACTAGGTTTAATAAATCTAATAGAAAGTCTTAGCTATGGAATTAGCAATATTATACTTATTACATTTATGAGTTCATTATGTGATAAAAAACATTTAGCAACTCACTATGCAATACTAATTTCTTTTTCTGGACTAACAAAGTCATTAATTTCACCTACATCAGGAATTGTTGTAGAAAGTTTTGGTTGGCAAAATTTTTTTATTTTTTCATCACTACTTTCAATTCCTTCCATTTTTTGTATTTATCTTTTATATTGGTACAAGAAAAAGTTTTTTGCAAAAATATAAGTGAAAAATATAGCTATAATTGTTGCTGCAGGAGAATCTTTAAGGTTTAGTAAACATACTCCTAAACAGTATAGTTTAATTAACGATAAACCCATATTAAGATGGTCTATAGAAACATTTTTATCATGTAAATCAATAGACAACATATTAGTTGTCATTAACAAAAAACACATAAATTTATATAAAAATGCAACTAAAGAACTTAATTTATTAGATTGTGTTATTGGTGGCAAAACAAGAAAAGAATCAGTATTTTTAGGCTTAAAGGCAATTGAGAAAATCAATCCTGAAAATGTTCTAATTCACGATGCTGCAAGACCACTAATTTCAAAAAAACTAATTGAAGAAATTATTTTAAAATTAGATAATTATCAAGCTGTAGATATTGGAATTAAATTAACAGATACAATAAAACAGTTTGATATTAAAAATAATATAAAAATAATTGATAGAAATTTTTTATATAGAACACAAACGCCACAAGGATTTAAATATAGGTTAATTTTAGATTTGCATAAAAATAGTAATACTAATTATACAGATGATATAAGCTTGTGTTTTGAAAAAAATATTGATAGCTGTAAAATAGATGGAGAAATTAATAACATAAAAATAACAAACAAACATGATTTTGAATTTTGTAAATTTATTATGAGTAATAAAAAAGTATATCGTACAGGCATTGGTTTAGATGTACATAAATTTTCAAAACCTCTAAAGGATACCAATACAATAAAAATTTGTGGTATAGACGTTAAACATAATCAATCTATTATTGCTCATTCTGATGGCGATGTAGGATTGCATGCAATCACCGAAGCTTTACTTGGTTCTATGGCACTTGGAAATATTGGGCAATTATTTCCACCTAACAATAATAAATATAAAAATATAGATTCAAGTTATTTTTTAGAATACACTAAAAAAAAGCTAAAACAAATTGGAGTTAAAATACTAAATATTGATTTAACAATCATATGTGAAAAACCAAAAATTATGCCCTATAGTCAAGTAATGCGTGAAAATATTGCTAAAATACTAGAAATAAATAGCAATCAAGTAAGTGTAAAAGCTACTACAACAGAAAAAATGGGATTTTTAGGATCACGAGAAGGCATTGCAGCTCAAGCTATTTGCTGTGTAACTAATTAATATAACTTAATTATGAAAAAAAGATACAGCTTAGATCATATTTTAAACGCTAAGAAAGTAAAATTTAAAGTTCCATTTTCTTGGTATTCGATCATATCTACCTGGTTTTATGTCGGAAAGCTTCCAGCTCCTGGAACTTGTGGGTCGATAGCTGTATATCCGCTATATTATTTTATAATAATGCACTCTAATTCGTTAAACAATATTAAATCAAAATTACTTTTAGCAATTATAACTTTTTGTATTATAGGCTCATTTGCTATAAAGAAATTTCAGAAAACTACCAATACTTATGATCATAGTTATATAGTAATAGATGAAGTAATTGGGCAGTTATTAACATTATATATATCGCTTGAGTGGATATACAGTTTAATTAAAAAAATTCCATTTTTTATAAATATTTCCACCAGTACACTAGTTTTTTTAATTGCATTAATTCCTTTTAGGTATTTTGATATTAAAAAGCCATTAATAATTGATTACGTTAATAGAAAATACAAGGGTACATTTGGAGTAATATTTGATGATATTTTAGCTGCAATTTTTGCATCGGTTACAATTTATGTGATCAATTTAATAGTAAGTTTATTTATCTAATCATCTTATTATATTTATTATGTACAAATTTGCCTTAAATAGTAATCAAATGCACGCCATAGAGGCTCCTATTATACGTAATAAAGATACATCTTTAGACTTAATGCATAAAGCAGGAAAAAAGGTTTTTGATGAAATATTTAAAAGATTTAAGTTTTGTAAAGTTTTAGTAATTTGTGGCTTTGGAAATAATGGTGGCGATGGATATGTTGTTGCTAATTTACTTCATCAAAATTCTTGGGATGTTAAATTATTAAAATTAGGTGAACCAAAAACTAACTCTGCTAAATATTTTGCAAAAAAATACAAAGGAAAAATTATAGATATTAATAATTTAAACTTAGAAGAAACTGATTTAATTATTGATGCAATATATGGGATTGGCCTATCAAAAGAAATAGATGTTACACTTAAGGAATTAATACATAAAATAAATAACTCAAACTTAAAATGTATATCTATTGATATTCCAACTGGAATATCAGCAAATACTGGAGAAATACTAGGTGCTGCATTAAAAGCGACTTTAACCATCACTTTTCATACTAAAAAAATAGGCCACTTATTAATGCCAGGATTAAAACATTCAGGAGAAGTTATTGTTAAAGATATTGGTCTATACAATTTAGAAAATACTGAAAATTATATAAAAATAAATACTCCAGAAATATGGAAAAATAAATTAAGATTCCCACAATATGAAGATAATAAATATACAAGAGGATGCTTAGGAGTAATAGCAGGAGAAATGCTAGGTGCTAGCATTTTATCAACTCAAGCTGCAAGAAAATCAGGTTCAGGAATTGTAAAGTTATTTATCAAAAATAACGTACAATTTGACAATAAATTAGACGCTGGAATAGTAATAATAAAATATAAAGATATACAGCAATTAAATGATTTGATAATTAAACACAAGGTTTCATCTATTTTATACGGACCTGGCACAATTGCATCATCAGAAACACATAATATTGTTGAAAATATACTTAAGCACAATAAACCCATAGTATTGGATGCAGGTGCAATAATTAATTATAAATCTTTAAAAAAATTGACCACCTCAAATCAAGATGTTTTGATTACTCCTCATGAAGGTGAATTTAAGAAAATTTTTAATTTAAGCAGTGAATTAAAAATTAATAAAGTAAAATTAGCTGTTCAACTTTCAAATTGCAAAGTTTTGTTAAAAGGGGTTGATACAGTTATAGGATGTAATGATGATATCTTGCTACAAGAAAATGGTTGCCCATATCTTTCAACAGCTGGCACAGGAGATGTTTTAGCGGGAATTTGCGCAGGATTAATGAGCCAAGGTCTTAATTCATATTTTGCAGCATCAATTGCAGTTTGGACATTAAATGAAGCAGCTTGGAAAATTGGGTATGGACTAGTTGCAGAAGAAATACCACAAACTATACCAAATTTACTTCTTCAATTTAGAAATACTTCTAGAAAAATCTAACCCGTCTACTTTCTTTTTAAACTCAATAACTATTCATCCTTTGTATTAACCTTAGCTCCAAGAGGATGCTTATCAAGTAATAATTTTTTTGCTTTAGTGCCAGATACTTTAGTGTATATTTGTGTAGATGATATATCTGAGTGACCTAATAATTCTTGCACAATTCTTAAATTAGCACCATTGTCTAACATATGAGTTGCAAATGAATGCCTAATTTTATGTGGAGAAATAATAGATGGATCAATATTACACTTCAGTGCAATCTCTTTAAGTACTTGTCCAAACCTTTGCCTTGAGATATGTACAATTTTATTATCTTTGGAAATTGAAGGAAAAACCCAATTAGATTTCACACTTGATAATAAGAATTGCTTCCTAATTTTGAGATATTTTTTTAGTGCTTTACATGCCATATAATTTAATATTACAGCCCTCTCTTTCTTCCCCTTACCTTTAATAATTAATAGATTTGTATCAGATTCTTTAGAAAAACTTTCTAAAGACTTCATTTCAAGAGATACCAATTCTGATATCCTCATACCTGTTGAGTAAAGTATCTCAAGTAAAGCATAATTTCTTATACCTTCTTTTGTTTTGTCTTGACTTATCATTTCTATAATTTTACTAATATTATCACTTGATAAAGCTTTAGGTATTGAATCAGCTCTCTTAGGCATTATAACATTAGAAATTGGGCTTTCTTTTAAATATCCTTCCGATACTAAAAATAAAAAAAATTGTTTATATGCTGAAATCTTTCTACTTATAGTTTTAGGATTTAAGTTGTTTTCAGTCAAATTAACAATAAAATTTTGTATTGTCGATTGAGTTATTTTAAGTAATCCTATGTTGTTTTTCTTTAGATATTTATGTAAATCATTAATATCATTCCTATAAGACAATATAGTATTTTGAGTTGCATCCCTTTCTGCAATTAACATCTCAAAAAAATATTCAACGTAATAATTTATATAATCTTTACTATCCATTGCCAACCTTAAGCGCCTATTACTTCTAATAAAACAACTAATTAATAATTTCAATTTATAAAAATTTAACTATTTATGTGTTAAAATAAGAAATCACCTGTATATTAAAATCCTCAGCTATCTTTCTCAATAAATATTGCATGTTATTCACAAATATGCAAACTAACATATAATTAACTAATTTTTATCTACAATGAAATTACTTATAGTTGAATCTCCTGCAAAAGCAAAAACTTTAGAAAAATATCTAGGTAAAGATTTTAAAGTAATTTCATCTTATGGTCATATACGAAGCTTACCTTCTGTAAGAGATGCTGTTGAACCAGAAAATAATTTTAAAATCACATACAAACCTATTATAAGAGCAAAAGATACCATAAAAAATCTTGCTGATAATTTTAAAAAAGCAGAGATAATTTATCTTGCAACTGACCCTGATAGAGAAGGAGAAGCAATTTCATGGCATATTTTAGAGACCATGAAAAGTAAAAAATCATTAAATAATGCTGTAAATGTAAAACGTATTGCTTTTCATGAAATTACTAAAAATGCTGTAATCAATGCTATAAATAATCCAAGAGAATTAGATAAGGATTTAATACATGCTCAACAAGCAAGACAAGCTTTAGATTATTTAGTAGGATTTACTTTATCACCAGTATTATGGAGAAAATTGCCTGGTAGCAAATCTGCTGGTAGAGTTCAATCAGTTGCACTGAAACTTCTATGTGAAAGAGAAAATGAAAGAGATAAATTTAAAGAGCAAGAATATTGGACTATAGATAGTATATTTTCAAAAAATAATAAAGATAGCTTTAGCTCTCAGCTTCACACTTATAATGGGGAAAAATTAGAAAAATTTAGCATAAATAAAGAAAATAAAGCTAAAGATATAATAAAAAATATAAAAACATTAAACTATAAAGTTTCTTCAATTAAGAAAAAGGACATTATAAGAAAACCAACAGCGCCATTTATAACTTCAACTTTAATACAAGAAGCCTCTAGAAAGTTAAATTTTTCAGCTAAAAAAACAATGATAATAGCTCAAAAATTATATGAAGGAATACAAGTAAAAAGCAAAACAGACGGTCTGATTACTTATATGAGAACAGATAGCGTCACAATTTCTCAAGAAGCTATTAAAAACATTACTTCTCATATCAAAAGTCACTATGGTTCAAATTATTTACCAAAAAATCCTATACTTTATAAATCTAAATCTAAAAATGCACAAGAAGCTCATGAAGCAATTAGACCAACTAATTTTAGCAATAACCCAACTAATCTTAAAGATTTTTTAGATAATGATCAATATAGGTTATATGAGTTAATTTGGAAAAGAACAATTGCAAGCCAAATGGCAAATGCAAAATTAGAATCAGTTACTATAGAAATATCATCTCAAAATAATAAAAATATATTTAAATCCACAGGCTCTACAATTGTTTTCGATGGATTTTATAGAGTATACAAAGAGGGCATAGATAATGAAGAAAATGAAAAGAAAAATAATATTCCTAAACTTCAAGAAGGCGATATTTTAAATCTTGATAAAATCACTCCAAATCAACATTTCACACAACCTCCTCCAAGATATACTGAAGCAAGCTTAGTAAAAAAAATGGAGGAATTAGGAATTGGCAGACCTTCTACATACCCTAAAATTATATCTATTTTAGTAGAAAGGGAGTATGCAAAAATTTTACAAAAAAGATTTATACCTGAGGCAAAAGGAAGATTAGTTGATGCTTTTTTAAATAAATTCTTTGATAAATATATTGATTATGATTTCACTGCAAATCTTGAAAATGATTTAGATGATGTGGCAAATGGCAAAAAAAAATGGAAAGAAGTACTTTCTAATTTTTGGATACTATTTAAAAATACATCAGACAAGGTACTAGAAATAAAAAATATTGATATAATTAATGAAGTTGAAAAACTATTATTAGATTATATTTTTAATACCACCGATAAAGATGAGCTTTCTAAATTAAGAAAATGTACTAATTGCAAGAACGGTGAATTAGGCTTAAAAACAGGTAAATTTGGAGCATTTATCGGATGTTCCAATTATCCTGAATGCAGTTATAAAAGAACGTTATTCCAAGAAGAAAATACTGAAAATAAAAATGAAAAAGAAAAAGTTATAGGTGTTGATGAAATAACACAATCAGAAATTTTACTTAAAAAAGGTCCTTATGGATTTTATCTAGAAAAAGAAGTTGATGGCAAGAAAAAAAGAGCATCATTGCCTGCAAAAGTTTCCCCTGATAATATCAATCTAGAATTTGCATGCTCTTTACTTAATTTACCTAAAGATTTAGGTAAACACCCCACTATCAAAGAAGATATCTTAGTAAAAATTGGAAGATATGGACCATACTTAGAGTGTAATAAGAAATTTTACGCCCTTAAAAATATAGATAAAATTAACTTAGAATTATTAGAAGCTGTGGATTTAATTGATAATTATAAACCTAAGCAATCCAAGAAGAGGGCAAAAAAATAATGGCCATCATTCTTCCATATAAAAACAAAATTCCTAAAATTGCAAAAGATGCTTTTATTGCACAAAATGCTGTTGTTATAGGAGATGTAGAGATTGGAAGTAAATCCAGTATATGGTTTAATTGTGTTATTAGAGGAGATGTTAATTATATTAGAATTGGAGACGAAACTAATATACAAGATGGCACTATAATACACGTTGGAACTAATAATGGACCTACAATTATAGGAAGCGGAGTCACTATTGGTCACAAAGCATTAATTCACGCTTGCAAAATTTATGATAACTCATTTATTGGAATGAACTCAACAATAATGGATTACGCTGCAGTAAAATCTTACTCTATGGTTGCAGCAGGAGCTTTAGTCACAAATAATAAAACAATTAAAGAAAATGAGTTATGGGCTGGTATACCAGCAAAGCTCATGAGATTACTAAAAAAAGAAGAAATTAATTATATTACAATATCCAAAAAAAGGTATGTAAACTTAGCTAAAGAATATATAAATTGATTTTTATCATACAAAATACTACCATAGGTAGCGAATTGTTTATAGGTAGTTTATATGTTTTGGAGTAAAAATGAAAAGCAAAATTTTAAAGTTTTATCAATAAGTGGCGGCACTCAAAAAGGCTTTGTATCTTTAATTATAGCAATAAAGCTTGAAAGTGAATTAAAAAAGCTTAACCCAAATAAAGAATTTATTGAATACTTTAATACTATTATTGCTGTTTCTTCAGGTTCTTTAATAGCATCGTGCTTAGTTATTCCATCTGAAAAAAATCCTAATAAGCCAAAACACTCAATAAAAGATTGTATCAAAATTTTTGATGAAGATTTACATAATATTAACTCAAATATTAGCTTAGGTGATAAAATATCACTTATCTTAAATATCAAAAATCATATTTTAACTAGAAAAGATGTAGATTTTATTCATAAAATGTGTGGTGATACTAAATTAAGTCAAACCACCATTCCTGTTGTTATTACATCAACAAATGCAAAAACAGGTAATCCTCACATATGGAGCACTTATGATGCACAATCAGATCCCAATAAAGATTTTTACCTAAAGGATGCTGTTGAAGCAAGTATTTCTTATCCTGGACTTTTTGACTCTAAAAAAACAGAATTAAAAGATGAAGTATACAAAGATTTTGATGGTGCTTTAATTGCAAATTCTCCTCTTCTTATAGGGATACCATATATTATGGAAATGAACAAAAAGTCTTCTAAAGAAGATACATTGATTGTTTCAATTGGCACAACTACAGGGAACGTACAAAAAATTCTAAATAGCATTGATGAAAGTTCATACTTATACAACATTTATAATATATATAAAATTACTGGACAAATCCAAAAACAACCTCTTGATAAATTAATTAAAACATTTATTACTCATTTTTATAAATTGGATTTTATGATTCCTGTTGATATCCAACATGCAATATATGATAAAGCTAGCAAAGGTGATTTGTTAGCTTTTAATGAAACAATGGCATGTACAAAAAAATACATAGATATTAATAAAGAATTTTTTACAGCACTTGCTAATAAAATTGCAGATAAAAAGCAGGATATGAAAAAATTAGAAAAACTTTATGATAATTCATATTTCTACTGTGAAAACCCTGAAGAAGTTCTTGCTGAATATAGTGAATGTATTGATATTATGAAATTAGATTTATAACAGAGCCTAAAATATTTTATTATTAAAGCACAGAAAAATTATAATAATTCTGAGTTTTATAAAATAAAATTATAAAACTATAACTGAATCACTGCGCCTATTACATAATCTCGTGATGACAAATATATTTTATTGCCATAGTTATTTTTCTAATTTATTTTCATTTAAATTTTTCTATAAATAGCTATAAGCATACTAGTAAAAAACCTTAGTTTATGATACAAAATTTATGAACTTCTAAATACACATATATTAAGTAAAAATTAAGAATGATAATTCAAGGAAAAACAAATAAATGGGAGTTAGTCATAGGCTTGGAAATTCATGCTCAACTAAATTCAAAAAGCAAATTATTCTCTCATTCTTCAACTAAATTTGGTGAAGATAATAATGAACAAGTATCATATATAGATGCAGCAATGCCTGGCATGCTACCAATAACTAATAAAAAATGTATAGAGCTTGCCATTAAAGCTGGACTTGCAGTTAATGCCAAAATAAATAAATTTTCAGTATTTGATAGAAAAAATTACTTTTACCCAGATTCACCACAAGGTTACCAAATATCACAACTTTTTTATCCTATAGTTTACGATGGAAATATGCAAATAACAAAAGATAATGGCGAAAAAAAAACAATTACAATTAATAGAATTCATATTGAACAGGATGCTGGAAAAAGTATACATGATCAAAGCCCAATAGAAACTTTTATTGATTTTAACAGAGTAGGTGTTCCACTTATTGAAATAGTAACTGATCCGAATTTTAGTGAACCAAGTGAAGTTGAACAATTTATGAAAAAGTTACGTAATATACTTAGATATATAGATGTTTGTGACGGTGATTTAGAAAAAGGTTCAATGAGATGTGATGCAAATGTTTCAGTTAGGAAAAAGGGAGATAATAAATTTGGAACTAGAGTAGAAATTAAAAATTTAAATTCTTTTAAGTATATTAATAAAGCTATATTATATGAAGCAAATAGACAAGTTGAATTACTTGAAGAACAGCAAGATATTGTGCAAGAAACAAGATTGTTTGACGTCAATTTAGGACAGACAAAATCTATGAGAAAAAAAGAAGAAGCTAATGACTATAGATATTTTCCTGATCCAGACTTATTACCACTTAAAATTTCTGCTGACTTTATTAATAATATTAAAAATAATCTTCCAGAATTGCCTGAAGATAAGAAAAGAAGGTACATAAATAATTTTCACTTAACTACATATGATGCAGAAGTACTTACTGCGGATAAAGCAGTTGCAGAATTTTTTGAAATAATAGCTAAGAAAGTAGATCCTAAACTTGCTGCAAATTGGATATGTGCTGAGCTTTTTGGAAGATTAAATAAAAAGGGAATCGAATTCTACAAAATGCCTATAACTTCTGAAAATTTTTGTACTTTATTGCAGTTAATTACTGATAATAAAATTTCAGGTAAAATTGCAAAAGATGTTTTAGATATAATGTTTGAAAATAATAATTCTCCGGAAGAAATTGTAAAAAAACATAACTTAATGCAAATATCTGGAACAGATGAAATTGAAAAATATATAGATGAAGTTCTAAACTCTAATCCTGAAAAAGTAAAAGAATTTAAATCTGGAAAAGAAAAGCTATTTGGCTTTTTTGTTGGCCAAGTAATGAAGATAAGCAAAGGAAAAGCTAATCCACAAAATGTTAATGAAATACTAACTAAAAAATTACATTCTATTTAAACATGATTATTGAGTGTAAAAATTGCAATACAAAATATAGAGTTAACAAATATGACATAGGTAGCAATGGAAGAATGGTATGTTGTTCTAAATGCGAATATGAATGGTTATATATACCAGAAACTAATCAAATAACTCCTAAATCTACTTATAATTTTTCTAAGATTAATAAACCTAAAAAGGTTATAAAAAAGAGGGGTTACATTATTTTTTGTTTAATAATTATCTTAACCTCATTATCACTTTTTCTTTATTTTGAAAGAGAATTTTTAGTAAAACAACATCATTTATTTGAAATAATATATAAATTATTTGATTACCATAGTACTGATGGACTTATAGTTGAAGTTTCAGAACCAATCGAAGAAATATATGGAAATAAAGAGCATAAAAACAGTGAAGTAAAACATAAAATTCCAATAAAAATAATTAATAAGTCAAATAAAGTTAAATTTGTACAAGTTATCAAAATTGTTGGTTATGATAAAAAAAGAAAAAGTATCTTCAATATCTCTACTAATTTAAGAAGAGACATTTCACCTAAATCTGAATTTAATATGACGATATGCCCTGATAGGGAAATAAGTGAAGTAGACTATGTCTTTGTTAAAATTGGCAATCATCATGATTTAAAACATTTTAAACATCAACATTAGAAATAAAGCTATATACGTTTTTAAACTATTTATAACCTGAGCTGCAGATAAGAATTGCTCTATAAAGAGCTAGAATGAGAATATACAGCAATATTTAGCACAGTTAGGAACAACGATATAGTCATTGCGAGTGCACAAAGTGCTCGTGGCAATCCAGTAAAGCATCAACAAATATAAATGCGATAATAGTTATGGATCACCACAGTCGAGCTAAAGCTCTCCCTCGTGATTACTATGGGAGGTAGGATACAATATCTCTCCTTTGTGATAACTGTTGAGAGACATTACTCTTCATGATTACAAGATTTGCTATAAATTTCTTATTTCTTATCTGCAGTTCGGGTTATTATTTAAAATTAACTTTGCTCTTCAGTTCATATAATATTTTTTGAGCTTCAATAGGAGTAAGATTATTTATATCTATATTTTTAAGAATTTTTAAAATCTCATTTTCTTTATAAACTATATCTTCTTGATAATTACCTTTGACTTGAACGGGTTCTTTTTTTTCAAAATTAGTTAAAATTTGTTTTGCAGAGTTAATAACTTTTTTTGGTAAACCTGCTAATTCTGCAACATGAATTCCATACGAACTATCTGCAACACCAGGTATAATTTTATGTAAAAAAATAATATCTTTATTCCATTCTTTTACTTCCATAGTATAATTTGCAATCCTAGCTAACTTATTATTTAGTTGTGTTAACTCATGATAATGAGTTGCAAATAATGCCCTACAATTAATATGATTATATAAATATTCAAGCACAGCCCAAGCAATAGATATGCCATCGTGAGTAGATGTGCCTCTGCCAATTTCATCAAGAATAACAAATGATTTTTCAGTTACATTATTTATAATGTATGCTGTTTCTGTCATTTCTACCATAAATGTTGATTCACCTTTTGCAATATTATCTGCAGCACCAATTCTGCTAAATATTTTATCAACAACTCCTATATGCACTCTTTTTGCAGGCACGTAGCTACCAATTTGAGCAAGAATACAAATTAAAGCATTCTGTCTTAAAAAAGTACTTTTCCCAGCCATATTAGGCCCTGTAATTAACCATATCTTCTCTTCATCAGTAATGTTAGCAGAATTTGGAATAAAATTTTCTTTTTGAAAATTTTCCACTACAGGGTGACGACCTTCTTCAATAAAAAATGTATTGCTATCATCAACTATAGGTCTAATATATTTATTTTGAATAGCAATTTCACTAAGAGCACTATAAAAATCAAGATTTGCTATGCTATCAATAACTAAATTGATCTCATCAAAATAATGCTTCACTTTATCACAAAGCTTACAAAATATTTCCTTTTCCAAGTTAGTAATTTTAGTATCACAATTAAGAATAATATTTTCTAAATTCTTCAATTCATCTGTAAAAAATCTTACTGAATTTCCTAAAGTCTGCTTATGAATAAATAATTTTTCATCTAATTTACTTGAATTCAAACTTGTCACTTCAACAAAATATCCAAAAATATTGTTTTTAGCTATTTTTAAATTTTGCACACCTGTTTTGTGTCTATATTTATCCCTTAATTCATTAATTGTTTGATTTGAATTATACTTTAAATCATATAGCTCATCTAAATATTTATTATAGCCTTTTTTAATAAATGCTTGATTTTCTATAATATTATCACATGGAATTAAAGCTTGCTCTAATTCATCAACTAATTGATTATAACCATATATTTGAGAAATTAGAGAATTTATTCCATCAATTAAATTTTCACCATTTATTCTTAGTAATTCACTAATCATTGTTGAAATTTTTAAGCCATTTTTTATGATATCTAAATCTCTTGGTATTGCTTTATTAATAAAAATTTTAGATAATGATCTTTGAACATCAGGAAAAAATTTTAAATATTCCCTAATTTTTGTTCGAAGTTCGGTTTTATTATAAAAAAAGCTTACACAATCTAACCTTTTATTGATTACGGATGAATTTTTAAGTGGTGAATTTAATCTAGTTTTTAGTAATCTTGCTCCTGCTGAAGTAACTGTTTTATCAATAACATTTAACAAATTAAATTCCTTATTTATAGAATTTTTATCAAGCTCAAGGTTAATTCTAGTAGAAGCATCTATTTCAACAAAATACTCTCTCTCTAGCTTTTGCAATACTTTTAACTTTGGTAAATTATTTTTTTGAGTATGAATAATATATTCTATCAATGCTCCTGCTGAAACTAATTGTTCTTTGCTAAATTCTCCAAGGCTTTTAATGGAATTGACATTATAATATTGAACTATTCTTTGCAGGCAATTTTTATGATCATATATATTATTGCTTCTAACAGTTATAATATTTTTATAATTCATAAAAATAGGATCACTTGAAAGTTTATATGATACTAAAACTTCTTTTGGACTTAGTCGTGATATCTCATTTACAACCTGATTTTTGCTACAAGTAGTAACATAAAAATCTCCTGTTGTAAGCTCAACCCACGCAATAGAATAATTACCTTTTTCCTCAGCAATTGATGTAAGATAATTTGTATTTTTCGAATCTAATAATTTTTCCTCCATTAATGTACCAGGTGTAATGATTTGCATAACTTCTCTTCTTACAACAGATTTATACCCCCTTTTTTTTGCTTCTTCAGGAGATTCTAGTTGTTCACATATTGCAATGCTGTAACCCTTTTTAAGTAGCCTATTAATGTAATGAGTTGCACTATGATATGGTACACCGCACATTGGTATGTTATCACCATTCTGTTTTCCTCTTTTAGTAAGCACTATGTCTAAAATTTTTGACGCGACTTGTGCATCTTCAAAAAATAATTCATAAAAATCTCCTAATCTATAAAAAAGCAAATAGTCTTTATGAGCTGATTTAATTCCTAAATATTGCTTCATCATAGGAGTAAGAATAGAATTTGAAATACTATTAAAAGATATTTCTTCTTGTTTATTCATTAGCAATTTTTATAAAAACTCGATAAGAATTTTTTACATCATAAATAAATATTTTTAAAGAATAATTTATTCATTACTTGTCATTGCGAACGAACGTAGTGAGTGCGGCAATCCAGAAATACTTCAACAAACATAAACGAGGAAACATTCCTGGATCACCACGGTTGCTACGCAACCTCGTGATGACAAAAAGAAGTACAAAATGGGCTCGTGATGGCTAAATTAAAAATTGTAATTGCGAGAGCATGTTAATGCTCTTGACAATCTAAAAATTAAAATTATTAAATCTAAATAAAAGCTTGCAATTACTTTTTAGCATGCTAACGTTTTATTATAAGAATAACGACAGAAGTCGTAATTTATCGTGAGTAGTATGTAAAAGGAGTTTGGTTTTTTATTATCAATCTTGTATTACGTTGCTTATTAGATAAGTTTAATTTGACAGTAGTCTCGTTAAATAACTAAATTGGAGAAAGACAATGTCTATACCATCAATTACTAATACACAAACAGCTGGTGTACAAGATGCCATCGGCAAAATTCTAGAAGATTCTTCTACAATAGCAAATAAATTATCTTCTGGGCAAGGTATATTATTCCCTTATGAAGATCCAGCAGGTCTTGCAATCGGTACAAAACTAGAAGTAAATTTAGGATTACAAAAAGAATCATTAAAAAGTGCTCATCAAGCATCAGTGGTATTAAATATCGCATATGGTGGTGCTAAAGGTGTGGTAAACATTTTAAAAAGACTTGATCAATTATCAATCATGGCATTAACAGGAAGTGCTACTGACTCTGATAGAAAATTGATTAACCTTGAAACTCAACAATTAAAAGCTGAGGTTGAACGTATTGCTACAGCTACTAACTTTAACGGTAGAAACCTAATTGATGGCTCAACTAAACAAGTTAGCACACCAATCGATGAAGATAACAAACTGAATTATAGCTTGTATAATAATGCTGTTATGGATGGAACAAATACAGCAATGTTTGTAACATATGATCCAAGTGGAAAGGCAGGTGAACGTTATAAGTTAAATGTAGATGCTGCAGGTACTGGAATTAATGACTTAAGTGGTAATAAAGCATACAGTGTAGCTGCCGGAAAGGTTTCAACACTAGATAGTACTCCTGTAGATTTATTTACTGTTGATGATGCTACAAAAGTTACTAAGATAACTTATAAAGCTACAGATCCTACTGATCCAACAAAAACAGTAGATAAAGATATTACTTTAGCAGATGATGGTTCTGTAACATTGGATGGAAATAAGATCTTTATATTTGATTCCAAACAGCAAAAACAATCTCCTATGGTGTTCCAGGTTGGTGCTGAAGCAAATCAGCAAATTTCAATTGATTTTGACAGTGTTTCTCCAAAAGCTCTTGGAATTGATAAATTAAAACTTGAAACTGTAGAAGATGGTAGAAAAGGGCAAGAGTTAATCAGAGTTGCACTAGATACTATGTTTAACTACAATTCAAAAATTGGTGCTTATCAATCTAGATTTAGGATGGTTGCAGATAGTATTTCAACAGCGATTGAAAACGTAGATGCTGCAAGAGCTCAGTTTATGGATGCTGATTTCACAGAATTAACTAAAGACTTCTCTCAAGAACAAGCTAAATTAACAGCTGCGATTGCTGCAGAAGCTAAGTTGATTCAAACACCACATACTTTGCTTCAATTAGTTACAGCTATATAGTATATTTATTTTTCATTACTGCTCTTTGGTATTCACTAAGGAGCAGTTTTTTTATTCCTTCCCTTCTTTTTTGTGTAACCTTTACAATTGCGAGGATGCTGATTAGGCATTCGCGGCAATCCACCTTCCCTTGTTTATCATTGCGAACGAACTTATCTTCTCAATTTGTCATTGCGAGAAGCACGGAGTGAGTGTCGCAATCCAATAATAAATTAACAAAACGTAAATGTGGCAACAATTCTGGATCACCACGGTTGCTACGCAACTTTGTGATGACTAAATTGAAAAAAAGTACCTCCTTCGTGATGATAAAAATAAAAACGTCATTGCGAATGAACATAGTAAATACATTCAATCTAGTAATTAAAATATCTATTCAACTGTTACTGATTTTGCTAAATTTCTTGGTCTGTCAACATTTCTTCCCAAACCTAATGCTGTTTGATACGCAAATAATTGCAAAGGTACAGTATAAAATAAAGGAGCTAAAATATCAGAACACTTAGGCATATTAAATAAATATTCTACATCTATATTATCTTTTGAATCAGTAAGTAAAACAATTTTTGCTCCTCTAGCCTTTACTTCCTCAATACTTGAAAGAGTTTTATTATAAACATCGTTTTTTGGCGTAAGACCTATAATTAATGAATATTCATCAACAAGTGCAATAGAGCCGTGTTTAAGCTCACCTGCAGCAATTGCAAAAACTGGCAAATAAGATAATTCTTTTAATTTTAAAGCCCCTTCTAAACAAATAGGATACATATGACTTCTACCAATAAAAATTACGTTTTTTGCTTGCGTTATGGCTTTAGAAATCTCTATAATTTTTCTATTAACACTTAAAATATCACCTAATTTAGCAATTTCAGAATTAAAATTATTTAACAATTCCATATACGAATTTTGTGCAATAAGGTTCTTCTGGTTTGATGCCATTAAGACTAAATTAAGCAATTTCATTAATTGAGCTATAAAGCTTTTAGTAGCTGCAACAGATGTTTCTACACCAGCTTCAATAGGAATTAAATAATCAGATAAATTTGCAATTGAACTGTTCAAATTATTAATCAATCCAATTGTTGTGACATTTTGCTTTTTTGCCTCCTTTAGTGCAGATAGTGTATCTAAAGTTTCTCCAGACTGTGAAATAAAAATATAAACTCCTTTTTTATCATAAATTACATTTCTAGCTCTAAATTCTGAGGCAAAATCAATTTCAACTGGAATTTTAGCATAACTCTCAAACCAATATTTTGCCACCATACCTGCATTGTAAGAGCTTCCACATGCAATTATAGAAATTTTACTAACATTAATCCAATCTATAGAACTTAAATTGTCAACATATTCTCTAGAAACCATACTTTGTAAAATATTTTTTAATATAGTAGGCTGTTCACTAATTTCTTTAAGCATATAATTTGGAAATTTTCCTAAATTATTATCTATTTGCTTTTTTTTGACTATTTTTTCATTTCTTGTAATCCTCTGCTTACTATTTCCATCAAATACCTCATAATTTTCTTTAGATATAACAGCTATATCACCATCTTGTAAAACTACCACTTTATCTATAAAATAAGCTAAGGTATTAATATCTGATGCTATGTAATTCTCATGTTCACCTAACCCAATTGCTAGTGGAGAACCATTTTTAGCACAGTAAATATTATTTTGATCTTGAATGAATATAACTGCTATTGCATAATTACCAATAATATCATCAATTGCCTTTTTAAAAGCATCAAAATTACTATGCTTTAAATCTATATAATATTGAATTAAATTTAATATTACTTCAGTATCAGTTTCACCATAAAATTTATAATTTAATTTTATTAACTTATTCTTAATATCTTTATAATTTTCAATTATTCCATTATGCACTAAAGCTATATTATTATTTGAAATTGGATGAGTATTTTGTAAATTCACTTTTCCATGAGTTGCCCATCTAGTATGACCAACAGCAATTTTACCATCACTGGGCTGTTCGTTTGCTTTATTTTCTAAGTTTAGAACTTTACCTAAAGCTTTAACTACTTTTAGATTGTCACCATCATCAATAAATGAAATTCCAGCTGCATCATATCCCCTGTACTCTAAAAAATGTAACCCTTTCATAACTTTCCTTACAATGTTTTTCGTACTATTTAAACAAAAAATTCCACACATATATATATATTTTCTTTACTTTTTGATTTATATTCTTAACAAAAATTACTTTAATAACTAGAATTTACAATAAAATGATTATTGCATAATATTACTAAATAATATTAACTATAAAAAAATAAAATAATTCTCTGTGTAAATTAAAATTTGAATTATGTCCAGCACCTTGTTATTTGATTTATTACTAAAAAACAATTCTACCATGTATATATTGGGAGAAATCGCAGTAATTTTAGTTGTAGCTTTTATCCTAAGTAAATTAATAAATAAATTTTATCGTAAATTTAGTAAAAGTAAACATACTAAAAGCTTATATAGTTCACTTATTAATTCAATAAAAACTCCTTTAAAAATTTTCATTTGGATATTAGCGGCCTCTTATATAGTAGTGTTAACTAATAAGTTTTTAAATTTCGATATTTTAAATTCAGTTTTATTAGCTAGAAAAATAGCTTTTATTGCTTTGTTAGGTGTATTTTTATTTAAAATAGTTCATGAATATGAACTATACTCAAAAAAAGCAAATGACCTTGCAAACAGAACTAATATTCCAATTGGCACCTTATGCAGAATATTAAAAATATTAGTTGTTATTTTTGTATTACTCACCACAGTTGAAACTTCTGGAATCAATATTAGCGGGTTACTAGCCCTTGGTAGTGTTAGTGGAATAATATTAGGTTTTGCATCTAAAGATTTGCTTGCAAATTTTTTTGGAGCTACTTTGGTTTATTTAGATAAACCTTTTGAAATTGGTGATTGGGTTCGATCTCCTGATAAAAATATTGAAGGAACAGTTGAAGCTATTAGTTGGAGATTAACAAAAATAAGAACTTTTGATAAACGTCCACTATATGTACCAAATTCTATTTTCAATTCTATAGTAATTGAAAATGCTTCAAGAATGTCACATAGGAGAATTAAAGAAGTTATTGGAATTAGATATTGTGATATTCATTCAGTAAAACAAATAATAAAAAATGTAAAAGATATGCTAATGAATCATGATGAAATTGCATCTGATCAAACTATAATAGTAAATCTTACACAATTTAACCAGTCTTCAATTGATTTTATGGTATATACATTTACAAAAACCACCAACTGGATTAAATATCAAGGTGTAAAACAAGATGTGTTACTAAAAATTAGTGAAATAATTGAAAATAATAAGGCTGAAATGGCATTCCCTACTCGAACTGTATACCTTGACAATAATGAAATAGCTGTAAATGCAAAAGATAATAAACTGCTCGATAAACCTTAAAACAAATTAAAAGATTCTTGTTTCTACTTTATCTTAACCTTTACCCCCTCAGTAAATTTTAATATTCGATTATTATTATTAAAATTAAATCCAAAAGCTTTTAATTCCATATTATGATAATTTATAGTTATTGCTTGATCAGAAGAAATTATATAATTATCATAATCAATTAATATTTTATTGGATAATATTTTAAATTTATCATTATTATTAGCTTTGATATTACCATTTAAAAATACTTTTTTTGTATCCATTTTTAAAACTGCATTATCAGCCAAAAAATCAAAATTTGTATTTTGATTTAATTTAATATGTCCTAATATTGATGTCAAATTTATAAGATAATTTACTTTATTGGCACTTTTAGCCTTAAAAGTTATTTCTCTATTATTCTTATCTCTAAAAAAAAATTCAGGATTTGTGATTGAAGTCTCATATTTTGATTTAAATAACTTTGTAGATTTACCTTCATTAATAAATATATTTTCAGATTCCAATATATTATTATAATAATTGACAATAACAGATACTATCATACTTATCATGATAATTATAAGGCATAATTTTACAAATTTTTTATGCTTCACTATACTATTCCTGCCCTTATTAAATCATGCATATGAATTATACCAATTGGCTTTTTATCTTTTATAATAAAAATCTGAGTAATACTACGTTCGTTCATAACATATAGTGCATGTGATGCAAAAATATCTTTTTCAACAACAAAAGGCTTATCACTCATAATATCTTTTGCACAAACATTTTTAAAATCCATATCAATATGCCTCCTCAAATCACCATCTGTAACAATGCCGATTAACTCTTTATTTTCATTTAATACCCCAGTACAACCAAAGCCTTTTTTTGTCATCTCAATTATCACCTCAATTCCAGAGTTATTGATATCCACTGTTGGAATAGATTCATTTTTATGCATTAATTTTGATACTTTTAATAATCTAGCACCAATTTTACCACCAGGATGTAAAATCTTAAAATCTTCTTTAGAAAAGTTTCTAATTTTTTGCAAAGAAATTGCAATGGCATCCCAATAAGAAATCATCATTATTACAGAAGTTGATGGAGCATCTATATCAGATGCCTCTTTACTATTAGGTAAAATAATAGGCAAATCAGATATTTTACTAAGAACAGAATTATGCTTTCTAGTTACCCCAACTATAAAAATATTAAACCTTTTACAATAATCAATAATCGTATTTAACTCATAAGTATCACCCGAATTTGAAAGTAAAACCACAATATCTTGCTTAGTAATCATCCCAAGATCACCATGACCAGCTTCCGCAGGATGTATAAAAAATGAAGGCGTCCCTGTTGATGATAAAGTGGAAGAAATTTTTCTAGCAACATATCCACTCTTACCCATTCCACTTAAAATCAATCTTCCTTTATTATTAATAATTTTTTTTATTACATTATAAAAATCTGAATTAATTGACTGTTTTAAGTCCATTAACCCATTAATCTCATCTTCAATTATCTGCTTACCAATAAAAATTAATTCAGATTCCTTTTGCATACTATTATTTTTTAAGATATTTAAATAAACTCAAAACAATATTAACATAAGTTGTGCATATTGTAATTAACTTGTACTAATTAATAAACAAAGTAAATTTAAAAACTTAATGAAAAAAACTTTATTTTTAATAATATATTTTACGTCAACTTTCTTATCATATTCCAATAACTTAAATTTGATAAATAAAGTTGAACAATATTTTAATAATATAGAAACTTTATCTGCAGAATTTAATCAGTATTCATTATCAAAAGATCAAAAGTTTTCAACTGGAAAATTATACATATCTAAACCAGGTATGCTAAAATTTGACTATCTTACTCCAAAAAGATTAACTATAATTTTAAGAGGAGGCAACATAATGTATCATAATCATGAACTTGATGAAATTTCCTATATAAAACAAGATAATTATTTTTTTAAGATACTTTCTGAAAAGAATATTAAACTAAATAATAGAGTTAATACTATTAGTCTAAATAATAATAACATTCACATGTATATTGAAAAAAAGATAGATGACAAAATAACAAAAATTAACATGATTTTTTTGCAAGATCCCATACAGTTAAAGGAAGTGCGTATAAAAAATAATGATACAGAAGATTATACTTTGCAATTTAAAAATATAAAGTATAATCAAAAGTTTGATAGTAGATTTTTCTCTTTTCAACATCCTAAATTTTACTCAGCACCATATACACATGAACATAAGAACTAGATTTGCTCCAAGCCCTACAGGAAAACTCCATATAGGTGGAATCAGGACAGCAATCTTTAACTGGCTTTTCGCAAGAAAAAATAAAGGAAAATTTTATCTAAGAATTGAAGATACAGATAAAGAACGTTCAAAAGTAGAATATGTTGATTCAATAAAATCAGGTTTGCAATGGTTAGGTTTAAATTGGGATGATGAAATAGTGTTTCAATCAGAAAACAAAAATAAACATATCGAAATTATTAATCATTTATTAAAACAACAGAAAGCCTATTATTGTTACGCTACACAAGAAGAAATTCAAAATTTCAAACAAAACAACCCAGGAAAAAAATTTATAAGCAAATGGAGAGATAACACTTCTAATAGAATTAATAATAATTTAAAGCCGGTTATAAGGTTGAAAACACCTTTAACAGGCGCTATAATTTTAAATGATAAAGTGTTAGGAAAAATAGAAGTAAATAATTGTGAAATTGATGACATGGTAATTATGCGCTCAGATAACACTCCCACGTATAATATATCATGTGTTATTGATGACCATGACATGCAAATATCACATGTAATAAGAGGAAATGATCATTTAACTAATACCTTTAGGCAAATACAAATTCTAAATGCATTAAATTGGGAAAAACCAATTTATGCTCATATTCCTTTGATTCATGGAAGCGATGGTAATAAAATGTCTAAAAGAGATGGTGCAATAGATGTTAATGAATATAATAAATTAGGTTATTTACCAGAAGCAATTTTCAATTACCTACTAAAATTAGGTTGGAGTTTAGGAGATGAAGAAATAATCAGTATCCAAAAAGCTTTAGAAAATTTTGATTTAAATCAAATTAACAGATCTCCTGCTAGATTTGATATTGATAAGTTAAATTTTATAAATCAACATTACATCAAATCATTAAATGATACCGTTATTTATGAAAAATTAATTAAAAAAATTGATCCTACATTACTAAATAACAATACCTTAGAAAAAATAAAAAAATCAATTCCTCTAATTAAATCAAGAGGGCAAACTATTAATAATTTAGTAGATTTAGCAAATATTTTCATCTCTTATTCATCTCCTATAGATGAACAATCTCAAAAAATATTAGCATTAAAAGAATCTAAAGAAATTTTAGAAAAATTATTGATGATTATTGAAAAAATTGAAAATTGGGGTTCCGAAACACTTAAAAATGAATGTCAAGCTTTAGCAAAAATATTAAAAATAAAATCACCAATTATTATGAAAACATTGAGAGCAGGTGCATTAGGAACTTTTAATTCACCACCTATATATCAAACGTTAGAAATTTTATCAAAAGAAGAAGTTGTCAATAGAATGACTAAAACTATTAATACTTTAAATCATAATTGAAATTCTTTTAGGTTTAAGTTAATAATTAAATTTATAGTGATTTAAATTTAGTAAACTCAAGTTGTTTAAAGTACTTTTATTAATAATAATTTTTATTATTGCAGTATTCTCATTATTGATATTTTTGGCTTTTAGATTGATTCTTTATCCTTTTAGTGTTAAAAAAGATCACCATAAGAAAAGTATAAAAAATGTAAAAAGTATTGAAGAGAACGATCTTTAGCACTTTTTAGGTGACTATAAAATTATTGATAAAATAAATCATGATAAGTGAGTTTAATTCTTTAAGATTAAGCAATATTACAAAAATTATTTTACTAATATTAAGTGTTATATTATTGATATTAATTTTATTTTTAATGAATTTTTATCTTAACGAAAAAAATGATTATACAAGTAAAATAGAGATTTCAGAGATTTATAAAACAAATAAAAAATTTCAAGAAAAAATAAAAAATATTGAAATTCTGTTAAATATATTAGGTAGGGTTATTGTTGAAAATAATTATAAAAGCCCACAAAAAATTAATTCAGTATTTTCTAAATATATTGATTATTATGCAAATCATTTAGATATTGCTACTAAAAACGATAATCCTCTTTTAATACAATACCTATATAATAATTCAAATATAAAAATAGATAGATTTAGTGGTATTGAAAAATACAATCAAAACTCTAATAATTACGATGATTTAATGAAAAATGCAAAAAACAATAGCTGGAAAATAATTTTTGATAATACAAATAAATTTTTATTAAAAAATGACTATATTTTCTCTATTGCATTTGGCATAAAAAATAAAAACAAAGATTTTCCTGGCATGTTCTTAGTTCATTTAAATAAGGATCATCTTAATAATTTCATTAATTATCCAGGAAATATTTTTGTATTTGATGAAAAATGTAATCTACTATTTGTAAACAATGCAATAGAATTAACTAATCAACAACATCAAATTGACTGCCACAATAATAATTATAATAAAGAATCTAACCAAATAAATAAAATTATAAATAATAACTCAACTAATTCATATAACGTTAATTATAAAGATTTAATATTTCTTTTTGAACCTAGTAAATTTATATTTTATAGCTTTTTCTCAATCGTAAAAAATAACTTATATTTATTTTTAGTTATTATATTAGTATTAGTTATCACGTTATTTACTTCTATAATATTATATGCATTACATTTAAAAATTAGAAAACAAGAAAAGCTATTTGATTATTATACTAGTGATCATAACTTAAATATTAATGAGTTTTTAGAAAAAATTAAAGATCTGAATTACCTTATAGAATCTGATAAAGAGTTAACTAATGAGTTAAAAATAATATCTAACTTAATACCTGTACTATCTCAAAATATTAGCAGCAATATATATAATATAGTTAATACATCTAAAAAATTACTAGAATATTGCAAACCAAATGTTGTAGAAGTAAAAGATTTAAAAAATTTGTATCATCAAGTTATAAAAATCGAATATAAAAAATCACTATATAAGAACTATAATAATGTTAATATCTATCAAAAATCATCTCAATTACCTATAAAATCATTATTTCAAGATTTTAACAAAGATTTAAAAAATCATAAAATTCATTGTAAATTCTTAAAAAACTGTTTTATATCTGATCTCAAAATTTTAGGAAATTCTAACTTAATCAAAACAATGTTGATTGAATTGATTAGTAAATTTTATGAAACTTGTGATGTTAATTTTGTTACTATAAATACACAAGATGATTTAAAATTAAAAAAAGTAGCTATTACATTAGAAGGAAATTTAAACCTAGATGAACTTGATAAGGCTGTATTGAGAATTGATTTTCCAAAAACAACAATAATAAATGATATTCTGCTTTCTAGTAAAGGATTATTGTTTGCAAAATTTATAATAAAAATCCATAATGGAATTCTTAAAGTTAAAAAGACAAATAATAAAGTTCTAATAAAACTTTTATTTAACAAAATTTAAATTTCTTTGCTTTCAATTTGAGTTATTATAATATGACTTTAAAACCTATTTGTTTTTCGACATATGAAATATAATATAGCTGTTATTGGTGCTACAGGCAATGTTGGCAGAGAAATTCTAAATATTTTAACAAAATCTCAAATAATAAATATTAAAGAGATACATGCCATTGCTTCTGAAAAATCTATTGGAAAAGAGGTTAGTTTTGGAAATAAAAAATTAAAAACCAAACCATTATCAGGTTTTGATTTTAAATATATTGATTTTGCTTTTTTTGCAACTAATGTAGATGTATCAAAAGAATATATTCAAAAAGTAAGTACTAAGGTAAAATTGGTTGTAGATTTATCATCACATTTTAGAATGAATAAAGAAGTACCATTAATAGTACCAGAAGTAAATTTAGATTCTCTAAAATTAGCTACAAAAACAAAAATTGTAGCAAATCCAAACTGTGTTGCTATTCCTCTTGTAGTTACATTAAAAAATCTACATGATTTCGCAAACGTCCAAAGAATAGTAATATCAACATATCAATCTGTTTCTGGTGCTGGAAAAAAAGCAATGGATGGTTTATATTCACAAACAAAAAATAAATTAGTTAATGCTTTTTCAGAAAGCAATCAAAGAGAAAAAATAGCATTTAATCTAATTCCTAAAATTGATGATATTACAGAAAACGGATATTCTAAAGAAGAGATAAAGGTAATAAATGAAACTAAAAAAATATTATCTAACGACATAGATGTAACTGCTACATGCGTCAGAGTGCCTGTTTTTGTTGGACATAGTATATCAGCTAACGTTGAGTTTTCCAAAAACCTTTCAGTATCTCAAGCATATAGTTTATTAAATAAGTCAAAAGGAGTGATTACAAATAAAACAAGTAAATACGATTTCTTTACGCCTATAGATTGCATGGGAAAAAATGAAGTTTTAGTATCAAGAATTAGACAAGATACTACAAATAACATTTTAAATTTGTGGATAGTATCTGATAATTTAAAGAAAGGAGCTGCACTCAATGCAGTGCAAATTGCTGAAAAATATATTGAAAATTATATTTAATATGAATTTTTTAAATAAGAATTTTTTGAGCTTAATTTTATTTTTATTTATTAACTTATCTTTTGCTGATGAAAAAGCTAAAGACCCTGATACAGTTGAATCAGTCTTAAGAAAGTTTAAACTTATGCAAAACACTTCTAAACAGAATTTAACGCAAGCAATAAAATCTAATAAATCTAATCTTTCTAAACCACAAATTGAAAGTTTTTTAAAATTATCTCAAAATTCAGGCCAACCTATTAATTTAGTTGAACATTTTGGAAATAATTTTAGTGGATTAGATTTATCTGGGCTAGATTTTTCTAATACTATTCTATATAAAGCAGATTTTTCAGATTCAAATTTAACAGATTGCACATTTGTAAATACATTTTTAGAAGAAGCTAACTTCAATAATGCATTATTAAATAATACAATATTTATTGATTCTGACTTAAGCAGGTCAAATTTTTCTAATTCTGATTTATCAAATAGTAAATTAAGTAATATATATGCAAAAAATGCAAAATTTTTATCAACAAAATTATTAAATACTAAAATATTTTCATCAAATTTTTCTAATTCTCATTTTGATAACTGTAACTTCAACAATACCAAAATAGTCAAAACTAAATTTAACTATACATTATTTAGCAATGTACATGCGCTTAATCTATTTTGGAATTTAAATTTTTTCTGTTACAGTCGTTTCAACAATCTTACTATAGAAAACAGTAGTCTTGCTGCAATAGATTGGAGCAATAGTAATTTTGATAAAGTTACTTTCGAAAATAGCCATATATTTGCAGCAAATTTTCAAAATTGCATTATATCTAATGCAAACTTTAATAAAATGACTGCAAAGGCAGCAAATTTTAGTGAAGCAAATTTATCAAAAATTATTATTAATAAAAGCAAAATGGATTATGCTTTATTTCAAGACTGTAATGCTTCGGAATTTATAGTAAGGTTATGCAATTTAGACAGTTCTAATTTCAGAAGAGCGGAAATATCAAACAGCTATATACTATCTAGTAACTTAAAAAACTCCACATTATATCAAGCAATTATAAATAACTCAGCAATCCACAATTCTTATTTGTATAAAGTTAATTTTTCTAAAAGTAAATTAACAAATTTAACGATAAATGATAGTAATTTATCAAAAAGTAATTTTAGAATGGCAAAAGCAGGTAATTTTACTCTAAAGAATAATCTTATAAAAGATATTTTAGTTAATGAATGATTCTAAAAAATTAATAGCCAAATACTATACTATAAAATTGCTATATTTTTTAAAGTACTTTTTAATTGCCTTATTAATAACATCCACAATCTTTATAGCATACATTAGTTTTTCAGGACCCAAACATTTTAGCTATGTAGATCATTTAGTAAAAAATAGAATTGAGTTAAAATTTCCTGGAATAAAGATCAGTAAAATTGATACTGGTGTTTACCTTAATTGGAAAGATTTTTCAATTACGCTTAATCTTAATAATCTAGAATTAAATTATCAAAACAAAGGTTTTTTCACAGCACCTATATTAAAATTAAAGTTAGATATTTTGAATTTATTACTGAATAAATCAAATTACATTTTTAAAGGCATTATTATAGATAATAAAAACTCTGGATTTAAATATAATTCTTCCAAAAAAAATATACCAAATAACCAAGATAAAATTCCTTTAGTAAATTTTATCAATTTAATTAAAAAATATAAAAATATTGAACATACATCAAATTTTATTAATGAAAATTTTGTATTAGATTTAAATGACTATAATGGAAATGATTATCAAATAAATTTAAAAATCTTAGATTTAAAATTTACTACATCCAACAATATTGATAACATTTTAATCACCTCTTCAATAGAAACAGATGAATTAAAATTAAATTTAAATATTATTATTAAAATTATTTCTAATAAGACTTTAGATATTAGTGGCTCTATTTTTTCTAATGATACAATAGAAAATACTACATTAATAAATATTGGAAAAACAAAAATTAACCCTAGATTCCAGTTGCATTTCAGTATGAATCTCTCATATTTAAATTTTATAGAAAAAATAAATTTCAATTTTCAACAAAATAAAATTTGTCATGTAAAAAATGATGAATTTTTTACAAAAGATCTCAATATTAAGAATTTAAGATTCAAAGGAGAAATTTTAAATAACTTCAATCAAATTAATATTTCTGATTTAAACGCTAATGTGAATGATATAAAATTTACAAAAGGTACTATTAACTATAAAAATCAAAAATTATTTACGAATGTAGATATTCCAAACTTGCTAGCAAGTAAAGTTCTAGATACATGGTCAAATAATTTATTACCTGAAGTACATCTATGGCTCTCAGAACACTTAAAAGGTGGTAAAATAACTAAAATACAACTATCTAGTGATCTTAATAAGGTAGATAAGAAACCAATAGTTACTTCAATATTTCTAAATAATGTAAATATAAAATATCTAAAGAATACACCTAATTTACACATTAAGAATTTAGAAGTTAAATTTTCACCAACCAATTTAGTAATTACAGGTGAAAATGGTAAAATTTTAAATAACTATATAAAAAAAATCACAGCTAAACTTGAAGATCTTAATCAAGAAAATTTAGAAATGAAATTTGATGCTAATATCAACAGCACTATCAAAGATCAGTTAAATTTAGGATACGCACATTATAAATTCCAAAAATTACGAGATATAAATGGACAGGCAGATACTATAATCAATTTCATAGTACCTCTTTATAAAACACCTGATTTTGAGGATTTAAAATTTAACCTCAAGTCTAAATTATCTAATGTTGTTATAGATAATATTTATCATAATTATAAGCTTACTAATGGTGAATTAGAAGCTGAATTGTTAAATGATAATTTACTAATAAAAGGAAAGGCTAAAATCAATGAATTGCTTAATCTATTTATCAACGCAAATCTTTCTATTACAAATAAGCGACAATATAAAATTGAAATAGATATAAATGATAAGTTACAATATTTTCATAAAATTAAATTCCCATTTTCTGAATTTTTTTCTGATAGAATCAATGTAAAAGGCATAATAAAAGCTAATAATAAAAATATTGTTTCTGAATTTTGGGCTAATTTATTCAATACTTCAGTAAATATTAGCCAATTAAGTATAGTAAAAAAACAAAAATTACCTGGAAAATTAAATATTAAATTTATTAATCACTGGGATGATGAAACAAAAATTTCAAAATTTGAATTTAAAATTCCTAATAAGCATTTTTCAGGCTCTGGAATTATCAATAATAAAATTAATGAATTAGTAAAATTTCAATGCAACGTATTACAAAATAAAGTTCAAGGTATAACTTTAAATTATGATAAGGTAGAGAATATAAACAAAATAGAGTTAAATGGAATTCAAGCAGATTTTAGTGATTTTAATCCCAAGGTTTTAATAGAACAATTAAGCACTAATAGTTTAAGCACAAGTGGCTTTTTTACTTTTAATGCTAAGTTAGATAATATATTATTAAGAAATAATATTAATCTCCATAATGTTACTGTTTCAATTAATAATCAAAGAAGCAAAAGCATAAATCTATCAGCATTGACTGATCAAAATCATATTATAAGAATATATTATAATTTCCCAGTGTTATCAGTTATTACTTCTGATGCAGGCACAATTTTTAAAGCCCTTGATATAACAAACAATATAACTGATGGTGACTTAGAAATTAAAGGAATTTTTGAGACACACAAAGATTTCAAAGGTTTTATAGCATTAAATCAATTTTATGTTACTAAAATACCTGCATTATTGAATTTACTTACTTTAACAACTCCATTTTCAACATTACAAAGTATTATAAAAAATAAAGGAATAAAATTTTATAATTTAAAATGTCCTATAGAATACAATGATAAATATTTAGAATTTAATGATTGCATAGCTGAATCAAAGCTACTAGCACTAAAATTAAGTGGTAATATTGATTTAAAAACTAAGTACTTAAATTCAAAAGGTATAATTGTCCCTCAAAATATTTTTAATACTATATTTAATAAAATACCTTTTTTAAATCTTTTTTCTGGACCTAAAAATGAAGGTGCAATTTTAAGCACATTGTTTGATATGAATGGATATATAGATAAAGATATAAAAGTTAAAGCTAATTATCTCTCTACACTTACTCCTGGATTTTTAAGAAATATCTTTAAACGACCTATATCTAAACCAAAGCATAAAGTAAATTAAAAAACAGCAATATTTTTGTAAAAAACCTAATACCAACCCGAACTGCAGATAAGAAATAAGAAATTTATAGCAAATCTTATAATCATGAAGAGGTGTATCTCTCAACAGTCATCACGAAGGAGAGCTTTAGCTCGACTGTGGTGATCCATAACTATTATTGCATTTATATTTGTTGATGCTTTACTGGATTGCCACGGATGCTTATAGCATCCTCGCAATGACTATATCGTTGTTTCTAACTGTGCTAAATATTGTTGTATAGTAACATTCTAGCTCTTTATAGAGCAATTCTTATCTGCAGCTCGGGTTAATACCAGCCAATTACTTTCCACCAAATTAAATAACCTATGAACCAAATTAATAGATTCACTGTAGCTACATAAAGACCAAGTTTACACCATTTACTTACTTTAATTCCACTTATCGAAAAATAACCCGGTGCTGTACCAATTGTATAGTGAGTTAAGCCACCAGATATTATTGCAAGTGTTGATAAAACCATTACTGACATATTTGCTGGTAAATCAAAATTCAACAAAATAATTAAAAACGGCGCAAATAATGTTGAAACATAAGCAGTTGTGCTTACAAAAAAGTAATGTAAATAAAAAAATAACAAAAGTGACAATGGTATAATTAGAGTTTTATCTATATCATGAATAAGATATTTTATTTCTTCATTAATCCAATAAACAGTATCAAACTTTACTAAAAAATCTGAAAGCATTAATAGGGTACTAAACCATATAAAAACACCCCATGCTTTTTTATTTGTTATAACATCATCCCATGGAATAACACGTGTTAATAATAATACAGAGAACCCAATTAATATTGTCTTAGTAGCACTTATATTTAAAAAATCACCTAGTATCCAAAAAGTAATTAGACCTATTAGAGTAAAAGTAATTAACAATTCCTCTTTTGTAAAATTTTTAAGTAATTTTAGTTGTTTTTTAGCAAATGCTTTAACTTCATTCACATCTATATTTTCTGGTTTTAATATATAGTATAAAAATACCGGCATAATTGTTAAATTTAGTAAACCAGGAATTATAGCAGCTATAAACCATGTGCTCCATGTTATATTAATACCAAATGTACCAGCAATACTTACAATTAATGGATTTGCAGCCATAGCAGTTAGTGTTATTGCACTTGTAATTACTGTAGAATGAAAACAAGCTTGGATAAGGTATAAATTTATATTTTCTTTTTTTCCATTCTTATTAAGAACTTCAATTACAGACGTAAGTATTGGATAAATTATACCACCTCCCCTAGCAACTATACTTGGAATTGCTGGAGATAATATCAATTCACAAATAATTAATGTATAAGATAAACCTATTAGGCTATTTTTAGATTTACAAATTAAAAAATATGCTATTCTTTTGCCTAATCCTGATTTAGATATACTTTCAGATACAAATAATGCTAATAATACTAACCAAGAGATATTTGAATTAAATCCACTCAATGCTTCTTTAGTACTTAACGTACCAGTTATAACTGTCGCTGCTAGACTTAAAATTGCAAGTGCCCCTAAAGGTAATGGAGCAGCAATAATACTTATTATAGTAGATATAAATATAACTAACAAATGCCAGCCTTCTTTAGATAAACCAATCGGTTGAAAATTCCATAAAATTGCCGAAAGAAAAATAAGCAATAAAATAACTTTTGGAATTTTTTTAAAAATATAAATCATATTTCTTAAGTATTAAAATAAAAGCATCAATTTTTTATAATATTTAGATTAAACTTCCCAGACTCAATAAAATAACTTTTTTGAGCATTAGGTGTAGTAATTTTATATCTAATTTCATCTGCCAAAGTTTGTTCTTTTATATATTTAGACCACTTCTCAATACTTCTATTAATAATTTCTTCATCAGTTGAAATCTCTAAATTAATCTTATCTGTAATTTTTAAATCTATATCTTTTCTTGTTTGTTGAATCACTCTAACAATATCTCTAGCTATACCTTCAAGCTCTAATTCCTTGTTAACATCTAAATCTAACAATACTAATGAATCATTGGTTGAAAGTGAGCTGATGTTATTTTTATATTGAGTTTTTGCTTCTAATTTTATATCAAATTCATCTCTATTTAATATCTCATCTACAATCTCAACCTTATCATTAATAATCTTCCACTTCCCTAATTTATTCGCATTAACTATATCTTTAATTTTTTCTGGTAGCCTTTTAGCAAGCACTGGAAAATTAATTTTTATTTTGTAATCAGCATATTTAAATATTTCTTCCTTCCCTAAATTAACCCAATTTTTAACATTTATCTCATTTAAAACAAGTTGCTTTAAATCTTCAGAAAAATTATCATCTGCTACCCCAATAAAAGTTACTTTTTCAAGAGGCTGCCTAATTCTAATTTTTTGATCATTTCTGATTCTTAAAGCTGTAGTACATGCATCACGTATTTTTTCCATGTTATGAATAAGTGTCTTATTATATGGACAAGTATCTAAATTTGGGAATTTTTCCAAATGAATACTAGATGATGATTGATACAAGTTTGAAAAAATTGCCTCAGTAAGCATTGGTAACATTGGAGCAATAGCTCTAGTAAAAATATGTAAAACTGAAAATAATGTATTATATGCCTGTGTCTTATCTTGATCTTTTTGGTGACGCCAAAATCTTTCCCTAGAACGTCTAATATACCAATTATTCAAAACTTCTAAAAATTCTTCAGCAGATTTAGTAGCAGAAACAGTATCATATTTATCTAAAGATGATTTTATTATCTCTGTTATATCTACTAGTTTAGAAATAATATATTTATCTAAAATATTTGCTGAATCAAAATTTAACTCTGCTTTTATTTTATCAGCTTTAGCATAAATAGAAAAAAAGTTGAAAGCATTCCATAGTGGTTTTAAAGCAGATTTTACAGCTTCTTTAATACCATCAGCATCCTTATTAATCACTAATTCCTGCCCTCTCATTACAGGTGAAGACATCATAAACCAGCGCATAGCATCTGCACCATATTGTTTAAATACTTCCTTAGGATCAGGATAATTTCTGAGACGCTTAGACAATTTTTGACCTCCATCACCAAGAATAACTCCATGACAAATACAATTTAAAAAAGGTGGCTTATCAAATAGTGCTGTAGAAAGTACAATTAGCGTATAAAACCATCCTCTTGTCTGTGCTAAATATTCTACTATAAAATCAGCTGGAAAATGATTTTCAAACCAGTCTTTATTTTCAAACGGATAATGAACTTGAGCATATGGCATTGAACCACTTTCAAACCAGCAATCTAAAATCTCCGGCACACGCCTTAACTTTGATTTTCCTGTTGGATCTTTTGGATTTGGTTTAGTAAGAGAATCAATATATGGCCTATGCAAATCTTTTACTTTAGTGCCAAATGCTTCTTCAATTTCTTTTATAGAACCATATACTTCAACATGTGGGTATTTTGGATCATCACTTTGCCAAACCGGAATAGGGCAGCCCCAAAACCTATTTCTAGAAATAGACCAATCTCTTGCATTTTCTAACCATTTACCAAACAACCCAGATTTAATATGACCAGGTATCCAATTGATTTGCTCATTATTTTTTATCATTTTTTCTTTAATAGCAGTAACTTTTACATACCAAGAAGGTACTGCTTTATAAATCAAAGGAGTATCAGTTCTCCAACAATGTGGATAATTATGAATATATTGTTCAGTTTTAATCCATAAGTTTTGCTTTTTCAGCCTAATTATAATATCTTCATTTGTTTTAAAAACTTGGGTGCCAATATACTCTTTAACTGGATGCGTAAATTTCCCTGCACTATCAACTGGGCATACCAATTCTATATTATTTTTCTCACATAATACCTGATCATCTTCACCAAAACCAGGTGCAATATGCACTATTCCAGTACCATCATCAGTTGTTACAAAATCTGCATGAAGTATCTTAAAAGCATTTTCATGTTTTTTAAAATAATCAAACGGTGGTTTATATTTCAGCCCTATTAAATCCTTACCTTTTATTTTTTTTACTATATAATTCCCTAGCTCTCTTTCATATTTAGATAATAATTTTTTAGCAATAATAATTGCAACTCCATCTTTTTCAACTGCTACATAATCAATATTTTCACCTACAGCAACTGCTAAATTAGATGGCAAAGTCCAAGGAGTTGTAGTCCAAATAGCAAGATGGATTTCTTTATAGCCTTCAATAATTTCATTTTCTTCTGAAAGCTTAAAACCAAGAGTTACAGCTTTACTATGTTTCTCTCTATAAGAATTATCTATCCTTGTTTCAAAATCTGAAACAGGCGTTTCACATGCCCATGAATATGGCATCACTCTCATAGATTGATATATCAAATCCTTACTATGCAACTCTTTAAATGCCCAAATTACACTTTCCATGTAATTTATATCCATAGTTTTATAATCATTTTCAAAATCAACCCAGCGAGCTTGTCTAGTAACATATTCTTGCCAGTCATTAGTATATTTTAAAACTGATTCCTTGCAGTAATTATTAAATTTTTCAATTCCATATTCTTCTATTGCTACTTTTCCAGATATCTTTAGTTTTTTTTCTGTATACATCTCTGCAGGAAGACCGTGACAATCCCAACCAAAGCGTCTATCAACTTTTTTCCCTCGCATAGTTTGATATCTAGCAAATAAATCTTTGATAAAACCTGTAAGCAAATGACCATAATGTGGCAATCCATTAGCAAAAGGAGGACCATCATAAAAAATGAATTCTCGATCACCCTTTAAACTATTTTGGAAAGTGTTTTCCTCTTTCCACTTCTTTAAAACACTTATCTCTATCTTACTAAAATCATCACTATCCAATTTGATAGTTTTCGTTAAATTTGCTGACATACTAAGCTTTTTAATATAATGATTTGAAGATGTTATATCTAAAAATCCACCAATAAGCAATTACTAGTTATAAATTTTAAATCACAGAAACCGATTTCAAGAAAAAACATTTCAAATATCTCATATCAGTTAACGCACTAAAAAGAGAACGAATTACAGATGATCAAACTGAGAATTCTAGAGTTAAATTTATTAATAATATTATTGAGGCAAATTAAGAAAAATTAAATTACGATTATAAACTATGCTGAGTTTTAAGTTATGGTGAGCTTTAATTTTGCTTTTGTATCATTACCCCCCTTCTCAATTTGCGACGCTTACTTCATATCAAATCCAACATCTTCATCATACTTATATAAATCATCACAACCGCCTATATGCTTTTCATCAATAAATATCTGTGGCATTGTTTTCATTCCTTGTGATTTCTCAAGCATCTCTTCCAATAACTCAGGATTTTCACTAATATTAATCTCTTTATATTCTAGCTTTCTTTTGTTTAGCAAATCTTTAGCCCGTATGCAATATGGGCAGTTATTTTTAGTATAAATTGTAATCATAATAATTTGGTTCTTATTTATTTTTAATTTATTTTTTATAATCAAGATGAACTTTTTTTCATAGCAGCAAACAACTTATACTCATATTCTCTTTTTGACTCTCTAGCAGCCATTTTATTATTCCAGATAGATATCGCTTGTTCAGCAACTATTTTAGCATTTTCATCCATTTGAGTCCCTATCATTTCTTCATAATATTTTTTTACTTTTTCCTTAAATAATTCTTCCCAAGCATGATTTGCAAGTTTTTCCATATTTCTAATCATATCACAAGCACTACTTTTTTTACTGTGAGATGCTTGCTCATTAGTGTTGTAAGAAGTATTAGTTTTGCATTCGTTCATAATTTACCCAAATTATCAATTTATTATTAATAATTTAACATTGTTTAACTACTAGTGCATTAAAAAATATCAGATTTTATCCTTAATCAATGCACAGTTTTTTAGGGACACCTATGTTACTCAGATAATAGCCTAGAAAAAGGGTTGATGCTGTTGAAAAAGTCGAAATTATTATATAAAGCAGTTGTAAATACTGTTATAATAAAATCAAATAATGCAAGATATATAAATTAGACTGATGCAATGATAATTGTGTTTTTAATCATTAAAATTGAACTCTTTTTCAGTTTTTGCTAAAAAACCCTCTATGATTATTGTCTTTTACTTTCTTTTTATCAATGCATGAGTATTTATAAAATTATATAAAGCTAGAAATTTTATTTAATGAAAATTATTAACTCATATTATAACTTAGGCGAGGCATTTTATAAAAAACAAATTCCTGATAAGATTAAAAATCCTGAACTGTTAATATTCAATCAAGAATTAGCAAGAGAACTAAATTTAGGAATAGATTATAATTCACCAGACCTCAGCAATATTTTTGCTGGCAATAAATTATTATATAACAGTAAGCCTATCTCTCTTGCTTATGCAGGGCATCAATTTGGTTATTTTATACCAAGACTTGGGGATGGTAGAGCAATTTTGCTAGGAGAAATCAAAGATAAAAATAATGACTTATTTGATATACAATTAAAAGGCTCAGGAAGAACTTTCTTTTCTAGAAATGGAGATGGCAAATGTCCGTTAGATGCAGCTATTAGAGAATATATTGTTAGTGAAGCAATGTATTTTTTACAAATTCCTACTACAAGATCATTAGCAATAGTTAAATCAAGTGAGTTGATTCAAAGAGATAATTTAACGCCAGCAAGTGTTATAACTAGAGTTGCCAAAAGTCACATTAGAGTTGGAACTTTTGAATATTTTGCATCACGAGGTGATATAAAAAATCTGAAAATTTTAGCAGACTACACAATAAAGAGACATTTTCCTAAATATCATCATCAATGTAATAGATATCTTCATTTATTAAGATCAGTAATAAAAGTACAGATAGAATTAGTTACATCATGGATGTCTATTGGCTTTATTCACGGAGTGATGAATACAGACAATACATCTATTTGTGGTCAAACTCTAGACTATGGCCCCTGTGCTTTTATGGATGAATACGAAAGCAATAAAGTTTTTAGTTTTATAGATAAAAATGGTAGATATAGCTTTGGCAATCAAAGGAACATTCTTTTATGGAATATCACAAAATTTGCTGAAACTATTTTACATTTCATTAATAGTGATATCAAAAAAGCTATTAAAATAGTAGAGGAAGAGCTAAGTCAATTTTTGAGTATATTTGATGATGTATATTACACAAAAATGGCAAACAAATTAGGTATTTCATGTGTTGCAAGTAAAGAAAGAGATAGGACGCTAGTAATTGATTATTTGAAAATCTTAGAAAAAGATAAAGTTGATTTTACCAATGGATTTAGAAATCTAAGTAAAAAATTATTTCAATGGACTGGTGACAAGGGGAAAAATAATACCGAGTATTATTGGCATAAAAAATGGATGCAAAGATTATTAGAACAAAAAATAGATTTTAAGAAGATTACAAGTAACATGAATAAAGTTAATCCAATTTTAATTCCTAGAAACCATATTGTTGCAAATATCATTAAAGAATCGGTGCATAACCAAGATTATAGAATATTGAAAGAATTTCTAGAAGCTATAAGAAGTCCTGTTATTGAAAAAAAAGAATATGAGAAATACTATACCCCTGTGAAAGGTGACGAGAGAATAGTTAACACATTTTGTGGAACATAAAGGAATCACAGCAACTAAAAAAACTGAGTAAATTTTGCGGGCTGTAAGATGCATTTCTTAATCTCAAAATTATAATAATAAACGAAGTTTTTATACAGCTTCATAGAAATAAGTATAGAAAACATTATAAAAATAATATCTTACTTGTTTTTAATAAATATTTTGTATTCAATGCAATCTACTCAGTGTAATAATGGAAAGATAAAAATATACTGAGGAGTGAGTAAGTTTTAGATAGAAGAATCTAGTGAGTAAAGATTAAAAGATTTATTGATGAAAAAGACTTGATTTTTTAAATTATTGGCTAAAGAAATTGATGAGGAATATTAAACTACCTACTAGATAAAGGTAGAATTTTAATATGCTAAGGAATAAAATGAAGAAATAATAGTATTAGTAATAAGCAAATGACATTAGCTTCAAAAAAGTGCATACCATGTTCAGGAGGTATACCGCCAATGGAAAAAAAAGAAGTAGATAAGTATTTAAATAGTCTAGGCAATGGTTGGAAGGTAAATGCAGAAGAGCACCTAAATAAGGTATATAAGTTTCAAAATTTTATAGAATCCATGGAGTTTGCTAATAAAATTGCTGAAATTTCAGAAAAAGAAGGTCATCATCCAGATTTACATATATCTTGGGGTAGTTGTAAAATTGAGATATGGACACATAAAATCAATGGTTTAGCTAAAAGTGATTTTTATCTTGCAGCAAAGATAGAGGCAATATCAAAGGTATAAAGTTAAAAGTTAAATTTTTAATAATTATTTCTTATTTATAAGCTTATGGATTAAATAGTGACCGAGGTAACAAAAAGGAGTATCGAGTAGTGCTGCAATAATCTTAAAAATTAAGCTACTAATAAAAACACTATAGAAATATTGCCAGTCTATAATATTAAAAAAACACAAAATGATTAAGACAGTAGAGGTATCAATAAATTGTGCAATAATAGTACTAACATTATTTCTTAACCATAGATGTTTACTATGTGTGAGAGATTTTAACCAAGAAAAAATAATAATGTCAGTTAATTGACCAATATAAATTGCAATAATAGAAGCTAAAGAACCCAAACCATAAACATTAAAAGTTTTTTTAAACTCTGGGTCGGATAAAGGTGACCAACTAACAGCTGGTAGTTTTATACTAATAAACAGAAGCAGCATAACAATAAGACTAGTTAAAACAGTAATTTGAATGACGAATTTAGCTTTTTGTTTACCATAAAATTCAGTTAAGAGATCGGAAATTAGGAAAGTTACAGGGTAAAGTAGTACACCTACAGATATATCTAAAGTGATAATAAATGGAATGTTTATAGAAATAAATTTTTGAAATATTAAATTACCAGTAACAACGGTAGTACAAAATATACATCCTAATGCAAAGTAGAGTTTATCTGATTTAGTCATTTAATATTAACTTAATATTTTGAATACTTAAACTCATAATATTATAGTATAGTAGCCATAATATAGCACTGTTGCAAACTCAAAAAAGCATTTGAATTTTTAATCTTTTAATTGTTTAACTCCACAAGCTTGATTCGTTATCATAAGAAAAGTAATATGAGGCAACGAATGACTACAAACCCATGCAGGATGTGAGAAATATCAGAGAAGATGCGGAAAGTAAATTGCTAAGTTATTATAAATATAAATAAAGCAAAATACTCCCCAAATATACTATGCTTATCAAGCATTTAAATTAACCCGAACTGCAGATAAGAAGTAAGAAATTTATACCAAATCTTGTCATCACGAGGGAGAGACGAAGTCTCGACTGTAGTGATCCAGGGTTGTTTTTGCATTTATTGATAATTTTCCTGGATTGCCACACTCACTTCGTTCGTTCGCAATGACTATATCGTTGTTCCTAATTGTACTAAACATTGCTGTATGGTCATTTTTTAGCTCTTTATAGAGCAGTTCTTATCTGCAGTTCGGGTTAAATTACAAAAATTTGACTTATTTTGGTCACAATTACAAGTAAAATATAAAACATGCAATATTTATATTATCTAAAATTTACTTTGCTACTAATATATTTCTATTCCTGCTTTCTATTTACAGCACTGTTTAGGATGGTGCCCAGAGGCGGAATCGAACCACCGACACAAGGATTTTCAGTCCTTTGCTCTACCGACTGAGCTATCTGGGCTAATGAGGATAGCTTTGATTTAATGGCGACCCCTACGGGATTCGAACCCGTATTGCCACCGTGAAAGGGTGGAGTCCTAAACCATTAGACGAAGGGGTCTCTAAGTACGGAAGATTATATATAATTCTTCATAAATTCAAATAGTTTTTTTAAAATTTACTAAATAATTTATTAATGCATATATATATATATAAGCATAAATTTATTTAATTCTCTCACCAAATTTTTACTTAAATTCTCCTAATTATCTGCACTTTTAAAAAATAACAAAAAGAAAAATAACTTATTATACCTATGATAACTTCAAAAAATAATAATAAAAATTTATTATGCAAATCTAAAATATTTGTAAAAATGCAAATTACAAAAATCATAATAATAGCTGCCAATAAATACTTAATAGCTTCTTTATAGATATATTTTTGTAATCTAAAATTTAATATTTTATATGATAAAATCATTAGCATTAATATATGTATCCATCCTGCTATAACATTTGCTATAGCAACACCTAGATACTGAAAATGATCCATCAAAGCAATACTAATTAAAATATTACTCAATATGCTAATGATAGCTATAATCACTGGTATTTTTGTATTTAATTTAGCATAAAATTTTGTTTGAAATAGCTTTATTAAGATAAATGCAGGCAAACCTAAAATTAAAATTTTTAATGTGCCCGCTGTATTAATCGTACTTATATTTGAAAATTCACCTCTTTCAAACAATGTTGCAATTATTTCTTCTGATAAAAAAAATAATCCAAATACAGAAGGTATTGTAAACATCATCACTAAGTTTATTGCATTATTTTGGAGATTATTAGTTGCATCTAAATCAGTTAATTTTATTTTTTTTGATAGCATTGGAAGTAAAACAGTGCCAATCGCAGTACCAATTAAAGCAAGTGGAAGTTGCACTACTCTATCAGCAAAATATATATATGATAAACCACCTGGGAAGAAAGAAAGTATAATCATACTAACCCATGTATTTACATGAGTCACTCCTGATGAAATAATAACAGGTACAATATTTTTTAAAATCTTTATAATTTTATTATCAAATTCAATTTTAAAAAATCTTAACTTATATCCATTTTTAAAAATAAAATATACCATCCAAAGTAATTCTAACACTCCACCAAATAACGTAGCTATTGATAAACTATGCGCCGTTGTTTCTAAATTATCTAAAAAAATGAGTATAAAGATAATAACAATATTTAATATCGTTGGAGCAAAAGCAAATGGAAAAAATTTTTCAAAACTATTTAAAATTCCACCGTAAAAAGCTGCCATTGAAATGCAAAATAAATACGGAAAAGTTACTCGTCCAAATAATACTGTTATATTAAATATTTCAAAATTATCTCTAAAGCCTGGTGTTGAATACCAAATTATTTCCGGCATAAATATTATAACTAGCACACAAAACGATAACAAAATAAGTATTAATAATGAATGAACTTTTGAGGCAAATTCCAATGCCTTAATCCTTCCTTTATCTTTTAATTCTTTAGAAAATGCTGGTACAAAAACTAAATTAAGAGCCCCTTCTGCAAAAATATTTCTAAACATATTTGCCAATCTAAAGGCTGCAACAAATGCGTCATTTAATAAACTAGTGCCAAGTTTTGCAGCAATGACCATATCTCTGATATATCCAAATATTCTGGAAATGAACGTACAAACACTAACAACTAAAGTAGATTTAATAAATTTCATCATATTTTAAATGATGGATTTTATAATTTCATCATGTACCTTATTAATTTTTGACTTATCTTTTCCTTCAACAAGAATCCTAATTAATTTTTCAGTACCAGATTTTCTAACAACAATTTTTAAATTCGCATTATACTTAATTATATTATTTATACTTTTATTTACCTCTTCCTTATTAAGCGGATTCTGATTTTTAAATTTAATATTAGATTTTATTTGGGGATTAAGTTTAAAAATATTTGCTATATCACTCAATTTTTTACCATTCTTTATCATAATTGCTAATATTTGAAGTGCTGATATAATACCATCTCCAGTATTAGAATAATCAGAAAAAATAATATGACCGGATTCTTCTCCACCAAAATTTAATCCATTCTTAACCATTAATTCATGAACCTTAATATCCCCGACCTCTGAATAAATTGTTTTTACTTTAATACTCTGCAAATATTCTTCTAAAGCTAAATTAGTTACTTTAGTAACAACTACAGCATCTCCCTTTAATTTATTACTGATCTTTAAATACTGGGCTATCATTGCAATTATATACTCTCCAGGAATAATATTTCCATTTTCATCACATATCACAATTCTATCTGAATCACCATCAAGCGCTATTCCAATATCTGATTTAGTCTCTACAACTTTTTTACATAAATTTTCAGGATGCATTGATCCACAATTATCATTAATATTAAATCCATTAGGATCACAGGATAATTTTATCACTTCAGCACCTAGCTCCCATAATATAGTTGGAGCTAAATTATATGCACTACCATTAGCACAATCTAAAACAATCTTAATACCTGATAGTGTAGAATTTTTAGGAAATGCTTTCTTAACAAATTCTATATATCTACCTGGTGCATCATCCAACCGCTTTGCTCTTCCCAATTTAGAAGGTTCCGCTAGTCCATCTACTAATTTCTCACTAAATACTATTTTTTCAATTTTTTCTCTAGATAACAAATCTAATTTATATCCATCTTTATTAAATAACTTAAATCCATTGTCATGATATGGATTATGTGATGCTGTTATCATTATTCCAAAATCAGCTCTAAGGGATTTTATTAAAATTGGGACTGATGGAGTAGGCATAGGTCCAACTAAGATGACATCAGCTCCAGTTGATATCAAGCCTGAAGTAATAGCAGGCTCAATCATATATCCTGATAACCTAGTATCCTTCGCAATAACAACCCTTCTACTTACATTTTTTGCATCAATAGAGATACCTATTGCTGTACCAATTTTCAATGCCATATCAGCAGTTACTGGAAAGCTATTTACTGTCCCTCTTATACCATCTGTTCCAAAGATTGATTTCATATTTAGATATTAATTTATTTATTTTTAGATCTTGAAACATTAAATCTGAATAAAATTATATCACCATCATTAACAATATAGTCTTTGCCTTCTTGTCTTAATTTCCCAGACTCCTTTGCTCCCTGTTCTCCACTATATTTAATATAATCATTATATGATACTGTTTCAGCACAAATAAAACCTACTTCAAAATCTGTATGAATTATTCCAGCAGCTTTTTGAGCTAATATACCTTTTTTAAAAGTCCATGCTCTTGTTTCTTGAGGGCCAGCAGTAAAATATGTTTGAAGACCAAGAACCTCATATCCTGTTTTAATAACTTTATCTAAACCACTTTCCTCTAACCCTAATTCCTTTAAAAATTCTTTTTGCTCAAGCTTATTATCAAGATTAGAAATTTCCTCTTCTATTTTTGCTGATATATTAATACTTGCAGAATTCTGGTTTAAAGCTTTTTCATCAATTAATTTAGAAAATTTATTTCCCTTGAGTACAGATTCTTCATCAACATTACATATATAAAAGAATGGCTTAGAAGTTAATAAATTTAATTCCTTAATAAGCTCTTCATTAGAATCATTAACAATGCTTTTAGCAGGTTTTCCAACATTAAGTACTTTAAGAATTTGATTTATTAAAAGTACTTTTTTAGCTAAATTTTTATCCTGTTTAGCTTTTTTTTCTATAGTGATGAATTGCTTATTTAAACTTTCTATATCTGCTAAAATTAATTCCGTTTCTATAATTTCAGTATCTCTAATTGGATCTGTATTACCTTCAACATGAGTAATATCATTATTATCAAAACATCTTACCATATAAACAATTGCATCTACATTTCTAATATGAGATAAAAATTTATTTCCTAATCCTTCACCTTTGCTTGCACCTTTGACAATACCAGCTATATCAACAAATTCTATTTGGGTAGGTATAATTTTTTTTGAATTAGCAATATTAGATAAATTTACTAACCTATTATCTGGAACAGAAACAATACCATTATTTGGCTCAATAGTACAAAATGGATAATTCTCTGCACTTGCCTTCTGAGTACTAGTTAAAGCGTTAAATAAAGTTGATTTACCAATATTAGGCAAACCAACAATTCCACATTTAAATCCCATTTACAAGATCCTTATCTTAAATGCCACTTTTTTAAAAGCAAATCAATTTGCCCATTATTATTAAGATTTTCAATTGCTTGATTAACCTTTTCAGTAAGACTAGAGCCTTTCTTTAAACCAATGACATAACTAGATTCTTCTTCATCAATATATACGTTGTCTTCAATAGCATTAGATTTTAAACCTACTATATTTTTCACAAAACTAGAAGCTTGAGCATCCTCCACAATTAAAGCATCAATTTCACCAAGTTTAAGTTTTTCTATTAAAATAAAATTAGAACCCAATGATATAATTTTTAAAGATTTATCAACTGAGTCATTATAGTTATTAACAAAATTCTCCATAGTAGTACCTGTTTGAACGCCTACTTTAGCATCATTTGGTAAATCTTCCAAAGAACTAAAATCCTGGTCATTTTTAGCAATTATAGCAAAAGCACTTGCATAATATGGCTCTGAAAAATCAATATTCTCAGATCTATCAGAATTTCTTGAAATACTAGACATGATCAAATCAACCTCTCCAGAATTCAATGACGGAATTAAAGAGGAAAATTCCATTTCCCTAATTTTTACCTCCTTATGCATTGTTTTAGCAATCTCATTTATCAAATCTATATCAAAACCTACAATCTTACCATCTTTAGTAAACTCAAATGGTGGATAATCAGGACTGACACCAACGACTAAATTGTTATTATTGATACTAATATCATCATCATTCGCTTTAAATAAAAAAAATAATGCAAGCACTATTATAACTGCTAAAACACTAAGAAGAGTCGTTTTAAAAGAATTAGACATATTTATAACTCAACATTTTTTGATTCTTTTACCCCTATATTATATTATAAAATTTTTTTAATACAACTTATAAAATTTTCTTATTAACTATCATTATTTAATTATACTCTTTTATAATACTATTATGCTTAAACTTATTATTAAACCAAGTATATTGTCTTTTAGCATAATTCCTAGTTAATCTTTGAACTTTCAATATCATTTCATCATAAGAAATTTGATTCAAATTATATTGATGTATAGTTGAGAGGCCAATAATTTTTGGTAATTCATCAATTTTATATGTTTTTATTAGCGTTTTAACTTCATTTACTACACCACAATCAAGCATTCTTAAAAATCTAGTATTGATATTTTTATATAATATTTCTCTATTTGGACATATATATATATTAGTAAAATTATCTTTTTCAAAAAATAATTTATTAGATTTTTGCCACTCTAAAATAGAAATACCTGTTTCAAAAAACACTTCTAACCCTCTTAAAATTCTTACTCTATCATTAATACTTAGTCTTTCAGACAATTTTTTATCATAATTACTTAGCAGCTCATGCAACTCAAAATTTGACATTGCTTCAGTTAATGACAGTACTTCTGTCTTTGTTTTTTTAGTTACTTCAGGTATATCTGCTATCCCATTAATTAAACAAGAAAAGTACAAACCTGTTCCTCCTACTAATATAGGATTTAATCCTTGAGCTAAAGAACTATTAATCTCTTTAACAACAATTTCAAGCCATTCGAATACAGAAAATTTTCTATTTGGATTTATAATTCCATAAAACTTATGTTTAGCTAAATTTAATTCTTCTTCACTTGGTTGCGATGTTAAAATAGGTATTTGATTATATATTTGCTGTGAATCTGCATTTATAATTATTCCGCCTATATCTTTAGCTAAGGAAATTGCAAATTTACTTTTATATGCTGCAGTTGGACCATATATGCAAATTATTTTACCTTTATAAGCGAATTCAAACACTTATAACAACTCCATCATATTGTTTTCATTAGGATAACTAGCAATCTTTATATCCTTCCATTTTAATTGCAAGATATGTTGAGCACATTTCTTACTAATACAAATAGCAACTTTATTATCTGTAAAAAATTTATATTTTTTAAATAAACTAAAAAATATTTCTGCAGTTCTTGAAGAGTAAAACATAATAATTCCAACATCATTGTTTATTATTTCAATTTGATTTTTTGTTAATGACTTTACCGCTTCAGACTTATAAATAACATGTGAAATAACATTATCATATCCATAATATTTTAACTCTTCTTTTAAATCACAAGACAAATGGTCTCCACAAATATATAAAATATTAGAGGTTTTATCTATTGTTTTACAAATAGAATTTATTAAACTTAATACATCTTTTTCACATAAAAATACTTTTTTACAATCCAGTTGCATTAATAAATTTTTTGTCGTATCTCCTACTGTTAAAATAATTTTATTTTTCATCCAAGAATTTTTTTGAAAAAAAACAACAGCATTTTGACTAGTTAGAATGATATATTGAAAATTATCATCGATAATCTTTTTATTAATATATTTGATGTTAATTAATGGTATTATATCAGGTTTTTCACCTAAATTTACTATTTTATCTCTAGAATTTAAAGCCAAATTATAAGGCCTAGTCAACAATATTTTCATAACTCTGTTTTTTTAAAAAAACATAAAATGCCCCGTCACCACCGTGTTTTTTATGAGCATAATCAATATATAATAAATTTGCTTGCATTTCCCAAGTTTGAATCCAATCAAAAAAGTTCTTTTTAATTATCGACACTTTATTTGGAGAATTTACTCCTTTACCAGTAATAATCAATAATTTTCTATATCCTTGACTTATAGAATCATTTAAAAAATTAATTAGCTTGTTATAAGCATTATTAGTCGAACAACCATGTAAATCTAATTCAGCATCAACTATAATTATACCTTTAGCTATATTTGATCTTAATTTTCTATTTAAATTGCTTTGATCTCCAAATTTTATAACATTAATTTTTTTAGAATTTTGAGTTAAATTAAAATTATATTTATTCTGAGTTAATTTTTTGACCTCAAACCTCTTATTAAAAGAATCTTGAGTATCTAAATTTGTTTTTAAATCTATTTTTTTAATATTTTTTATTTCTTTTTGCCATATAGTTAAGTCACTATTACTAAAAATATACTTTTCATCATCCATATTTTATGTATTTTTTTTAATTTTGTGTAATTATATACTATCAAGTTTATAATATAAAAAATTTTTATGATAGAAAATCTTAATATTGGCTGCCTATATGATAAAAAATCTGAAAAAGCTGAAACAGCATTTCATGAATTAAGACAACTATATAATTTAAGAGAACTTGATCTTAAAAAAATTGATAACTTCGACATTGTAATAACTCTTGGAGGCGATGGAGAAATGTTAAGAGCACTTCATGCAACTAAAAACTTTAAGCCAAAAATATTTGGAATGAATCGTGGATCTATAGGATTTTTACTAAATGAATATCATACAAACAACCTTACTACACGAATCAATCATGCACAAAGTGTAAAACTTTACCCACTTAAAATGATCGTCACTACAGATGATAATAAAGTAACACAAGCACATGCATTTAATGAAGTATCATTATTAAGAGAAACAAACCAAATAGCAAAAATTAGAATAATAATTGATGATATAATAAGAATGGATTCTCTTTATGCAGATGGAATTATTATCTCAACACCTGCAGGAAGCACTGCTTATAATTTTGCAGCATATGGACCTATCATACCTCTAAACGCAAATATTCTAGCACTTACACCAATAAGTCCATTCAGACCTAGAAGATGGAATGGAGCATTAATTCCATACAAAAGCACAATAAAGTTTGAAATTTTAGAATTCAAAAAAAGACCAGTAAGTGCAGTAGCTGATTCTAGTGAAACCAGAAACATTAAATCAGTAGAGGTTTGTATAGATTTTAGTATTGAGAAAACAATATTATTTGATAAGGGTGAAAATTTGCAAGAAAAAGTTTTTAAAGAGCAATTTTATAAAGATAAAATCTACTAAATTTATATAGCATTCTTAATATATTTTAAATCAATTGAATAAATATTATTTTCACTATTTGATAAAATATTCACTCTATCATTAATAAATTTAATCACTTCTTTATCTATTAGATCTTTTAAATCTATTTTCAATTTATTTGAACATATAATTCTTATAATACCAATAGCAGCCCTTCTTAAAGCATACGGATCTTTTGAACCAGTGGGCTTAATATTAATATCAAACATTGAATTTAAAGTAACAATTTTATCTGCTAATGCCATCACTATACTTAAACGAGAATTTGGCACAGGATCGCTTGGACCTTGAGGTAGATAATGATCCTTTATAGCATTTGCAACATCTTGCAATTCTTTGTCATTTAAAGCATAATAATAACCTGCAATACCTTGCAATTCAGGCAATTCATTTACTATTTCCGTTACTAAATCTGATTTAATTAATAATGATACGCGATTAATATTCTCTTTATCATCAATTTGTAATTTATCAGCAAGTTTTAAAGCAATTTTTTTAACATCACTTATTTTATCATAATAACTACCTATTTCATGATGAAAAGTGACTTTCTTTAATTTATCAAACTTATCTATAAGTTTAGTTTTAGAATCTTGATTATAAAAATACTCAGCATCTGCTAATCTTGACCTTAAAACCTTTTCATTACCATTAATAACTGTTTTTAAATTATCATTTGTCATTCCATTTGAAACAATTATAAAGTAAGGTGCTAAATTACCATTATTATCTTCAGTCATTAAATACTTTTGATGAAATTTCAACATGGATACCAAAATTTCCTTAGGTAATTTCATAAACCTTTTTTTAATTTTACCAATTGCAACATAAGGCGATTCAACTAAATTAGATACCTCCTTTAATAAATTATTATCTTCAATCAACGATATATTAAATTGTTTACAAAGCGCTTTTGCTTGATCCTTTATAATTTTTAATCTCTTATCCTGAAATATACAAACTTTTATCTCTTCAAACTTCTCCTTATAATCTTTAAATGACTCTACAATTATAAATTTATCTTTAATCTTAATCTTATTACTTGCTATAATATGTCCAAATTTGATTGGTAATACTGTCTTGTCAAATATACAAATCATTGAGTGAATTGGCCTAATCCATCTAATATCATAATCACCCCACCTCATTGATTTAGGCCAATTAAAAGATGTAATAATATCTTCTATAAGCGATTTTAATATACCTTTAGAATCTTTTGTTACAAACTTTTCTTTGAAAAAATAGTACTCTCCTTTTTGAATGAGTTTAGATACATCAGCTATTTTATACTTACTTAAAAACCCTTGAATTGCTTTGTCTGTTGCATTGATTTTAGGTCCCCTTATTTCAACATCACTTCCACAAAGTACATCTGGAATTTCTGATATATATATTCCTATTCTTTTTGGTGTAAAAAAATATTCTCCACTGAGATTAATTTGAAATACCTTGTTTAATTTTTTAATAAATAAATCATAAATTTTAGAAGCACCAAATTCTTGCATTTCACTAGGCATTTCTTCAGAATAAATTTCAAAAAATAAGTTTGGCATAATTTAATTACATCCTTTTAATAAATTATTAAATACGTTAAGACCTCTTTTATGCATATCCACATTATGAACTCTGATTAAATCAATTTCATTAAAAGCTAAATAAAGTGAAGCTGCAAGAGTTTCTATGTCTCTTTCTATAGGCTCACAATTAGTAATAGATTCAAAAAATGATTTTCTTGAATGCCCGATACAAATTTTGATGTCAAAATTTTTCAATTCTTTAACATCTCTTAATAACTGAATTGTCTGCTTTGTATCAGTTGCAAAGCCTATACCTGGATCAATTATAAGTCGCTCTTTTTCAATACCAAATCTTTTGCATTCTTCAATTTTATTATCAACCCATTCATATATTTCATCAATTGATTTAACTCTTATTGCCTTATCAGCAGGCAAAGTAAGACTATGCATACATATATAATTTAAATCTGAATTTGACGCAACCAATTCTAATACTCTAGGATCTTTTCCACCACTTACATCGTTAATATAACTAGCTCCTTTTTTCACTGCATATTGCATAGTTTTATAATGATAAGTATCTATACTGATATTTTTCAAATTAATTTTATTCAACAATGGAGTTAGTTTTCTTAATTCATCATCTTCAGAAATTAAAGGAGCATTATATGAGGTAGAACTAGCACCAATATCAACTATATCAGCCCCTTCTCTAAATAATTCATCTACTCTGTCAATTGCTCTCTTAAGATCAGAATAATTTCCACCATCTGAAAAAGAATTATCATTATAATTTAAAATCCCTATAATCTTTGTCATATTTGCATTATATACATGAAAACTTGATTGAATTTTAACACTTTTTCTTTATTATTTCTTCTTTTTTGTTTTACACATAAAATATTAAATTGATTTTTTCAAGTGATCATTAAATGAATTTAATATTTTAGAACATGCATTTTTAAAAAATGGACTTAATATCTTTTCTAAAAATATAGACTTTAATAAAAATTTAATATCAAAATTAATATTCGTAGTTTTTTCATTAATTTTTTTCAATTTCCATTTTGACTCAAGAAATTTAAAAGGACCTTTTACCATTTTTGTCCTCACAATAGCTTCTCCACTTTGATCTATTGCATTTTCAATATAAACCTCTGAAGTATATTTTAAGTTTATACCCTTAAAAGAAATTATAAGATCTGCAATTAAAAAATTCTCTTCAACAGAAATAATCCTTGCACCACTGCACCAAGGAATAAATTCTGGATACCTTTCAACATCAACAATTGTACTGTAAATTTTATTGATCTCATAATTCACTGTTTTATTATTAGAATACTGAAACATATCTTAATTTATTTGTGTAATCTCATATTTATTTTTGTGCAAGATTACCCTATAGGCTAAAAAATGTCTTTTATTAAAAGAACTATTTAAATTTATTCTTAATATCAATCTTTTAGTTTCTAGTGAATTAATTTTAAATTTATAATAATTATTATGCAAATTACTATAAACAAAATTATCAATTATTTTTTTATTTTCTACATTATATAGTTGTATTGCAACCTTTTCCATTAATATATTATTATTAAATTTTAGTAATAAATTAAAAATATTTTTTTCATTTGTTGGTTCACACCTTATTTGAAAAAAATTATATAATTGACTATTATCTAATTCACTATTAACTTTCAAAGTATTATTAGAATATAGATTTTTTGCAATAAAAATAAACACAATATCCGCTGATAAAAATATTGCAAAAAAAAGAAGTAGATAAAATTGGTACCTGTTAATCTTCACTCACCATACTAGTTTTAGACAAAAATTCCTTTAACCTTTTATTTTTAGGTTGAATAAAAAAATCTTTTGCATTATTTTCTTCAATAATTTTTCCATTTTCAAAGAAAATAATTTTATCTGATATACTTTCCGCAAACTTCATATGATGAGTAACTATTATACTAAGTAAACCCTTAGATTTAGATAAGTCTTTTATCACAGTTAACACTTCAGCTGTATTCTCAGGATCTAATGCTGAAGTTGGCTCATCATATAAAATAATTTTAGGTTTCATACATAGCGTCCTAGCTATTGCAACTCTCTGCTTTTGTCCACCTGAAATAGAATTGGGATACTTATTTTCAATAGAAATATCAAGGTTAACTTTTTTTAAAAGCTTGCGTGCATAATCAATCGCCTCTTCTTTTTTAATATTTAATACTTTTTGAGGAGCATATATAATATTATCAAGAATTGTCATATTATTAAAAAGATTAAAATTCTGAAAAATAAAACCTATTTTATTTTTCTTTATGTCACCATATCTTATTTCTCCCTGGTCAATTCCTTCTAAATTTGCTAAGCATTTTAAAAAAGTAGATTTGCCACTACCTGAGCACCCAATAATAGAGTATACCTTCCCATTTGTAAATGAATAAGAAATATCATCTAAAATTTTTGTATCTTCATATTTCTTTGTTAAATTAACTATTTTTATCATTTAAGCTTTTTTTCAACCATTATTCCAAATCTAGCAATAACACAAATTAACAAATAATAAATTATACCAGCAATACACAAAGGCGTTATAAAATCATATTTTTCAGCTGCTATAATTTGAGCCCTTCTCATTAAATCTGCTACACCTATTATACCTATTACTGCGGACTCCTTTATTAGATTTATTACTTCGTTTATAAGAGAAGGAAGTATAGATTTTAAAGCTTGAGGCAATATAATATCTAACATCATGGAGAAATAAGGAATAGATAGTGATTTAGCTGCTTCAACCTGTCCCTTATCTACTGAATCAATTCCTCCTCTAACTATTTCAGCTACATAAGCTGCAGAATTTATAGAAAGAGCTGCAATCCCTGCAACAAAAATTGGTATATTAATTTTCAGCAAACCTGGCAAAGCAAAATAGATAAAAAACAATTGCAGTAAAAATGGAGTCCCACGTATCACTGACGTGTACACTTTAACAACCAAAACCAATAAAATATTATTTGTATATCTTAATATTGCAAGTAAAGAACCTAATATAATACCAAAAAATGCTGCCAAAATTGAATAAAATAATGTTGTAAATATACCTTGTGATATATACTTTACAGTCCCTAAAGTATCCAAAATTAATTTATGTTGTTGTGCTGAAATAAAATCTAATACATCCATTTATAATTAATCCTAAAATTACATATAAATTATTTCTGGATAATATTATTATCTACATCATTAACTCCTTCTGATAAAAAAGAATTATAAATACTACTAACTTTATTAATTGAATAATCATTAATTTTAACCTTTTTGTCTTTGAGATTTACAATCTTAAAGTCATATTTCTTTGCATGAGAAGATTCTTCTAAAATTTGTTCTGCTGTTTTTAATATAGCATTTTTTTCTTTTTCTCTTATCTCTTTTAAAGCTAAAACCTTATTAATTCCAGAATCTATAACAAATTTATTATAAAAATTTGAATAAAAATCAACTAACCCTGAGAAATTATCAACCTTAAAATTTAAATCAAAAAATGGTAAAATATTAGTTTTATTAATTACCATATTTCCTGCTAAATCAAAATTAAACAAATCAGAATCAAATTTAAATTCATGACTTATCAACTTATACGTTGGCTTAACATTCTCTAAAATTACTCCATCAATTAATTCTAATTTTGAATCATCTTCAAAGTTAAATAACACATCTACATTCAAATTTGTACTATTAGCACCAATTTCTGCAAAGTAATTATAAAAATCTTCTTCAGAATTATTTTTGAAATATTTATTCTTATCAACCTCTAACTTTAATTTTATTCCCTTATGCTGAACAGAACTTAGGTTAATTAATTTGACAATAGTTTTATCAATTGAATAAATTTTTTCTTCAGAACCATCAGGATTGACTTTTTTAGCAACATGATTACTCGAATTATAACTAACAGATTTAAAATAATCTGTAAATATTTCCTCTAAATTGTTACTCAATAAGAGGTTATTACCCATATTTTTAAAATAACCTTTAAATACGAAATCAGCTCTAGGACTTTCAGAAAAAGTAGAAATATATTTACTCTCTCCACCTGAATCTTTAATAATTGTATTTATATTATCTGCAAAAATTATTGATAAAGTCTTATTAAATAAAGAGCTTTGAAAATTAATATAATCCAAACTTGATTGGTCACTTATACCATGTTTTTCTTGATAAAAACTTGGATTTAAAACTTTTCCACTTATATTCCAAAAAAACCATCCCTCATATATAAGTTTGTCATATGTAAATTTCAAACCTTTTTCAGATAATTTAACCGTGATTAATTGCAATTTATCATTAATATTTTGAACATGCAGATATCTAAAAACGAAATTAGATACTATAACTATAATTATAATTAAACCTGATAAAATAACTTTTTTCATACTAAACTCCTAATTCTTTGGTGTGCCCGAAAGGATTCGAACCCTTGACCTTTAGATCCGTAGTCTAACGCTCTGTCCAGCTGAGCTACGGGCACTCTTTCTTTTAAACTTATATTCTATTAACGAATAAAGTCAAAGAATATTATTAACGAATAAACTTAATTATAATCTTTCCAAATTGCTTTTGGAATACTTTTAATCACCTCCTTATGCAAAGTATCTTCTTTTTCTGTTAAATTAAATGATCTACTAGGAAAATTTTCTTTAATAGAATTATTTAAATTTTTAGATGCATCAGATCGAAATTTTAATTTAGTTTGTTCACCAAGGATTAACTCCACATATACCATTGCAAGCAACTCTGAATCAATTAAAGCTCCATGCTTATCTCTTTTATCTAAACTAATATTAAATCTCTTACATAGAGCATCTAAATTTGCTGGTGATCCTGGAAATTTTTTCCGTGCAATCATTAATGTATCAACAACATTACTAATTGATATTTTTGACATACCTATCATTTGAAACTCATTATTAATAAATCCTATATCAAATTTTGCATTGTGAATTACTAATATTGAATCTTTTATAAAGTCATAAAATTCTTTTGCAATATCTCTAAACAACGGCTTGTCTTTTAAAAAATCACTAGAAATACCATGAACATTATATGCACCCTTGCTTACGCCTCTTTCTGGATTAACATAAGTATGAAAATAGTTATTAGTTTTAACTTTATTAATTAATTCTATACAACCAATCTCTATTATTCTATCACCCTGTTTATAATCTAAGCCTGTAGACTCAGTGTCTAATATAACTTCTCTTAAATCTACCATAATGAATAATTTGTTTTAAATATTTAAATAAATAATGTTTATTTTCATTATAAATTAAAAAATCTACCTTATTAATAACTTCTTCTTTATTATATTGATTTTCTAAAATATCAAAAAATCTTTTTCTATTCATATTCTTTCTATTTAAAGATCTCTTTAACATAGTTTTAGTTGAAGAATATAAATAAATAATTTTATCAAAATATTTTTCTCTATTTTTTTCAAACAAAAGTGGTATTTCAATAACAGCAGAACGAGATTTGTTCTTATTAATCATATTATATATTTCCTCAATTCTTTTTTTTGTATAAGGAACAATCATTTCTTGTAAGCTTACCATATCAGTTTTATTGTTAAAAACTATGTCACCCAAAATGCTTCTTGATATATTGCCATTAATAACACAATTAGGAAACTTTATACATATTTTTTCTTTTAAAGAAGTATTTTCATTCATTATTTTATGAACATAATTATCTAATGAAAAGGTTAAAAATCCACTTTTTCTAAATACCGCAAGAGCTAAACTTTTTCCTGATGCAATATTGCCAGTTAAACCTATGACATTACCATGCCTAGCTCCTAATTTACACTTCATTTTTGAGAAATATTGTTTAAAGCTAAAAACCACTCGTTACTTTTTTTACTTAATGATAAACCATTTAGTGATAATATTTCTTTAAAGCTTTGCACCGGAATAACATAATTTAATTCAATTTCCATTGTATCAACTGTTGATGTCAATATACGAAAACTTTTTAACTGCTTAATGTTACTTAATTTATTTTTAATAGCAGACCATAACGTAGGATTATATGAATTAACTTTAACCTTAGAAGTAAAAATAATGTTTTGATCAAATGATTTTATACCTTTTAATTCTGAATCAAATTTATCTAAAAGCTCATTTATAGATCTATTGAAGAAATTTTGATCACTCTCATTAAATTTTTTAGTAACTATTAAATATTTTAATTCATCTTCTTGAGGATTTAAAATTCTAATTGTCATTTCAATTTGTTGTTTATTTAACTCAGCAAAAACAATTACTAAATTTTTAATGTTATAATCTTTTATTATATGATCAAATTTATAATAAGGCTCAAATAAAGTAGAATACTTGTTTTCCAAAGATACAGAAATATTATTTTTAAAAATGTTAAAATTTAACAATCCAAAATTTGCATCTAAATTTAGCCACTTCCACCTCCAATCTCTGTGAAGAAAAATTTCTTCATCATCAAATATCGGTATAAATAATATTTTTTCAGAATAACTTGTTCTATACCTTATTCCATATTTATTAAATAAATCCTTTACCTTTTGTGGCTCATATTCAATATCTACTGTCGCCATATATGAATGATTAGTCATTCTTTCTTTAATAGGGAAAACTTCTTTAGCAGTTTTAATAATCTCAGCCTCTTGAATAGTATATATTCTATTTTTAAAACTAGATGGAATCATTCGATAGGCCAAATATTTGAAACCATTAACGATAGCCTTATCATTTGCAATATCTATTGAATCAGTGAGATTGCCTGCATCATAAAAAGTTTTAATATCTTTCACTATAAAAATATTTTTATTTTCTTGATTCTGCTCTGAATGAGCTGCCATACAAAAAAATATAACTCCTAAAATTCCTAATAATAATTTTTTATTCATAATTTATTATTTACAGTGATATATTTAACAAGTTAAAATACTATCTGTACGATATTATATTTTAAAATTTAATTCATCAATAAATTTAAATGCTTTTTCAAGAAGATAGTATTATCAAAAAAGATCCAATAAAAAATAACACTCCATTCACAGTAACTGAAATATCATTAATTATAAAGCAATACATTGAAAGCTCATTTCAAAATATTGAAATTAAAGGTGAAGTATCTGGAATTAAAATTGCAAGTTCTGGACATATTTATTTTTCATTAAAAGATGAAAATGCAGTTTTAAATGCAATATGCTGGAGATATATTGCTACTAAGTTACCAATTCAATTAGAAGACGGCATGGAAATTATCTGCGAAGGCAACATTAGTACTTATCCAGGAAGGTCAAATTATCAAATAATAATAAAGAATATTAAATTAGCTGGTGAAGGTATACTGCTTGCAAAGCTTGAAGAAATAAGAAAAAAATTGACTATAGAAGGAATATTTGATGAAAAATATAAAAAACGATTACCAAAAATTCCACAAAAAATTGCTATTGTTACATCACTTCAGGGTGCCGTTATTCGAGATATTATACATAGATTAAAAGATAGATTTCCAATAAAAACCCTAATATGGGATGTTATTGTTCAAGGTAATGAAGCTGCAGGATATATAGTAGAAGCAATTGAAGGTCTGAATAATTTACCAAAAAATATCTCTTCACCAGATATAATAATTGTGGCTAGAGGCGGAGGATCAATTGAAGATTTATGGCCTTTTAATGAAGAAATAGTTGTACGCGCTGTTTTTAATTCTACAATTCCAATAATATCAGCAATTGGTCATGAAAGCGATACAACTTTAATTGATTTAGTAGCAGATAAAAGAGCTCCAACTCCAACAGCTGCAGCTGAATTAATTACACCAGATAAATCTCAAATTATTGATAAATTAAATAAATTTAAAATAACTTTAAATAATATTTTACCAAATCTTATAAATTATAAGTCAACACTTTTAAAAAGCCTATTAACAAATTTAAGTAGCACTACCAACTATCTTGAAAATTTAAGAAATAAGTTTAAAAATTTTAATGTATTACTAGATGTTAAGTTTAATTCTCTATATAAACTTTATAACTGGAAATTAACTTCTTTAAAATTATCTTCCTTAAATTTACATCGCTTAATAATTACTAACCAAGATAAATTAAGCAATTCAGTTTGGCGTATTAACGAACTCTACAAAAATAAATTAAATAAAATGTCTGATAATTTATTATCAAATAAAAAATTATTAATATCATATAACCATAAAAATATTTTAAAGCGTGGATTTTCTCTTATTAGAGATTATAAAAATAATAAATTAATTAAATCTTGTAATGAGTTAAAAAAAGATAAATTAATTAAAATTGAACTATATGATGGAATAATTCATGGCCAATTAAAAAGTGTTCAAAATAAAAAAAACAGAGCTTTATTAGAAGATAAAACTAAAATAAAAACTCAAAATAAATTACCTTTTTCACTTGAATAAATTATTTTTTAGATTTATGGTTTAAATTAGTTTTGAAAGTGGCTTGATGAAAAATATTATTGAATTATTAAATAAGTGTCTTTTTTACAGAATTAACAAATTAAGCTTTAGTAATATTATAGTTTGTTTATTGATCATGCTTACAACATTACCTATGAGCTATAGTACAGATAACAGTATATACACAACATTATCTAATCAAATCGCATTAAATGATGAGTTAAGTATAACAGCTAATAACATGTCTAATGCAAACACATCTGGTTTTAAAAGAGATATACAAATAATGTCAAGTTATACTTCTAAAGATAAAATTGATAATTTAAAAATGCCTGATGATATAGCATCAATACCTGACTTTACTGCAGGTAGCCTAAAACAAACTAATAATCCTTTTAATATTGCTATTAATGGAGACGGTTTTTTTATGATTGAAACTCAGAATGGCATATCTTATTCAAGAAATGGTAATTTTTTAATTAATAATGAGGGAATTTTAATTGACCAACAAGGTAATTATGTTTTATCTGATGGTGGTGACCAAATAGCAATACCCCTACAAAACTCCAATGTGTTTATTAATAAAAATGGTAATATATATTCATCTAATGAACTAATAGGAGTTATTGGCGTGTATAACTTCTCTGATCTAAAATTTCTAAGAAAATCTGGTAATGGTTATTTTAATACAACACTTGAACCAATTCCGTCAGAAAATTTTCAATTACTTCAAGGGTTTTTAGAAGAATCTAATTCAAAGCCTATAATAGAAACTACAAAATTGATTGATTTACAAAAAAAATTTTCAATGAGTTCGAATTTAATTAGTGATGTATATACCATGCAAAGAAATTCATTTAGATTAATTAGTAAATAAACGGAGAGATATTATGTCTAACTTTAGAGCCTTAAATATTGCAGCTACAGGGATGTCAGCACAACAAAAAAGGGTAGATACTGCAGCAAATAACTTAGCTAACTCAAATACACCTGGATTTAAAAAAAGTATTGCTGAATTTAATGAACTTCCTTACCAAACTGAAAGAGCAGCTGGAACCGGCAATCAGACTGAGGGTGAATATTATTCTCAAGGCATTCAATATGGAACTGGTGTTGGTATAGGAGCAACATCAATAAATTTTGCTCCAGGAGAGGGCATTGAACGATCTAAAGATAGCTTAAGTCTTCAAATAATTGATAATACTGGAAATAACTTTTTTGTTGTTAATCTTCCTAACGGAGAACAAGCATATACTAGAAATGGTCAATTTAAACTAGATAATGAGGGCAGAATAATTACAGCAAACGGGTATATTGTTGATCCTGAAGTCAACGTGTCACCAGATGTAAAAGATACAATTAAAATTACTGAAAAAGGAGAAATACAAGTTAAATTACTCGGTGATGAAAATACCGCTGCCCCTAATGTATTAGGTAGAATTAATTTAGCTAAGTTTATCAATCCTCAAGGACTCGAACAAATAGGGAATTCATTATTTAAAGCTACAAATTCTTCTGGAGATCCCATTGAAGGCAATCCATTTGAAGGAGATTTTGCAGGCGTTCAAATTAAACAAGGTTCTTTAGAAGCATCAAATACAAATACGCTAACAACAATGACTGATTTAATAAAATCACAACAGGTATATTCTATGAATTCCAAAGTAATACAAACGTCAGAAAAGATGCTAGATGATGTAGTTAGGATAAAAAGCTAATAATTTTATAATACTTAAATGAAATATTTTTTTACTTATTTTTTAATTATATTTTTATCAATTCATAAATGTTGGTCTATTACATTTGATGAATTAAAAAATTTAGTTGTTTCTGAAATTCAAAAAAAAGTAAAATATCAAAATATTAAGATAAAAATTTCTACTCATAGTAACTTAATTAACAAAAATAATATAATTTTTAATAATTTAACAATTTCTGGTAAAGAAAAATTCATTGCATATGTATCTTTAAACAATAAACAATACAAATTGCATGGAGTATACTATAAATACTTAAGAGTGCCAGTAGCAAAAAACATGATAATACAAGGAAAAGTAATTGATGAAAATGATATTATGATGAATGATGTAAACACAAATTCATTAAAGTCAAGCATTGTGATTGATAAAGATCAGCTAATTGGGATGGTTACAAAAAGAAATATTAGCCAAAGTGGAACATTTAAATCAAATGATATAAAACAGCTAACAGTAATTGCTAAGGGTGACTTAATAACATTACTCTTTCTAAGAAATAATTTAGAAATAAAAACAACTGGCACTGCTTTAGATTCTGGAGGAATAGGAAATATAATAAAAGTAAAAGTACATGATACAAATAAGATTGTAATAGGTAAAATAATAAATTCATCAATAGTAGAAATAAGAAAAAATGACTAATAAACTAAATAAACCAGTTAAATATATTTATTTTTTATTAATCATTAGTATAACTTTTAACCTAACCGGATGTACATCAATGTTTAATCAACTTCAAAATGTTGGAAAGCCACCAAAAATAAATAAAGTTAACATTTACGATAAAAAAAATCTAAATGAGTATTATCCTAAGAGCACTCAAAACCAAGAAGAATCATCATCTAGCAATTCTCTTTGGACACCCAATTCTAAAACTTTCTTTTTTAGAGAAAGAAAAGCCAAAGATGTTGGAGATATTCTAAAAATCAAAATAGTAATAGAAGATAAAGCTAAATTAAATAACAAAACAACTAAAAAGAAAAAAAGTGATAAAGGTATGGGTCTACCTAATTTCTTTGGCTTAGAGAAACCTATTAAGAATAAAATACCTGCTAATCCAGATAATTTAATTGGCCTAAATTCTAAATCTGATAGTTCTGGAGATGGAGAAATTGATAGAAAAGAAACAATTAAAACCAATATAGCTGCAACTATAATTAGGATATTACCAAATGGTAACTTTTTAATTAAAGGGTCTCAAGAAATACGTGTTAATTTTGAATTAAAAGAGATTACTGTTACCGGTATTGTAAGACCTGAAGATATTGGCAGTGATAATTCAGTTGATTTAGACCAAATTGCAGAAGCTAGAGTATCATATGGAGGAAGAGGACAAATAACTCAAATTCAGCAAGATCCTTATGGAAAACAAATTCTTGACATAATATCACCATTTTAAGTATTATTGTACTTAATTTTATATTCTTATGTAGTTGAAAGTCTTTTTAAAAATTCTATTATTGTTTGCTTTATTTGAATTTGCATTACTCAACATAAATGCAAATTCAAAACCTGTTGATATTACTCCATCAATTTTAAAATCCTCAAATTATGCAAGCATAGTAATAAACTCTAGAACTGGAAAAGTTCTTTTTTCTAAGAATGCTGATCAAAAAAGATATCCTGCTTCTCTTACAAAAATGATGACACTTTATTTAACATTTGATGCTTTAAAGAATAAAAAACTGTATCCACTCAAAAAACTTAAAGTGTCAAAATATGCTTCAGAACAACCAAAGAGTAACATTGATTTAAAAGCAGGTAATAAAATTACTGTACGAAAAGCAATCCATGCAATAATAGTAAAATCTGCTAATGATGCTGCAGTAGTACTCGGTGAATCAGTTGCTGGAAATAGAAAAAAATTTATAAATCTAATGAATAAAACAGCAAAAAAACTGGGCATGAATGACACCAGTTTTCAAAATGCCCATGGATTGCATCATGAAAAACAATATACGACTGCAAGAGATATGGCAAAATTAGCAATAGCACTTAAAAAAGATTTTCCAAAATATTATCATCTTTTTTCAATGACATCTTTTAAATATAGGGGAAAAGAAATACATGGTCATAACAGAGTATTGCAAAGATATGAATGGATAGACGGCTTAAAAACAGGCTATATAAATGCATCAGGATTTAATCTTGCAACTTCAGCAAAAAAACCAGAAGGTAATTTAGTTGCAATTATTATGGGCGGTCAAACTGCAAGAATTAGAGATGATCACATGGTTAATTTACTTGATAATGCATACGCAAGACTAAGTATTAGAGGAAAAGTTAAAAGTAAAAAAAGTTCTAAAACTCAATTACTTAATTCCAAAAAAGATGTTTTTCAATATGCTTCAACTGAATCACAAAAAATTACTAATACAACTGATAAACTATGTTGGGATGTTTTAGAAATCCATTAAATAATTCACATAATGAGCAACATTAGGTTATATATAGAAAGCCCAATTCTCCATTTAGTAGAAATTCCTTTGAATAAGCCCAATTTGAATTACTTATTAAATGTTATGAGAATTAAAGATGAAGAAACTATTAAAGCGTTTAATATTTTTTCAGGAGAATGGATTTGTAAAGTCAAAATTAAAAACAAAAACCTAGCAACATTATTGCCCACAAAACAAATTAGTACTTCACAAAATAAAGCAAACGTAATCTTAGCTTTTTCACTTTTAAAGCGTCAAAATAATCACTTAGTTATTCAAAAAGCTACTGAACTAAATGTAAAAGAGATTTATCCTATTATCACTGATAGAACTATTGTTAAAAATACTAATTTAAATAAGCTTTCTTTAGTTGCAAAAGAAGCTGCAGAACAATGTGGAAGACTTGATATCCCCATAATTCATAATATATTAAATCTAGACATACTCCTCAAAGAAGTTAATATGAAAAACTTTGTTGTATGTAATAAAAATCAACATTCTATAAATATTTTAGACTTGAATAAAAAAATTGATTATACACAGGATACTTTAGTATTAATTGGTCCTGAGGGAGGATTTTCTACAAATGATATTAGTTTGTTAAAAAATACTAATGCAACTTTTGTCAATTTGGGAAATTATACACTACGTGCAGAAACAGCAATTATTACTTCAATATTTAGCATTCAAAATTTATATAACTACCAATAATGTCAAATCTAAAAATAAAGAAAATTTATATAAATAAATTTTTACTAGGTAAATTAGCCAATATTACAGTTTCACATGAAAAAATTAGATAAAAAAATCTTTTTAAAATCTCAATTATTAACAAAACTAGGAGTTGAACATGGATTTTTCACTAGAAATGGTGGTATTAGCTCTGATGAATATAAAAGTTTAAATTGCAAGTTTAACTGTTCAGATAAAACTGAAAATGTAGAAAACAACCTTATCACAGTAACTAAATTATTTAATTCAAACATAAAAAACTTAACAAAATTAATACAAATTCATTCTAATAAAATAATTATTGCTAACAATTCTATCAACAAAATAGAAGGAGATGCGATTATAAGCAATAAAAAGGGTAACTTACTAGGGGTTATTACAGCTGATTGTGTCCCAATATTAATATGGGAAAAGGTAAATGGAATTGTAGTTGCAATTCACGCTGGTTGGAAGGGTGCATTATCAGGTGTTATTGAAAATGCAATTAATAGCTTAAAAAAATATGAAGCATATGAATTTTACGCTGCAATTGGACCATGCATAAGACAACATAACTACGAAATAGACAAAAAATTTTATGATTTATTTGTGAATAACAATCCTTTAAATAAAAACTATTTCATAAATTCTACTAATAAAAATAGATTCTTATTCGATTTACCAAAATATTGTTATGACAAACTTATCAAATGCAATGCCAGTGAAGTAGATGATTTACAAATAGACACATATTCTAACCCAAATAACTTTTTTAGTTGTAGAAGAGCTTTTCATAACAATCAAAAACACTTCGGTTGCCAAATATCTGTTATAAAATTATAAAATTATTTATTTTGTATAAAAATCTCATCCTTCTTTTTTTCAAAAGGTCTGCCATCGTAGAACAACTCTATCTTTGAAATTTTGCCATTGGTAAAATCTAGTAAACCAGCAGATCGTAAATTAAGGTTGAGTGTAGAAAATAAAAAATCGTAGACAAACATAACTTGGTTACCACTTAAGAACTTAGAACGTATATTAATCTCCGTTAATATTTTACTCAAGTTATTGGCCGCAAGAACTACACTTTCTTTCCCTCTCATTTCAGCAAGCGGTCCAATAAAATGGACATTGTCATGTAGGTAACTTCCCATGGAATCAAAATCTTTAGCAAGCATAGCTCTATAATAGCTTTCAGCTAAATGTACAATATTTTCATTTTTAATATTTATTGTACTCATATAAATACCCATTAATTTTGTTCGCTGTTCT